>CALUPN010000024.1 GCA_944322625.1 Candidatus Gastranaerophilales bacterium | reverse complement strand
TCGACATAATTTTCTTGTGATACTTTACCGTACATGAGCATTCTCTTGCGGCTGCTCTTGCCCGATTGCCGGAACAGTCTGTAGGTCAGGCATTGCCTGACAAAAACTTCTAATCCTTTGGGGCAATTCCATAATACTTGATGAAATTATAATAGTCAGGCAATGCCTGACCTACCTTCTATCAGCAATGAATGTACTTAATTCATTCAATCAGAATAATGTTCAAAATGGATAGTGTTCACACAATGCACATAGTAGATAATATTAAAAGCCCGAAACCTTTATGGTTCGGGCTTTTTAAATGGAGGAGGAGGTGGGATTCGAACCCACGGTACGCTCGCACGTACGACGGTTTTCAAGACCGCTCCAATCAACCGCTCTGGCACTCCTCCAAAGATATTTAATTGGCTACTAGAACATCATACACAAAACAAGATTGATTGTAAAGGGGGCGCTTGTTTCTTATTTGTTATATAATAATCTCTGTAAGGAGATGCAGGATGTTTGATTATTTCAAAGGTTTTGTTACCGACAAAAAAAGGACTTCAAAAGGATGTTTTATTACGATTGAAACAGCCGGAACCGGATATTTGCTTGAAACAGGCGAAAGAGATTTTAATTATATTCAAACAAACGAAGATTCCGTTCAAAAAATATATGCGTTTCTTGCTCACAGAGAAGACGCTATGTCACTCTACGGTTTTTCTAATAAAGAAACAAGGGATATTTTTCAAATTCTCCTTTCTGTCTCCGGAGTCGGAGCAAAAATGGCTATTGCTCTGTTGAATGAATTTGATGCCTGCGATTTAATTTCACTTGTTATAAACGGAGATTTTAAAGAACTTACGCGCGCAAAAGGGGTTGGGCCCAAGCTTGCACAAAAAATAATTTTGGAATTAAAAGACCGGCTGATAAAAACAGAATTGCCGAAAGCAGCTTGTTCAATAGCTCAAACCCAGGCTGTTGATGATACACAAGCTGTTTTACTTTCATTGGGTTATGAAGAAAAAGAAATTGAAAATGCACTGGCAAAAGTTCTTCCGACAATAGAAAACGGCTCTGATTCCGAAGAGGTTTTAAGAAAAGTGCTTACCTGTCTTTCTATATAGTTTTTTTGAAAACTTTTTCGGAAATAAAGTCACTGTTTTTTTGTTAATTTTTGTAAAATTCGAGGCAATTATTTTATACTTTCTGTTTTTATAAATATATACAGTGTGGAGGTTAAATTATGACATTCGAAGTCTCGGGTAATGTAGCAAAAATTGATGGTAAGCAGGGTAAATATGATAATAAAGTTACAAATCCGTCTGTAAAGTACGGCAGAAATGCTGTAGAAAATTATTATACATATCTTGAAAAACCTATTATTGCTGATACAATGAATCCCGCTCCGATTTTGGATTTTGGCTTTGCCCCAAATGCTGCTGAAAAAAATGCGGAGAAACTTGATAAATTTTTAAAAGAAAATGATGAGTATCTGAAAGCACTCCCTCCGCTTGAATTTGAATACAGATATATGCCCAAAATGCCCAAAGGACAAATTGATAAACAGGCTGTCTTAGGGGCTGCTTATGAAGAAATGGGCGGGGTAAAAGAAGTTGAGGTGAAAAAATTAGACTCCGGTTTTGCACCCGATGAAACCTTTACTTCCGCAGCTCTTGATATTAATAAAGACGGTAAAATCGACATTGCAGAATACGGTACAAGTATTTTGGCCGCAGATATGTTGAGCAAATCCGATGTTCCGGATACCGCCAATATAGATGGCACAATTAACAAAAAAGGATTTGATGCGGTGCTGGCTTACACTCAAAAAAGCAACGCAGCAGCCGCCGCCAAATTGTATTCAAACATTTATAACACATACAATTTAGGTGAAGCAAAAAAAGAGTTTAAGCCGGAATAGAATACGACTCGTAAAGAACAATCTCACCCTAGATAAGGTTTTATTCGATAACTTTTATCCAGCCTTCCGGTGCTTCAATTTTGCCCATCTGAATTCCGGTAAGTGTATCATAAAGTTTTTGTGTAATTTCGCCCGGTTTTTCCATGCCGGATGGGAAACATATTTCTTTCCCGTGGTCCACAACTTTACCGACGGGAGAAAGAACTGCCGCTGTTCCGCAAAGAGCGCATTCTGCGAAATCTTTGACTTCCGAAAAATAGATTTCTCTTTCTTCCGTTTCTAAGCCTAAATAATGTTCCGCAACATACATTAAGGAACGCCTTGTAATTGAAGGCAAAATTGTTGAAGATTTCGGAGTTACCACTTTTTTGTCTTTTGTTACAAAAATAATATTAGCTCCGCCGGTTTCTTCTACTTTGGTTCTTGTTGCGGAATCGAGATACATATTTTCATTATAGCCTTGCTTATGCGCATCAACTATCGGATGAAGGCTCATTGCATAGTTTAAACCTGCTTTTATATGTCCTGTTCCGTGAGGAGCGGCTCTGTCAAAATCAGGAACTCTTAAGGTAATCGGTTTTGCACCGCCCTTGAAATAAGGACCTACGGGAGAAGTAAATATTCGGAATTGAAATTCCGAAGCTGGTTTTACTCCCATAACAGGATTTATACCAAACATATACGGTCTTATATATAAAGAAGCACCTGAACCGTAGGGAGGAACATAGTCTGTATTTTTCTTTACTGTCTCAATTACGGCTTCTATAAATCTATCTTCCGGAAATACAGGCATTTCAAGATAAGAGCAGGAATCTGCCATTCTTTTGGCATTCAAATCCGGGCGGAAGCAAACGACTTTTCCGTCGACGGTTCGATAGGCTTTCATTCCTTCAAAACAAGTTTGAGCATATTGCAAAACGCATGCGCATTCATTCATAACAATATTTTCATCTGTTATAATAGCGCCATCATCCCATTTACCGTCTTTATAGTTTGCTACGAATCTGTAGTCCGTCTTTATATAACCAAAACCCAGATTAGCCCAATCAATATTCTTTTTCATACTATCTCCTCCGATAGAATAAATTATATAACAAAAATAAATCTGTTTTTATCACACAAAATTCTTCACGCTAATGTTATATTTAATTTATACTGCTCTGCTGTATGAGTTCCGTACTTCACTCTTTTCTTTTTTATGCTAAAATCAAGAGAGCAAAGAGGAGAATGTATGTCAATTATCATAATGATTTTGTTATTGAGTTTACTTATTCTTGTCCATGAAGCGGGACATTTTCTGGCCGCACGTGCTTTCGGAATTAAAGTCGATAAATTCGGATTCGGCCTTCCTGTAGGTCCGACTTTATACAGAGGAAAAGCAGGTGATGTTGAAATTTTAGTTCACGCACTCTTGTTGGGCGGTTATGTCTCTTTTCCCGATGATGAGAAAGATTGTGATTTGCCGCAGGATTCTCCCGAAAGATTTATGAATAAACCGATATGGCAAAGGGCTGTCGTAGTTACAGCCGGGGTAATCGCAAACGTAATTTGTGCGATTGCTCTGGTAATGCTTGTTGCCACTGTTTCTCACAAACTTCCTTCCGGTAATTTCAAAGTTTATACGGCCGGTATCAGTGCACCAAAAGATGCAAGTATCTGGAAGTCAGGTATTCAAGAAGGTGACAGAATTTTAAAAGTAAACGGTTGCGAAATCAATAATGCATATTCATTCATAACACTTGTTAAAAACAGCGCGAAAGCCGGCGGATTAATTTCACAAACAACTGTTGATAAGAACTTCTCTAAGTTAAAAGACTTAAACCCGGGACTTTCAAAAGATGAAATTATACCTTCGGGAATTGCAATAAGATTGCCTGAAGATTTGGATAAAGATGTTATAACAATGGATAAATATGCTCTAAAAGGTGCTAAGTATTTTAAGCGGGAAGATGCTGTCAAATTCAACGAAAAACTTAAACCGCTAGCCGAAGAAATTGACGGTAAAACGGTTTATGTATCAGACGGAAAATACACGATGTATGAAGTCGCAGAAACTCTTTCAAACGGGGTTCATCCTATTAATATATCTGTAGAACGCGGGGGAAAAACAATTGAACTTAGTCCCGTTTATCCGGATGAAAAGGGAGTTATCGGGATAGGATTAAAAACGGAACAGATTATGATAGAGACAAAAACCGTACCGGCAATTGTTAAAGGCAGTTGCATTTATCTTTGGGATAACACATATTTAATGATGTACTCTCTCGGACAATTGTTTACGGGAAATATTCCGCTTAAAGATATGCATGGAGTTGTTGCGATTACAAAAATCGGCGGCGATATGATAGAAAAAAGCGGTAAATCTTCCGGAATCCTTCTTGCCGCATTGATATCAATGAACCTTGCAATTCTGAATATTCTGCCGATTCCGGCTTTAGACGGAGGACATTTATTCTTCTTATTTGTGGAAAAAATTATGGGCAAACCGCTGGATGAAAAAGTTATTGAAATTATATCTTCAGTTTTCTTCTCATTGTTAATAATTTTAATGATACTGGTTGTTTTTAATGATATAACACTGCTTGTAGGAAAGTAAGGCGGCTTTATGATTATAATTTTTTCAGGGAAACAATATTCAGGCAAAGATACTGCCGCAAAGATATTAATGGAAGCCATGCCGGATTTCAGACGTTGTGCAATGGGCGATATTATAAAAATTGAGTATGCCAAGCAGCATGGACTTACATACGAACAAATAGAAGCAGATAAGCCTAAATATCGCCAGGGACTGATTGATTTAGGCAATTGGGGCCGGAGGCAAAATCCGGACTACTGGATTGAAAAAATTATCGAACAAAAAGGTAACATTGTTGTTACAGATGTTAGAATTAAGCACGAATATGAAGTTTTTAAATCAGCAGGAGCTGTTTCAATAAGAGTGGAAGCCGACCGCGAGGTACGAGAAATGCGGGGCGGAAAACTTGTAGGAGAAAACGATATTACAGAAGTCGATTTAGACGATGTTCGGGATTGGAACTTTCTACTCGACAATAACAAGGATTACGAAACATTGAGAAAAAATGTACTAAAAATTGTTGAACAATTGCGTTAAGCATTTTTGACCTCCTTTTTAGATTCTGTTTGAGCAAGCATTGGGGTATTATTTTTCGGATAAATTAATCTGTTTATTCCGCTTCCCATTAAACTGAACAGTGCACCTGTTACGGAACCGTATATCAAGCTTTTAACCCCTGAAAATAACATTGCAGTCAGGGCAATAGAGGTTCCGACGCCGGCGATAGCAGGGAAACCGGCTGTTATGGCATTTGAGATTCTGTCTTCTTTTGTGTTAGCGGTACTGACTGCGATTCCGCTTAAACCGACCATGGCAAGTCCGGATAATATATCAGTAGGCGCACCGCCTATCATTAAATCACGTTTTTTATCAAAATATCCGACCGTTTCGCTAAAATTAGCTTTATGCAGAGCTTTATCCGCGTTCTTTAATTTTTTGTCGAGAAGTATGGCTTCATCCTTGGATAAGTAAGGCGTTACTATATCTGCAATTTCATTGAATTTGCCTTTTGCACCTTTAATATCGCCGACAAGAGAAGTTACGACATCCTGTCCGTCTTTTTCCAGCTTGTTACGAACGGGCATAAGCATATCTTCCGCCCAAAAAGACATGTTATCTTTAATTAATTTCTTTTTATTACCGTTTTTGCCGAATAAATTTTTTGCATATTCTCTGTAACGCGGAATTAAGTCTGTTTCAAGATTTGACATTAATTTTTCCTGCGTCTTTAATCTTTCCGCGGTTTGTGATGATGAAAAATACTCCCTTGCAGTCTTTATTTCACTTAATTTTTGTTCCAGTAATTTTTGTTTATCTGCGGGTAATTTACCTTTATAATATTTTACCAAATCTTCAAACGCGTCCAGCTTTTTCATTGCGCTTTGATAATTCATTTGCACCGTGCGCTTACTTATTTTATCAAACCAATTTGTAATAGATTTGTGCATAGGAGTCATGGGTTTTCTGAACAATGAATCGCATTTTTGTAAAAAATTTCTGGCTGTTTTATTTTTTACACCGCTGAAAGTTTTTTCTTTGGTACAAAGCCATTTAAAGCCGATATCTTTTCCGGCATTTAGTGTATTTGTAAACTGGAAAGTGTCTCCTATACCTTTCCAAAACTTTGACATAGAATTATAAAATTTGCTTTTTACCCCGTTTCCTTCGCTCTTTTGCGCTTTTGTACCGGCTTTATGCGACATTATTTTTAATTTGTTAATTAATTTGCCGGAAAATTTCGGGTTAAGCATTGCAACAATTGCTGAAAGCACCAGAACGGAGCTTCCTACCGTAATTGCGGTTTTGTGAGATTTTTTCTTTTCATTTTGCTCCTCTGTTTTTACGAAAGTATCGACAGTAGTATTAATAGCATTTTCTACTGTTTTTATCGGTTTTGAAATAATAGCAGGTGCAGAGTTTGTTATATCCTCTTTAGAAGCATCTTCCTTAAAACTTACGGGAGAAGCGTACTGCGGGCGGAATAAATTATTATAGTTTTCATAAGTCATACAAAAATATTACCTTTAAACCTGCTACATGTATATAAAGTAATATTTTAATAAAAAATTGCCAATAATTTAAGTTTTATTAAGTTTTTTGACGTTATAATAAATATTATGACAAAAGGATTTACAAAAATATTTTGGCAGGCAATTCTTGTAGGTATTTTAACAGGAGTGTCGGTTGTACTTTTCAGACTCGGAATTGAAAACCTTTTTCAATTTGTCATGGTTCATTTTTATGCAACCCCGCTTTTATTTCTCTCAGTAACAACACTCGGAGGTCTTATTTCAGGGCTGCTTGTATATAAATTGGCTCCGGAAACATCCGGCAGCGGTATTCCGTATGTTAAAATGTCACTTTTAAGAAGCGGTAAAATAATAAGGGTAAGGACGGTTTTTGTAAAATTTTTTGCAGGGATAATCGGAATAGGAACCGGTTTGTCTCTTGGCAGAGAAGGCCCGAGTGTGCAGCTCGGAGCGGGAGCCGGTTCATTAGTCGGTAAATTTTTCAGGCTTAGAGGTAATAACAAAGATAAACTTATTGCTTCAGGGGCCGGGGCAGCTATCGGTGCAACATTCAATGCTCCGGTTGCAGGTACTCTGTTTGTTCTTGAAGAATTAATTCATAAATTTTCACCTTCAATGCTTTTTCCGGTCCTTGTTGCGACTGTTACTGCCGCCGGCATTGCAAGACATTTTTTCGGTAATAATCCGGCTTTTGAAATATCATCATTACCTGTCAAGACTGATATAAATATAATTATTATATGTATAATACTCGGACTTTTAGCAGGAACTGTCGGAGTATTGTTTTCTAAAACAATATTTCTTTTTAATGATTTGTATGCAAAGATTAAAATCCCAAACTTTTTGAAACCGGCGCTTGCAGGATTGGTAACCGGGATTGCGGGTCTTTTTGTACCGTACATTCTTTCATCCGGCAATGACAGTGTAACCGTTATTATGCAAAACGGTTTTCCTATAGCTGCAGTATGTATTATTTTTCTGCTTAAATTTATTATTACTCCGGTTTGTTTTTCTTCCGGTGCTGCAGGAGGAATTTTTCTTCCGATGCTGATGCTCGGTTCTTTTTTAGGTTATATTACGGGTTTTGTGTTTAATTATTTCGGAATGAATTTGAATCCGGCTTCTATCGCTTTATTAGGTATGGCGGGATTTCTTGCTTCCGTTGCGAGAACTCCGATAACTGCAGTTGTTATGATTTTTGAAATGACCGGCGGGTATGATTGCATTCTTCCGCTTATGCTTACGGCTGCCGTTGCGGATTTGACCGCTGAAAAATTTAATCACAAACCGATTTACTCTAAGCTTGCCGTTAATCAATATAAAAATATGCATTCGGATATTTCTGCCGCAGCAGTGGTAGAAGATGTTATGTCAAAAGAGGTTAGAGTTTTTAAAAACAATACGGATATAACGGAAATTTTAAATATTATGAACAACGAGAGACATCATGCTTATCCGATAGTTGATGATAAAGGGCGGCTCGCCGGAATTATTACAAAATCGGATATCGAAGATGCCTTAATTGATTCTGATATGCAGAAAGCTGAAGTTAACAGAATTATTGATACAAATCCGGTAACCGTTTTTCCCGATGAAAGTCTCTATGTTGCATATTACAGGTTGCATGAAAATTCCACCGAGTGGGCTGTTGTTATAAATAAAGCAGGAAAAGTTCTCGGAATAATTACAAGAAAAGATATTTTGCAATAAAGCTTTATTGGGAAATTATAAGTTTAAAAAAGTCTTATTTGCTTTCTAATTTCTTTTTAATCATTTTCATTTCTTCTCTTGTAAGAAAAGAGGCGAAACGTATAAATTCCTGCATTGCATCTTCTTGTGAATATTGTCCTCTCTCAACTTTCTGCATCCATTCTCGTACTTCTTTTGTTAGCATAACTGTTTGAACCTCAAAACTTTTTCTCCGTTAACATCGACCATTTCATTCCACATATGTTTCGGGCGAACCCAAATATCTCCTTTTTCCGTATTCTGATATACAATCATTTCTTCTCCCGTTTCGGAATGCCCGGCAAGTGCGAGAATTTTATATAAATTACCTTTGTAATGTTGATATGTTTTTCCGACAATTATCTCTTGCATGTAATTATTATAACATAACCCTTTATATACAAGAAAAAGACCGTTTTAATTTCACGGCCTTTAATCTAATCCTTTTAAATCCTTTTCCTTTTTCCGCTTCGTTTTAAAATCAAACCTAATCGAGCAGAGCTTCAAGAATTGCTGCATTTTTTGTTGCCATAGTATTAGCTTTCATTCTGCTTTTATACATATAACTTCTTAAAGCTTCTCTGATTAATTCTGAACGTGTTCTGTTTTCACCTTCCGCTACTTGATCAATTTTGTCCAAAAACTCTTCGGGCATTGAAATTAAAACTCTTGCCATATATTTCTCCTTTACTATGTAATGATTTGTGATATCTTGTATATATATAAAGTTATAAAAAGAGAAAAAATTGCTTTTTTTTACTCAAATATTAAGTTTTGTTAACAGAAGTGTTTAAAATGCAATGCTATATGTTTAAGTTCCGCTAAGTAAAGTTGAAACCGAACTGTAAAAACAATAGGGCCGTTATTTACAAACATTTTTCAATAAATTTGTAATCTCTTTTGCGGCATCAAACTTCGCAAGATGTGAAGCATTTTGTTTAAGATAATTCATCTTAACAGGATTTTCCAGAAGCTCCACTATTTTTTCTCTCAGGGTATTGGGTTCCAAATCCTTATCTTCTATGTAAATACAAGCCCCCATATCAAGAAGATATTTTGCATTTATTCGTTGATGATTAGCTGCCGCATATGGAAACGGTACCAAAACGGGAGCTGTTTCGGAAGCGCAGATTTCGGAAATACTCAAAGAGCCTGCCCGGGATACAACAATATCACTTGATTTTAAAACTGATATCATATCATCAAAATACGGCCTGATAATAAGGTTACTGTCTTGTTCGTATGCAGGATAAATCTGCTGCAATCTTTCAATTACTTCAGCATAATTCTTTTTTCCGGTCTGAAAAATCACCTGTAAATTTAATTCCTGTGAGAATTCTTTTATCAATTCTATTGTTGTGTTATTAATTGATTTTGCACCCTGTGAACCGCCCATTATACATAATGTAAGGCGATTTCTGCTCAATCCCATGTTTGAAGCCGCCTGTGTTTTAGATAAAATTTTAAATTCTTCTCTGATAGGATTTCCCGTGATAACAACGTGTTTATTTGGTATAAACTTTTTAGCGTTTTCGAAAGCAAGAGTAACGTATTTTGCGCGCTTGGAAAGTCTTCTTGTAACAAGCCCGGGCATAGCATCACAATCATGCATTATATAAGGGGTTTTTGTTATAATACAGGCAAAAATCATCGGAGCGGAAACGTAACCGCCTGTGGCAAATACAGCCTTCGGACTGTATTTTTTTATATATCTGACAGAGCGGATAATTGCTTTTACAAGTTTTACTCCCCAGATAAAGAATTTAGGATTAAGCTTCCTCGGCATGCCGGAGACGCTTACATGCAGGAATTTATAACCTTTTTTTGAAGCCAGTTCAAATTCCATATTACGCTTGTTTCCGACATAATAAACTTTTTCTCCGCTATCTGTAAGCATATCTGCTACAGCCATTGCGGGATAAATGTGGCCTCCTGTGCCGCCTCCTGTTACAAAATATTTGCTATTGTATACTTCTGACATTACCGAACCTTACCCTTTTTACATTATCTTTAGAAATATTTAAAAGAATTCCAATCATCCACAGAGAAACCATAACAGATGAACCGCCATAGCTTATAAACGGCATCGGAACTCCTGTTGCGGGGACAAATGAGCTTGCAACCCACATATTTAAAAAACCTTGAAAACATACGGAGAATGTTAAGCCTAGTGCTAATAGCTTGCCGTACATATCCTGACATTTAACTGCAATTATAAAACCTCTTTGCAGAATTGTCCAAAAAAGACAAATTATCAAAAGACATCCGATAAATCCGTGTTCTTCCCCGATTACGGCAAAAATAAAGTCCGTATGCGCTTCAGGAAGCCAGGCAAGTTTTTGTTTCGAGCTTCCGTAGCCTACTCCGTAGAGTCCGCCTGATGCGAATGCGACAAGCGATTGTATGATATTATATCCGGCTCCTAATGGATCAGCCTCCGGATGAAGCCATGTTGTAATTCTTGAAGACTGATATCCTTTTAAACCTTTCAAGAGAAGCAAAGGAATCATAAGTGCACCGCCGCCGATAATTAATTGCCAGGAGCCGCCCGCGCAAATATAAATTGCAACCGAAGTTGCAAGCAAAAGAAGCACCATACTTAAATTCGGCTGGGTAAAAATCAAACCTATCATAATAAGTATCGGAACAAATGCCATTATAATTTTTTTGTTATCCCAAATAGTAGCATTCCGGTAAAAAACTCCGGCCAATAGCATTACAACTGCTGGTTTTGCGAATTCAGAAGGCTGCAAACTCAAAGGCCCTATATTAATCCATCTTTGCGCACCGTTTACCGTAACTCCCTCAACTTTTACCAAAATTAACATAATAATTACAAATATGGCAAACGGAAATGTAAACGCTATTAATTTTTTATAATGAAAATTAGAAAGAAACTTCAAGCCTATAAACCCTACAATTACGCCAAACATCTGCTGAAGGAGAAATCTTGTCGGATTAACTCCCATTTCAACACATTTCGGTGCACTTGCAGAAAAAATTGACATAAGCCCGATTACAACAAGAAATATTACCGCAATTAAAAGCGGTCTGTCTGACTGCATATTTTGAGGGCTCATCCTCCGGCTTTCATCAATATTTTTATTTAGATAAGACATATTTTTTAAAGACATCTCCTCTGTGTTCATAGCTGTTGAACATATCAAAACTTGCACATGCCGGGGAGAGCAAAACCACATCCGGCTTCAAGCTTATTGCTTTATCAACTGCTTCCTCAAGCGTGTGTTCTTTTATTATATTACTAAAACCGTTTTTTAAAAGATTTTTTTCAAATCTCTCCGCAGCTTCTCCAATCAAAAGAACTGTTTTTATATGCTGATTTATTGACTTGCACATTTCGGTTAAATCCGTGTTTTTATCTCTTCCTCCGAGAATAAGCGCAACATCCTGATTGTTAAAAGAATTTATCGCTACAATTGAAGCTTCCGGATTTGTTGCTTTGGAATCATTATAAAAAGTAATGCCGTTCATTACGCGAACTTTTTCAAGCCTGTGTTCAGGAGCTTTAAAAGACATAATTCTCTCTTTTATATCTTCATTTTTCATCCCTAAAAGCTTTGCAATAATTATTCCGCACATAATGTTCTGGTAATTGTGATGACCTACAAGCGGGCAGTCTTTAAGAGAAATTATTTTTTCTCCCCTGTAAAAAATTGCCTCATTTTTTATTCCGCAGTCGTTTTCATCATCAAAGAATATAACATTTTTGCACTCTTTAGCAAACTCTTTTAATCTCTCATCTCTTGAATTTAATACCGCAAATTCAGGCTCCTGCGGAGGCAGAAACAACTTTGCTTTAGCCTTAAAATAATTTTCCAATCCTCCGTGCCAGTCAATATGATCAGGGGTAAAATTTGTCCAGCACGCAATTTTAGCCTTAAATTTTTCTGTCATTTCTGCCTGATACGAACTAACTTCACACACAAGAAAATCATGTTTTTCTTCTGCAAGAGTACAAGGAGGGACACCTATATTACCGCACACTGGCGCTGAAAACTGTTTTGATAAAATATGCGATACCAGAGAAGTTGTTGTTGTTTTTCCGTTTGTTCCCGTTATTGCTATAAACGGAGTTTTTGTATTCAGATATGCAAATTCAATCTCTGAAATTATCTTGACATTTTTGCTGTTAAGTTTTTGAAAAATTTCAGATTTAGGAGGAATTCCCGGACTCGTTATTGCAAAAGCCGCGTTGTTTATAAAATCGTCACTATGCCCGCCGCATTCAATCTTGGCTCCTTTAACTTTCACTTCTTCAATCAGAGGCTTTAGCTCTTCTCTAATTTCATCTGCTTTCTTAAATTCAGTTATAAAAACATCATATCCTTTTTTTAAAGCAAGTCTTGCCGCTGCAATTCCACTCTTAGAAAGGCCTAATATCAAAACTTTTTCTTTCATACCCAACTCTCCGTTCAGTTTAATTTTATACTAAACAACGGAGAAAATAAACGGGGAAAATCCTTAAAAAGAAAATGTCAGCCTCATAAAACTGACATTTTCTATCTTAAAAACCCGCAACTGACATTAATACCGTTTCGGAGAGTCCTCTCGGCATATAAATCCCGATTCCGAATGCTATTAAAAGCATTACAATTTGCGGAAGGTACATTGTCCAATCCAGAACAACCTTCTCTCTTTGCTCTGTCGCATTTTCTTCCTTATTAGAAGAAAATGCCATTCCAATAACAGCTTTTGCTAAACCGTAAATCACAATAGTCAAAAGAAGCAGGAATAATGCGCATAAAATATAATGTTTTTCTAAAAACATGGTCTTAACCATCAAAAATTCACTTACAAAAAGTACTGAAGGCGGAAAAGCCGCAATTCCGACAAATGACAATATCCAGAGCCAGCCGGTTCTCCTGTCGGTTTTCAAAAGACCGGTAACGGATTTAATCTTCTTTGTTCCGTAGATTTCAAGAATATTGCCGGAAGTTAAGAAGAATGCTCCTTTAATAAGCGAATGCCCTATTAAATGTATCATAGCGGCAAGCATTCCAACTCCGCCCAAAGCAGTTCCTATAGCTAAAATTCCCATATTTTCAATAGAAGAATATGCGAGCATTCTTTTGTAGTTATTAATATGATAAACAAACACTGCTGTAATAAACAGTGATAAAAAGCCCATAACTAAAAGCATAATCCTTGCGTAACCGCTACAGCCGGAAAAAACCATTACTCTGAATACATTTACTATCATTAAAAAAGCTGAGTTTAATAATGTAGCGGATAAAAGAGCCGAAATAGGACTCGGAGCTTCCGCATGAGCGTCAGGCAGCCAGAAATGAACCGGAGCCAAACCCATTTTTGTACCAATACCGAATAAAATAAATACAAAAGATAATTGCAGCCAGAAATGATTAAATAACGGTGCATTATTATATAAGTCACTATAGAATAACGAATTAAGGCTGCCTGTTGCAATTGTCATAAGAATAATTCCGACAAAGGCAAGAGCAATACCGATTGAGCAGATAAACACATATTTCCAGGCCGCTTCAATTGAATGTTTTGTTTTGTGGAAATAAATTAAGTATGCGCTTGCTAATGTCGTACCTTCAATAAATACCCATGCAATTCCCAGGTTATTACTCAAAACCGCACCGGTCATTGAAAATACAAAGAATAAGACCATATAAGTATAATGTCTTAATTTCTTCGTAAGTGAGGTTTCTTTTTTTACATAACCGTTGTTATAAACAGCAACAGCCAGAAAAACTGCAGACATTACCATAAGGAAGATTTTGTTTGTATCATCAACCGCAAAAAATCTGCATGGTTTCCACATCGGAAGAAAATCCGTATTAAGACAGAATGCAGTCGAAACTATAAAATGTACTGCTGCATAAATATTAATCATCAGATTATTCAAAAATTTCTTTTTGCATAAAGCTAAAATAATAAATGCCAAAATCGGAAATAATAAAATTAAATTAATCATTGTATTCGTAATCCTTTAAGTCTGATAAATGTGCTACTTCCAAATCTTCAAATTCGTTATTGATTTCATTAACCAGCATTCCCAAAATAAATACTGCAATAAATATATCAAGTAAAACGCCAAGATTTACAATAATCGGCATTTCTTTAGCTACCGAAAGCGAAAGAAGAAATATGCCGTTTTCCATTGTTATAAATCCGATAACGTTCGATAAAACTTTATGTTTAATTGTAATAAGCCATAAACTTGTAATTATAATTGAGAGCGAAACACCAAAATACATGGAATCTACAAGCTTAAATTCTGGAGCTCCGATATTTGCAACAAGAAATCCGCCGAATAAAATTATACTTGCAATAAACAAGCTGTAAAAATGCGGAATATTAGCTTCAGTATCCCTGTGTGCCTGTGTTTTTTTAAGAACTTTTTTCAAAAAAAGCGGAATAACAATTGCTTTAACTATAAGCGTTTCAACAATAATAAATAATAAGCTTATAATGTGCGGCATATTTGCAGTAATACAGGACGGCCCTGCAACCATATGCCAGTTAAACCAAGGTTCTTTTGCAAACCCGGAAAGACATACAAAAAACAACAGCCAGCCTTGCGCAATAAGCATGTTAATATGCGCAGACAAACGGCTCGTTGCCGCTATATATATCATTGATAAACCTAACAAAATTATAAAAATATTTTCCATAATCTATTCCTTCTATCCTCTTTGTTAATGCACCCTTAACGTATCACTCATCACTGTTTACCCGCCGTATATCCGGTATGTTACCAGTGCTAATATAATGAGCGCGGTTATTGACATTACAAAAATAAATTCAAAAACGTGTGTCATTCTGAATCTTGCCATTGAAGATTCTACCGTACCGATTATAAGCGCAAGAATAAATATAACGGCAAGGAATGCAACAAGTGCTGCCAAACCATGCAACGAAGCCGGAATAATAAGGTTTGCAATTAATGCTTCAAAAATAAACATTTTTATTGCAGCCCCCCAGGTAATTAACCCTAAATCCGGGCCTGAATTATCAAGTATCATAACCTCATGTATCATGGTTAATTCAAGGTGAGTTGTCGGATCATCAACCGGAACTCTGCATCCTTCAATCAGAAGCATTATAAATAAAGTTACTGCAAGCAATGCAATAATTACATACCCGTAAGCTCCCGCATTTTTTAAAATTAACCTTAAGCTTTCAAATGTATAATTCTGGCTTAAAGCAGCGATTGAAGCCATACTTATAAAAAATGCCGGCTCAACTATCGTAGAAAAGCAAGCTTCTCTTGAAGCTCCCATACCTTCAAAACTGCTTCCGGTATCAAGAGCAGATATAAGCGAGAAGAATTTCCCGAAACCTAATATATAAGAAAATAATACAAAAGCAAACGGAATATTAAATAAAGCTCTTCCGCCGACTAACGGCACGAAAAATGAAGCAAATAAAATTGAAGCGAACCCGATAATCGGAGCGAACTTAAATACCCAGGAAGTTGTTTCACTAATTACCGCATCCTTTTTCATAAGCCTTATAAAATCCCATATAGGCTGGAATATGCTTACACCCTTTCTTCCGGCCCAGAAGGCTTTTGTCTTTTTTATTACACCAATCATTAAGAAAGGTACAAATAAAAGTATTAATATATTTACTGTTAAACTAATCATCGTTATCCCCCAAAGTAAACCAAACCGATAATTGCAATTATCAGAAATACCAAACCGAACAAGATATACTGCTGAATATTTCCGCTCTGAATTCTTTCAAATTTTGCGAGGAATTTTTCATCCCAGCTAATCAGCGGTTTTACAATATAAGCTTCTTCAATATCTTCAACCTCAAGCTCGTAATAAGCTTCTTTAGGGAAGAGTTCTTTCGGCTTCTTAATATGTGTAACACGCTTAAAAAGCGGTTTTAGAGTCGATATGAACAAATCCGCATAAGACGTTGCTGTATATTGCATATGGTTATTAGCCCGATTATATCCGCAGCCCCATGTATTATGAAGTACAACTTTGCTTTTTATAAGTGCTCTTAGCGCAAATAAAACCAATACTAAAACAAGGAACAAGAAGAAGTACCAGCTTAATGTACTTACAAGGGCCATTACTGAATTAAATATCGGAAGAATAGCTTCACTTCCCGCAAACATTGACGCAGGAACCAAAACAGCTCCGATAAAATATTGCGGGTACATTCCGATAAAAAACGTAAGGAATGCAAGAATTCCCATCGGAACTATCATAACTCTTGCAACATCTCCTTTAACATTTTCGGCTTGTTCACTACGCGGATTTCCTAAGAATGTTATACCTGAAGCTTTTGTGAAACATAAAATCGCCATTGTTCCGACAAGAGCAAGCGCAGCTATTGCAAAAACCAGAGTTATAAATAAATTTATTTCTGATGACGGAATTCCTTTCAACATGCCCGCATAAATCAGAAATTCGCTGATAAACCCGTTAAACGGCGGAAGGCCGCATATTGCAACAGAACCTATTATAAATAACAAACTCGTATAAGGCATATTTTTAATAAGTCCGCCGAGTTTTTCAATATTTCTTGTGTGAGTCTTAAGGTAAACCCCTCCCGCTGCAAAGAACAGAAGCTCTTTAAATATTGAATGGTTAAGTATATGTAAGATACCGCCTGCAAATCCTAAAATAGCTACCGCCGGATTAGAATAAGCAAGTCCAAGCATTCCTATTCCTATGCCCATACCGATTATTCCGATATTTTCAATACTGTGATAAGCGAGCAGTCTTTTTATATCATGCTGCGTTATAGCGTATAAAACGCCGTACAAAGCAGAAATCGCGGAAACAATGAGAACCGTGTAAGCAATAAGCTTTGAAGGGGTTCCGACAAACAAAAGCACTCTTAAAATTCCGTAAATTCCCGTCTTTATCATAACGCCTGACATAATCCCCGAAACATGCGTAGGAGCAGCCGGATGCGCGTCCGGAAGCCAGTTATGAAACGGAACAAACCCCGCTTTTATCCCAAAGCCTATAAAAGCCAATAAAAATACTATATTTGCTAATGTCTGTTCTCCGTGAAGAGCGACTGCAAAATCCGAAAAAGTTAAACTGTTTGAATAAATATTTAATAAAACAAATGCTGCAATAATGAATAACACAGACAAATGCATATAAACTAAATATTTAATTCCCGCAGAAAGGACTTCCTTCTTTTCTCCTTCAAAAATAACAAGGAAGAATGAAGAAAGTGACATTATTTCCCATACTACAAGAAAGAAAAATGCATTCTGAACTGTAACAACAAGTACCATAGATGCAATAAGCATCATTAAGAAAAAACAGTGCGAGCTTACATTCATTCCTTTATTCAGGTATGGTTTCATATAACCGTTGGCGTATAATGTACCAAGAAAGCTCATGCCTGATATTACCATAACAAAAAATGCCGAAAGCGGATCTATCGCAAATTCAACATCTCCGATAATCGGTGACATATAAACCGTCTGAGCTAATGTACCGCCGGTAAGTAATACTGCTGCTGCAGGTAAAAATAACACTATTGATGATATTAGTGTAAATATCGAACAAACTTTAAATTTCCAACTGTCTTTTACAATAACGGAAAGTAAAGCTCCCGCAAGCAGCATACCTAAAGCTAAAAAATAAATTTCCATAACTATTTACATTCCCAAAACTATTTTACTAATTTTACCAAATACTTTTATATTGCTAACAAAGGTTGAAGTCAATATATTAATTAGATAAACTTTATGAAAATTTAATATCGTCCACTTTACGGAAAAACTTCATTGTAATATAATTTTCCTATAGGGGAAAGATAAGTATGAAAGAACAAAAAATAGCAGTAATAGGTTACGGTATGTGGGGACGCAATATTGTCCGCAATTTTTATAATCTCGGGGTTCTTGAGACGGTTTGTGATTTGGATGACGAATCACTTAAAACAGTAAAGGAACAATTCCCCGGAGTAAAAGTTACAAAAGATTTCAATGATATTATTAATAATCCGGAAATAACCGGGGTTGCGGTCGTAACCCCAAGCCATACACATTTTAAAATAGTTAAAGCAATGCTTGAAGCCGGAAAAAATGTTTATGTGGAAAAACCGATATCAACGGTAGCGGAAGAAGCCAGAGTGCTTACTGAACTTGCCGAATCAAAAGGTCTGGTTTTGATGGTAGACCACCTGCTCCTTTATCATCCGGCTGTTAACAGATTAAAAATGCTTATTGAAGAAGGCATTTTAGGCGAACCGGTTTATGCTCAAAGCGACAGATTAAATGTAAATTATCATAAAAATGACAGAAGCGTTATGTGGGATTTGGCTCCGCATGATGTTTCCATGATAGCTTATGTAACAGGAAAAGAGCCTGTAAAAATTATATCTGCAATCGGCTGTTCTTCAGAAAGAAACGATATAATGGATATTACACATCTCGGAATTGAATTTGAAGGCGGAATGATTGCACATATCTCGGACAGCTGGATTACTCCGCAGAAACACGTTATGCTTCTCGTAAGAGGAACAAAAGCTACTGCTATATTTGATGATACAGCTCCCAGTGATAAGTTAAAAGTTTATGATAACTTTACACCGGCTAATACTCAAAATTATGCGCTTGATTATCTTGAAATCGAACCGCTTAAACTTGCATGCCAGCATTTTGTAAATTGCTGTGCTACAGGTCAAAAAGCCCGCTCTGACGGTGCTAACGGCTATGAAGTAGTAAGCATTTTAGAAGAGGCTGAAAGAATTATGCTCGGCTCTAAAGTTGAAGATTTGAATAAAAAAGACTTTGCTCTTTCGAGAATGAAAGTATAGTCTGTCCTTCCGGCCGGGAATACGTTCAACAGGGATACGGACGAATTACGGAACAGGCCGGTAGTAATACTAAATGTATCCCGACAAATGGTGAAAAAATGGCTAATTTTATTTCAATATTCAGAATTTTCGTTATGTTTTTTGCAGTATATCTTATATACACTTGTCAAGGAAATACTTCTGCTTATTTATGGGCACTGGGTTTAACTATACTTGCATTTTCTTTAGACGGTGTAGACGGTTATGTCGCACGAAAATTCCATGAAGAATCAAAGTTCGGTGCGCTTCTTGATATCATGGGCGACAGAATTGTTGAAAATACATACTGGATATTATTTGCTGTAATGGGCTGGCTTAATATATTATTCCCGCTGATTGCAATAACAAGAGGATTTATTACAGATACCATAAGAAGTGCTGCAATGGAGCAGGGGCTTACGCCGTTCGGGATGCAGGTTAATCCTGTCTGCAAATTTATTACAGGCTCGAGATTTATGAGAATAAGCTACGCTGTTGCAAAAGTCGTTGCTTTTATTCTGATTATTGCAGCAAAAATGCCTGTTTGCCCGCATAGAGAAATCATCTGGGCAATAGGGTTCTGGGCTGCAGTCTTTGCGATTGTATTCTGTGTTGTAAGAGGTTTGCCTGTTATTATTGAAGCCAGGTATTTGTTTGAGAAAAAGTAATATATATAATGATACAATTGACAAACTTATCATATGGTGATAATATGATAATATGATTAAGTCTTTTAAAGATAAAGAAACTGAAAATATTTTTAATGGTTTAAATTCAAAAAAGTACAATTCTATTCAAAAAGTTGCGAAAAGAAAATTAGATATGCTTCATTATGCATTTGCTGAACAAGATTTAATCGCTCCGCCTTCAAACAGATTTGAACATTTAAAAGGCAATTTAAAGGGCTTTTGTTCAATTCGCATCAATGACCAATACAGAATAATTTTTAATTTCAAAAATGGTTATGCTGAAAATGTACAAATTACTGACTATCATTAAGAAAGGACTAAGCAAATGAACAGACCATATACACATCCTGGAGAAATATTACTTGAAGAATTTGTAAAACCTTATAAACTTACGCAAGAAAAATTGAGCTCTCTATTGGGTGTCGGAATAAAAACTATAAGCGAAATATACAATCAAAAACGCGGCATTAGTCCGGTTATGGCTCATAAGCTTGCCAGACTTTTTGGAACAACGCCGGAATTTTGGCTGAATGCTCAAGTTTATTACGATTTATATACAGTTTATGAGAAAAAACAGAATGAAATAAACAAGGTTAACCCTCTTACGGCTTAGCTTGATAATTTGGAGAATAACTAGTGGCAAAACTAAATATTGTTTTATATGAACCTGAAATTCCGCAAAATACGGGAAATATTGCAAGACTTTGTGCTTGCACGGGAGCTTCTTTATATCTAGTCGGAAAACTCGGCTTTGCTCTTACGGATAAATATACAAAAAGAGCAGGTATGGATTATTGGGAATCAGTCGACTTGCATAGAATTAATTCGATGGATGAATTATTTCAAAAGTTTCCTGAGGGTAAATTTTATTATCTTACGACAAAATCAAAGAAAAAATATACTGAAATTGAGTTTAAAGAAAATGATTTTATTGTGTTCGGTCCTGAATCAAGAGGACTTCCGCAAGAATATGTTACACGGGATACGGCAATTACAATACCTATGAAAGAGGGACAGCGGAGTTTAAATTTATCAAATTCCGTAGCAATCGTTGCGTATGAAATTATAAGACAAATCGGTATTTAATATTTTGTTTTGTTAACGGCTTTAATCAGCAACATTTATTACCGGATTTGTGTCTTTCAATTCAACATTTTTTTGTACTCATAAGGAATATACCCGGAGGAGAAATACCTAAAAAATAATATTGTCTAAAATATTAAGAAAGAATTATTATAACAGCTCCCAGCATCATAATAAAAGAACCGAGAAACTTTTTTGCAATATTCTTTTCATGAAAAATATTTGCTCCCAGAAAAACACTAAAAATTGCAGACAATTGAAAAAGAGCCAAAGCATAAGAAACATTTATTTTCGAAAAAACAAAATTGGTTGAGTATTGCATAATACCTACCGCAAGTATTAAAAAAAATTGATATTTATAAGATTTTATAACCGGTTTATATCCTGAAAAAATTAAAAAAACAGATGAAAATATAAATCCTGCGAAAGCCCACAGAGCGAATGCTTGTATTGTTCCGGCAGACAAGATTATTTTTTTTATAACTATAGCTTCGGAGGCGGAAAATATCAGAGCTAAAATTCTGTACAAAACTGCTGTTTTATTGACATTCGGGCCTTTATCAAAGATAAAATATGTTCCGGCAATTATAAGTATTATGCCTAAAAAAGCCGTTAAAGACGGAATTTCATTCAAAAATACAACGCCTATGATAAGAGCAATGACGGGTTTATATGAATTAATCGGGGCCAGCGTCGAAAGCTCACCTATTGATAACGCTTTTATAATAAAATAATTACCTAAAACACCGAGCAAGCCCATAATTAAAACTAACGGAATAATTTCGACAGGTACATTTTTTATAAAACCAAAACTTATTATACTAAGTCCCAGATATGTATAAAAATTTACAACAGAAGATTTTTGACCTTTAGTTGTCAATATTTTTTGAAAAACATTTAAGTATGAATTTGATAATATTCTTACTAAAATTCCTGTGCAAGTTGTTATCATAAATTTATTATACATAATTAACCCCCCGAAATTTTATAAAATTTCGGGGGTTAATTTCTTGAATTTATTTCAATGATTCTATTAAATCCTTAATTACCGCTTCCTGAGCCGTAATTTCTTCAATTCTTGCATTTGTTTGCTCAACCAATTCTTTCGGAGCATTTGCGACAAATTTCTCGTTTTTCATACGTCCGAGAAGCGAATTCTTCTCATTTGTTAATTTTTCAAGTTTCTTTTCCTGCCTCTTAATTTCGGCTTCTAAATCAATCAAACCTGCCAGCGGTACAACCAATTTGGAAGTTGAAACGACTGCCGCTGCTGATTGCGCAGGAGTCGGAGCCTCCGGAAGGGCATAAGTTATATTATTAACTTTTGCAAGGCGGTGAATATAAGGTTCGATTTCGCCAAAAATCTCTTTTTCTTTGCCTTCTGCTCTAATTTCAACATCAACGGTTGCGGAAGTCGGAATATTAAAGCTTTGTCTTACATTTCTTAAAGATGTAATTGTGTCAAACACAAGCTTCATCTCTTCCGCTTCTTTCGGATAAGCTAAATCCTCTTCGTATACAGGGAATTTCGAAATTACAATAGCTGAAGCTTCTTTTTCTCCCGGAATTAAGCCCCAAACATATTCGGTAATATGCGGCATAATCGGATGGAGCATTCTTAACGACATATCAAGAACGTATCTCAATACCCTTTGGGTATTAGCCTTTAACTCGTCGTCCTTAAGCTGGATTTTTGCAATTTCAACATACCAGTCACAGTATTCGCTTCTGAAGAAATCATACAGAGTATGCGCAATTTCACCGATTCTGTATTCTTTCATATACTTGTTAACCGTTTTTGCTGTTTCATTAAGCTGATTTAAAATCCACTTATCAACAATAGTTAATTTATTTTTATCAATCGGCTTATCGTCAACTCCTTCAAGGTTCATAAGTACAAACCTCGATGCGTTCCATAGTTTATTAGCAAAATTTCTTCCGTACTCAAATCTCTCGTCAGAAATCTTAATATCCTGACCTCCATAAGTACAAAGTGATGTCATAGTAAACCTTAGAGCATCACATCCGTATTTATCGATAATCTGAACCGGATCAATTGTATTCCCCTTAGATTTAGACATCTTCTGGCCTTTTTCGTCACGAATAAGTCCGTGAATATAAACTGTCGAGAAGGGTGCTTTACCGGTAAACTCAAGCCCCATGGTAATCATTCTTGCAACCCAGAAGAATATAATATCAAACCCTGTTACAAGAACTGATGTCGGGTAGAATTTTTTAAAGTCATCCGTTTCGGCATTCGGAAATCCCATTGTTGAGAACGGCCAGAGCCCTGAAGAGAACCAAGTATCCAGACAGTCAGAGTCCTGTACGTAATTTTCAGGGTCAGGATTTTCTTTTGCTACAACCATTTCTCCTGTAACTTTATGGTAATAAGCCGGAATTTGATGTCCCCACCATAATTGGCGCGAAATACACCAGTCACGGATATTTTCCATCCAGCCTAAATAATTCTTTTCCCATCTTTCCGGTATAAACTTAATTCTGCCGTCTTTAACCGCAGCAATCGCTTCTTTTGCAAGCGGTCCCATCTTTACAAACCACTGTTCGGAAAGCAGAGGTTCAATTGTAGTATTACATCTCTGGCATTTTCCTACATTATGTTCGTGGTCTTTTACCCGGAGAAGGAAATTGTTGTAGCTTAGCATATCAACAATTTTCTTTCTCGCCTCATATCTGTCCAGACCATGATATTCCGGCGGAACTTCCGCGCAAGCCTTCATCTTGCCTTCTTCATCAATAACCCAAATCGGGCTGAAATTGTGGCGTTTACCTACTTCATAGTCGTTAGGGTCGTGAGCCGGCGTAATTTTTACGGCACCGGTTCCGAATGACTTATCAACGTACTCGTCTGCAATAATCGGAATTCTGCGCCCGCTAAGCGGTATCATAACAGTTTTTCCGATTAATTCGGAATATTTTTTATCACTCGGGTGAACTGCTATAGCAACATCACCGAACATAGTCTCCGGTCTCGTTGTTGCAACGATTATAGCACCGGGTTCGCCTACAAGCGGGTAAGAAATTTCCCACAAATGCCCCTGTTCTGTTTCGTATTCTGTTTCAATATCCGAAATCGCACTCTGACAGCGCGGACACCAGTTTACAATATAAGCGCCTTTGTAGATTAAGCCTTTATTGTATAGAGTTACAAAAACCTCTTTAACCGCTTCCGAACAGCCTTCATCAAAGGTAAATCTTTCTCTTGAGAGGTCAAAAGAAGCTCCTAAACGTTTGAATTGGTTTAAAATAGCGGACTTATGCTCATTTGCCCATTTCCAGGTGCGTTTAAGGAATTCTTCACGCCCGATATCGTGCCGTGTAAGTCCTTCTTTTCTGAGTTCTTTTTCAACAACTGCCTGTGTTGCAATACCAGCGTGGTCTGTTCCCGGAACCCAGAGTGCTTCATATCCGCTCATTCTGTGATAACGGGTTAAAATATCCTGCAAAGTTCCGTCAAGTGCGTGCCCCATATGCAGGACGCCTGTTACATTCGGAGGCGGGATTACTATTGTAAACGGAGGTTTGTCAGAATGTGCATCCGCTTTAAAATACTCTCCGTTTTCCCAGAATTTATACATTTTCTCTTCTGTAGATTTTGCATCATAAACAGTAGGTAAATCTTCTATTCTTATCTTTGTTTCTGTCATAATAATCCCTCGCTAGTTTAATAATAGAATAACATAAAAATAAAATGAATAGCAGCGTTAAAAATCATTTATTCTAAAACATTTATTCAGCTTAATTTTTCTTTACAAAAAGTCAATTTTTGTAACAAAAAAAACTTTATATATATGTACGATTAAAAATATAAGGTAGATAAGGAGGTTACTATGACTATTGCTTTAAGAAAATTGGCTATGTTGGAGAAAAATTTAGCAAAACAGGAAGAAGAATCCAGACTGGAAGGTTATGCAACAAGTCCGATTGATAGAGACTTAAAAGAAAAAATTGACAAGCTTATGGAGAAAGTTCGGATGGCTTAATTGAAGCTATTCGAACAAGCTCTCTAAAATCATTATTTTTAGCATATAATTCGTCAAATGGGGCAATATCAACAATTTCTCCATCTTTCATAAA
>CALUPN010000023.1 GCA_944322625.1 Candidatus Gastranaerophilales bacterium | reverse complement strand
GTATTGTTAACCTTGCCTGTTTTACTCCAAATGTATGATTACGAAAATTTTTTGATTGTATATAATTAAAATGTGTATTGGGAGAGGTTTTAAATGAACAGACGCTGGTACGACTCAAACGAGCATACTGAAAGAGCTTTAAATTTATTGAAAAATATGGACGAGGACAGACGCAGAGCCTTATCCAAAGATTTAACAGCTTTTGTTAAACAAATTAAAGAACTTCACGAAGATGATGAAGAGCAAGATGTAAGTATCGGTATCGAACGGGTTTTAGGCTTATACAAAATCTCAAACTCAAGAAGATGGTATGACAAAGTCAGTCTGCTTTCATACGCATTAAAAACAATGTCAACTCTTCCGAAAGAAGATTTTTACAATATTATGGAAGGCCTGTCAACCTCCCTTTCATCCCCGTCTTCAGTTTCTGCTTAAAATAGAAGTTATCATATTGATTTTTGATAAATCCAGTCGATGTCCGCCATTCTCCGCTATATTTAAAGAACTTAAGTTTTTGCAGTGAGATGCCAATTTTTCGGATGATATATAGTTAATAACTTTATCGTCCTTTGCATGAATAATATCAACGGGAACATTTATTTTCTTTACGAAATAATTTGTCTTAATAACTCTGTTAAGCGGCATTCTTAAAAATTCCATATTCTTCAACACATAACCCAACCACTTCGGCATGTTATTATAAAAAGTCGTTTCAATATTAACTGAATTTTGCCTGAATGATTCTAAAGGACAAACCATAATCAGACGGTTTAAATCGTTATTCTTCCGTACCAGCTGAGCCGCAATAAACCCGCCCAAACTATGTCCCACAACACTGATATCTTCCGGTCTTATATCTTTTTCGTGTGTCAAATAATCTAACGCCGCTTGAGTATCTTTCAAAAGAGTTTTCGATGATATTTTTGCGGGCTTGTTTTTACCGAACCCCTGATATTCCGGAGCCAATATTGCATACGGAGTTTTTTCAAGAACTTCCTTATACAAAGTTTGCAAATTTGAAATATTTTGTCCTACACCGTGCAAAACCATAAGATACTTTTTTCTGTTATCCTTATTTATATCCCAAGCATAACTTTTGCCAATCAAAACTTCGCGGGTATACGGCTTTATTTCCGGAATTTCTTCTTTAATACGTATTCTGGAAACTGCCAATGTCCGCTCAAAAACCTTTGAAACGTAAGTTGTAACCGGATTTAGCCTATTTATCCCGATTTTTGCACCGGGATTATAACTATATGCTCGAAACGACGGCGAATTTGCTTCAGTATGATTTTGCCGCTGCTGAAATTTATTATGATATAGTTGAACACTTGCGATTTTCATACAGAATCAGTATAAAAAAAATAATACCATTTATCAAGAGTATAAGCTACATTGCTTTACATTTAGTACTTTTTATAATAGAATTCAGGTATACGAGCAATATAGAAAGAGTATGCGGTTCCGCACCGCAACCCTGTAAGAAGATAAGGAGAATAATTATGTCAAGAAAACCAATTATTGCAGGAAACTGGAAGATGAATTTACTTCAAGATGAAGCAAAAGCTTTGTTTGAAGGAATAAAGAATTTTACAAATGATTTTACGGCGCCTCAATTACCTACAATCGTTATCGCACCGGTATTTACATCATTAAATGCCGTGCATACCGTTAAATGCAACTGCGGTTGCGGCGGAGACAAGATTTCAATTGCCGGTCAAAACTGCCACTGGGAAAAATCAGGAGCTTACACTGGTGAAATTTCGGTAGAAATGTTAAAAGATGCCGGCTGTTCATACGTAATTATCGGTCACAGCGAAAGAAGACAATATTTCTCTGAAACTGATGAAATGATTAACAAAAAAGCAAAAGCTATTTTAGCCGGCGGTTTAATTCCTATTATTTGCTGCGGTGAAACCCTTGAACAGAGAGAAGCCGGCGTTACGGACCAACACATTGCAACTCAAATCAGAGCTGCTTTGAACGGTTTATCAGAAGAAGAAGTCGCAAAATCAGTTATTGCATATGAACCTATCTGGGCTATCGGCACGGGCAAAACTTGTGACAGTGCAGAAGCAAACAGAGTAATTGCAATGATTAGAAATGTTGTTAAAGAAGTTTCTTCAGAAAAAGCCGGAGATGCAATCAGAATTCTATACGGCGGCTCCGTTAAACCTTCTACTATTGAAGAACAAATGTCTCAATCAGATATTGACGGTGCTTTAGTAGGCGGTGCAAGCTTAAAAGCTGAAAGCTTTAACGAAATTATCGCTAACACAATGAAAGTAAGCGTATAGTAATTTTATAAACAATATTTATAAGCTGGCTGAATGATTTCATCATTCAGCCAGCCGGCTTTTTAATCTATAAAACTTAATCTTATTTTATATGTAAAACTATTTGAATACAGACCTTTTATAACTGTATTGGCTATAATATAAAAAATTATAAATAACAAACAAAAAACCCCGATAAAATCGGGGTTGTATATTTATTGGAGAAAGAGGAGAAATATTATTCTGCAACTAATACTGGATTTTCATAATATTTTAATTCGTCTTTTTTTACTATCTTTTCTATTTCTTGATTTATTTTTGTTTCATTATCCGCAAGAAATGCGTCACATTTATCTGTACCTTTCGCATAATACTTGCCATCTCTGGTAATCCCGACGAAATTTCCGTTTTTATAATGACATTTTGTATGTTCGTCAAATGTGTAATCAAACGATTCAACTTTCATTCCTTCAGGGATTTTACCTTTCTTTAAAGTCTCTGATAAGAAAACCTTCTTAGCTTCCGGATTATTATATAAATAAGCCTTTAAAGCTTCGGAATCCTGTGAAAACCTTTCAGGAGTTGTAAATTCATCAATCTTAGGTTTATCTTTTAAAGAAGTTCTTGTTACATTTACAATATCATCACCGATTTGAGTTTGGTATTCAATATTACGTATTGTTTTACCTCTCAGATTATCAGCCGTAAAACCTTTTTCAATATCGGCAATCTGGTCTCTAATTTTTCTGAGGAATACTCGATCAGCGCCATCAGTTGAATTCATAATTTTCTTAGTGATAGATTCCGTACCGTTTTTGATATCAACAATTTCGCCATTTCTTACTGTAACAATATTTGTTATGCCGCCGTCTTCAATCACTAATTCGTATTTATTCAATTTACTTTGTTTTGAATTGAATTTTTGCAGCTGTTTCAAATCAATACCGTAATCGGCAGCATATTGCTGAATTTCGGCTTCAGTTCTTAATGTTTTATTTTTGCCAGGAATTGTATAAACAAGTTTTCCGTCCTTGCCTTTTGCAGCCCTAATCTTATTTACGGCTTCCTGAAGCGGACTATCTGCAGCTTTAACTTCCATACCAAGCATTTTCTTAAATCCGTTGCCGATGCGTTTTAAACCTTCGCCTGAACCTTTACCTTTCCTATATGCGGCAATCATGGCTCCTGCTGTTGCAATAGTACCGATTACCCCTGCGACTTTTCCGGCACCGGATCCTTCAGAAGTTTCAGATTTCTGTGATTCCGATTGAGCAGTCGTGTTTGTTACCGGAACGGTAACGGTTGGAGTATTTTCCGTAGTTGTTACCTGCTGAGCGCCCTGAAAATTCGGATTATATGAATTCAAAGCATATGCAAAATACGGATCATTTGCATATGAACCGATACTGTTAATCCCATAATTTAATGCCATAAATAACCGCCTTTCTTACAAGATAATCGCAGATACAATAACCTTTTAATTATCTTACTTTTTATTTTGTATACCTTACTTTTGTAATTTTCCCTTATATATACATGAAGTTTTTTTCTTTTTAAAAATTGCGTGCTTTCTGCAAACAAGTT
The DNA here is from genome assembly GCA_944322625.1 of Candidatus Gastranaerophilales bacterium. Classification (GTDB taxonomy): domain Bacteria; phylum Cyanobacteriota; class Vampirovibrionia; order Gastranaerophilales; family Gastranaerophilaceae; genus CAG-196. Next base: position 22,111 of record CALUPN010000023.1, on the reverse strand, counting down.
TACAAAACTTTACAAATTCGTTTAAAGAATATCCCACAAATTTTCAATGTTTAGCACTAAGCCCCTCCCTCAAGGGAAGGAGAGCTGTATGTTAGGCGTTCGCAAAGCCCCCTCCCTTATGAGGGAGCGGATTTGCGGTCGGAGGGGTAAATGGGAGGGGTAAATGGGAGAGTCCGGATAGCGAACAGACTGAGCCGACTAAGCCGTGAGGCTTGAAGGTGAAGCTCTGTGAGCGTGGAGCAAATCCAAGACAGGGCTGGGGTGGGTGGTGATTGATGTTGAAAAGTTTAAAAGTTCAGAAGTTGAGGAGAAATATATTTTATTGCGGCAGACTGAAGTCTATTCTACAGCCTGAAGCCTACAATACTGCAAACAAGTCTTGCGCCGCGAACGTGTTATGCGTAAGCATAACGATAGTGAGCGAAAGAGTGCGGGTTTACCCGCAGCAGCCATTCAATCCCACGCCCGTAAGGGCGTAGAAAATAATAGCGTATTTTCTCTTTCTTTTGGTCCTTTTCTTTCTCTTTTTATTCGCAATAAAAGAGAAAGAAAAGGACATGGAAAGGAGATTTATAAAAGATAATTTTTTGAAATAAATTTCATACTATTAGTTTCCCCTTACGGGCTGGCACCCATCCCGGCCTTGTCTTGGATTTGCTCCACGCTCACAGAGCTTCACCTTTAAGCCTTACGGCTTAACCGGTTCAGTCTGTTCGCTATCCGGACTTTTATATTTTCCTTCTTATTTACCCCTCCCCGAAATCAAAGATTTCGACCCTCCCACAAGGGGAGGGATGCTGTTCGTTCAGCGTACGCTAGGCTCCCTCCCTTATGAGGGAGGGCTGGGGTGGGTGCTGATTGGGATTTCCGGAATTTATATTATCAGCGCTTTGCTTGTTCTGTAAATCTATATTAATTCTTTTTCTTTAATATATCTCGGTCTTGCTTTTACTTCATTAAAAATCTGTCCCAGATATTCTCCGATTATTCCGAGACAGAACAGCTGTAAGCCGCCGAAAAATGCTAATAAGACGACAAGTGTTGCCCAACCGCTCGGAGTACTGTGTAAAATATATTTTTCTATAATTACATCTGCCGCAAGAATACCGCTTCCGAGTACGGTTAAAACTCCGATTACCGCAATAATTCTGAGCGGCACAATGCTAAATGCCGTAATTCCGTTGAGTGCCAGGCTTGTAAGACTGAAAAAATTAAACTTTGAATGTCCGAGAGCTCTCGGTTTTACATCAAAATGCACATAAGAAGTTTTCAGTCCGATTTCATGGAAAAATCCTCTCAAAAACAGACCCGCTTCCGAATATTTTTCCAGAATCTCAAGTCCTTTATAACTGACCAGTCTAAAATCGGAATGGTTGGGAGGGATTTTTACTCCGAGAAGGTTCATTAGCTTATAGAAGCAGAGCGCTGTATATTTCTTGAAAAACGAATCGGTTTTTCGGTCATTTCTTATTCCGGATACAATTTCCGCACCTTTGTGATATTCATCAATAAAAGTTTCAATTGCGTTTTCATCTTGCTGTAAATCCGCATCAATTGATATGACGCAATCACATCCGATTTCTTTAACTCCAAGAAGTCCTGCAATAAGAGCTTTTTGGTTTCCGTAGTTACGTATGAATTTTGTACCTTTAACTTTTGAGCCGTATTTATTATGCAGTTCTTCTATTATTTCCCAGGTTTTATCTTTTGAGCCGTCGTCTATAAGATAAATATAACTGTCTTTGGATATTTTATCTTTTTTAACAATTTTATCCAAAACATTTAAAATAATCTCAACAGTAGATTTAACAACGAGTTCTTCATTGTAGCACGGAATAATAATTGCAAGTTTTGTTTTTTTGCTTCTCATTGTAATCCTCTCTATATTATAATACAATAAATTACAGGAAAATAAAGGAGCAATATTGTCGGATAAAAAGTTTATACTTAATGCGGATGATTTCGGGATGAGCGAAGCTTTTAACAGGGCGGTGCTTGAGGGGTATACGTCCGGAATTTTAAAAAGTGCAAGTCTTACGGCAAACGGAGAGGCTTTTGAAGAGGCTTGTAAAAGTATTATTCCCGCTTGTCCGGATTTAGGGGTCGGAATTCATTTAAATATTATCGAAGGGAAATCTCTCTGTCTTGAACTTGACAGGCTTACGGATAATAACGGGAATTTTAATAATTCATTCGGAGAGTTACTTTTAAAATCTTTGAACACAAAGGATAATACTTTTTTGGAACAGGTTGAAAAAGAATTCAGAGCACAAATTGAAGAGGTTTTGAAATACACTAAAGTCGATCATATAGATTCGCATGTGCATGTACATGCAATTCCCCGTATTTTTGATTTAGTTTGCAAACTTGCAAAAGAATACGGAATAAAACAAGTAAGAACACAATTTGAAAAACCTTATATGATACCTGATGTATTCAGACATTTGAATTTAAAATATCCGGTTAATCTTATTAAAGTTTTGCTTTTAAACATTTTTACGTTAATTAATGTTCATACTGTTCAGAAATACGAGCTCAATACCAATGATTATTTAATAGGAGTTTCGTATACTTCTATGATGAACAGCCTTGCAATATCATACGGGCTTATGGCAATAAAACAGGATAAAGCGGTGGCTGAGGCTCTTATTCATCCTTGTCGTTATGAGGACGGAACTATAGATAATCATTTTACGGAATTTCAGATTACTAAAAATATGAAACTCAAAGAAAAAATAGAACATTTGGGTTTTGAGATTACTAATTATGCTCAAAAAGATTAGTATAGCTGTTTTAATTCTTTTATTTTTTGTTGTTGTTTTGTTTTTATCACTAAACAGCAAAGAATCTCGTGTAACGGATGTTATATCACCGGTTGAAATTGTTTTGGATAAAGACAGGATCTATAAGATAGACGGTTTCGAGTGTTTTGATTCTCATTTTACCGAGAAAAATAAAATTCTTTCCGAAAAACTCGGAATCAGTGAAAATGAAGCATTTATTATCGGTAATCTCGGCAAATATTGGGCTGAAAATCTGCTGAAAGGACGTAATGTAAAAACAGACGGAGAAAAATTAAATTATTATAAATTCAGTTATAATATCAAATTTTTGAATTCACCTTTTTGTATTAAATCCGGTGAACCTGTAAATAAACAGGCGTATGAAAGATTGTTGAGGTCCGTCAGGAATGCAAAATACGGTATTGTTAAAGATGATGTTTATTATCCTGTATCACGCGAGTTTGATAATGGCGATTATATCTTAATGCGCAGAAGTCATTACAACAAAATATTTTTGAAAACGGAAAAATCTTATGTAAAAGAGCAAACAAAATATTTTTATATAAATAATATAAAACTCATAGTTGCAGATATGAGCAAAAAGCTTAAACCGGACAGAAATTGTTCTGATGATATTTGCAGAGAAATTCTTAACCGGATTAATAACTCCGAAACTTCGATAGATATTGCTATTTATGGTTATTCTTCAACTCCGGCTATTGAAAACGGATTAAAACAAGCCTTAAAGCGCGGGATTAAAATTCGTCTTGTATATGATTCCGACAGTGCGGGACAAAATATTTATCCCGATACGTTCAAGTTTGTAAATCTTTTTCCGGATAATATGTCAGATAAAAATTCCAAATCAGCAAACAATATTATGCACAATAAGTTTTATATTTTTGATGATAAATCCGTAATTACCGGTTCCGCCAATCTTTCGCATACGGATATGTCAGGATTTAATACAAACAATATTCTGCTTATAAATTCCGCCGAAATTGCAAAGCTGTATAAACAGGAGTTCGAACAAATGTACAGCGGGAGATTTCATACAGACAAAAAAGTCACGGGAAAAAATAATTTTGAAAATTTGGAGGTATATTTTTCACCTCAAGACAAGCCGCTTACTAACGGGATTATTCCGAGAATTAAAAACGCACGGAAATATATTTATCTGCCGGTCTTTTTTGTAACCGATAAAAATATTACGGAAGAATTAATTAATGCAAAAAAGCGCGGAGTCGATGTTAAAATTATTATTGATGCTCTTGGGGCTGCCAATAAATATTCAAAACACGAAATTTTAAGGCAGGCCGGAGTCCCGGTTAAAACGGAAAATTATGCAGGGAAAATGCATACAAAAACCATTGTTATCGATGATGAATATTTAATATTAGGTTCAATGAATTTTTCCGTAAGCGGCAATTGTAAAAATGATGAAAATTTAGTTGTTTTAAAAAACAGAGAAGCCGCCGTATTTTATAAAAACTTTTTTCTCTACTTATGGAATAAAATTCCTGATAAATGGCTAAAATATAATGCGCGCCCTGAAAGTAAAGATTCAATCGGCTCTTGTTCAGACGGGCTGGATAATGATTATGACGGGCTTGTGGATTCAAAAGATGACGGCTGCAGATAATGCCGAATTCTTTAGAGTATAACGTTTCTTCTTTTGAGGGAGCTTTGTATATTAATTTACAATTATTTTTCTATGCGGTATATAATTAGATTATGGGAAAAAAATTTGAAATAGTTTCTAAATATAAACCGGCCGGAGATCAGCCAAAAGCAATTAAGGAGCTTGTTGACGGGTTAAAGGCCGGAGATGACGCGCAGACACTTTTAGGGATTACAGGGTCGGGAAAAACTTTTACTATTGCTAATGTTATTGAACAAATACAGAAGCCGACTTTGATTATTGCGCACAATAAAACGCTTGCGGCGCAATTGTATAATGAATTTAAAGAACTTTTTCCTAATAATGCGGTTGAATATTTCATCAGTTATTATGATTATTATCAGCCGGAGGCTTATATTCCGAGAACTGATACGTATATTGAAAAATCCGCGAGTATTAATGAAGAAATTGACCGTTTGAGACACAATACAACCAGAAGCCTGTATGAAAGAGAGGACGTAATAATTGTTGCATCTGTAAGCTGTATTTACGGCTTGGGGCTTCCGGAGAGTTATTTCAAGGGTACGATTAAAATTTCTGTCGGCGATACTCTTGACAGAGCCGATTTAATTAAGCACCTTGTTATGACGCAGTATACAAGAAATGATTTAGTGCTTGAGCGCTCAACTTTCCGCGCAAGAGGCGATATTTTAGAAATCATGCCTGCGTATGAAAAAATTATTACAAGGATTTACTTTTTTGGAGATGAGATTGAAAAAATCGTAAGGATTGATAATCTCACGGGTGAAATTCTTGAAGCGCCGGAGAGTGTTATGATTTATCCTGCTGTGCATTATATTGCTTATGATGAAAACGAGGAAGAGACAATAAGGCTTATCAGAGAAGAACTCAAAAACCGTGTAGCAGAGCTTGAGAGCCAAAACAAAATTCTTGAATCCCAGAGGCTGCAGCAGAGAGTTAAATACGATATAGAAATGATTAAGGAAATGGGATACTGTTCCGGGATTGAAAATTATTCCCGCATAATTGAGCGTCGTCCTGTCGGTTCAGCTCCCGCGACACTTCTGGATTACTTTAGGGGGGATTTTCTGACTGTTATTGATGAATCACACGTAACTTTACCGCAGTTGAACGGAATGTATCATGGCGATGCTTCAAGAAAAAATACGCTTGTGGAATTCGGTTTCAGGCTTCCTTGCGCCAAGGATAACCGGCCTTTAAAAAGTGAGGAATTTTTTGCGAAAGTCGGGCAGAAGATTTATATTTCAGCAACTCCGGGAGAGTTTGAAAAAGAGACTTCCGCACAGCTTGTAGAGCAGATTATCCGTCCGACCGGCTTAGTTGACCCGAAAATAAGCGTAAGACCGATTGAAACGCAGATTGACGATTTAAAGAAAGAAATTGAAATCCGGGCTAAAAAGGAAGAGCGCGTATTGATTACAACTCTGACTAAGCGCATGGCAGAGGATTTGTGCGACTACTTCCTGCAAGACGGAATAAGAGTCAGATATCTTCATAGCGGTATAAAATCTATAGAACGCGTGGAAATCCTGCGTGATTTAAGGCTCGGGGAGTTTGATGTTCTAATCGGCGTAAATCTTTTAAGAGAAGGACTTGATATTCCGGAAGTTTCTCTGGTTGCGATTATGGACGCTGATAAGGAAGGATTTTTGAGATCAGAGACAAGCTTAATCCAGACAATCGGACGCGCTGCGCGTAATGCCTGCGGTGAAGTTATTATGTATGCGGATAAAATAACGGAGTCTATGCAGAAGGCAATAGATGAGACAAACAGGCGGCGTGAAATTCAGCTGGAACATAATAAGAAATACGGAATTATTCCGCAAACAATTAAAAAGCCTATAGAAAATAATCTGCTTTCTCTCGTTGCAAGTTACAGGGATTTAGAAGATATTGTTGCCGAAGAAATGGTAGACTTGGGTATAGAAAAGAAAGATTTGCCGAAACTTATTACAAAACTGGAAAAAGATATGCATAAAGCTGCAAAAATTCTTGATTTTGAGCGGGCTGCAGAAATAAGAGACCGGTTGAAAAAACTAAGAGAAATGGTAAACTAGCAAAAAAAAAATTTACGGGGTTTAAGTCAGTATGAAAATACCTGAAACTTTAATATACAATCCTAAAGGAAGCAACCTTTACAATATGTTCAATACAAAAACAGGCAGATGTATAGGCCGAATGGTTGCTTATCCGAAAGAAAACAAAGAACTTGAAATCTGCGAGCTGCTGATATTCAGTAAACCGCGTCAGGGCTACGGTACAAAATTTTTAGACTTCGCAAAAGATTTAAGCAAAAAAATCGGCTGCGGCGGCAGAATGTCACTGACTGCATGCACAACCCCTTATGATCCGCATAATCCGCCGCATATTTTTTACAGGAAATACGGGTTTACTTCCGACAATAAAAAAATGATAAAAAAAATTGATAAATGTATTCGGAGAAAAAAACAGCTTAATGCCTTGTACACTCCTCAGCTTACAATGTACTATCCGGATAATACAATTAAAAAACCGACATTCTTTGAAAGAATAAAAAGACTTTTTACCTGAAAAATTTTATGCTAATCTATAATTATGAAGAAGTTAGCTTTAATATTATTATTGATGTTTTTCCAAGTCTCGGTAATAGCTGCTCCCGTTGTATTTAAAGAAAATAATAAATTCGGTCTGAAAGATTCTGCAGGAACAGTTATTGCGAAAGCGGAATATAAAAAGCTTATAAAGCTCGGAGAAAACGGTTGGCTCTTTCAAAAAGGTTCAAAATTCGGAATAATATCTGACAGCGGAAAAATTCTCGTAGAACCAAAATACAATTATGCAGAGAGAGTTTTGGGGAAATTTGCAAAACTCCGCAAAGGTGACAGATATGGCTTATTTGATGAAATGGGATTTGAAATTTTACCTGTAGAATATTCATCAATAGATTTATTATTCGGCGGCATGTTTTTAACCTGCAGAAATTATAAATACGGCGTTACGGATATGAACGGCCAACCTATTTTAGATAATATTTTTGATGATATTTATATGCCGGAACCTAACCTTATGGTTATCATATATAACGGACAGCAATTTGAAATAGAAAGTGCAAAGGGAGAAGAACTTACGCTTCCTTCCGATATCCGCGCTTTGACAGATAATTCAAAATTCCAAATCAAAGAACTTATTACAAAACCCGGCGTTACAACCGGATATTACGGAGTTACCGCAACAAACTATCTGTTGAAGATATTCTCGTCAATTTCTCCGGCCTATGAAGATACCATTGACGAACTTATGTTTTCTCAAGGCGCGGATGCTGCGGGAGTTATTATGAAATTCAGCTGGGTTCCGAAGTTTCCGTTTGTTTATGCAAAAAAATACTGGCAAAATCTTACGGCCCCTAATAACGGCCCTCTAAGCGGAGTTAAATCCAACCTGAAAAAAGAATTAATCGAATAATCAGTTTTCAATAAATATATTCATAAATTCAATGTCATCATAATCTATATAAGCAGTCTGCATTAAATTACGTCCGGTTTTAATCGTAATTTCATTAACCTGATTTTTTCTTATAAGATTCTTGGGCAGTCTTATTCTTTGCCCGTCACCGTTAAGTTGAATTTCCGAAATTTTATTACCGTTAAAATAAACTTCCGGGGGCGATGCAAAAGCGTTCGGAATTTTATTCTGCCCCATAGAACGCGCCATTGCGGTATCTATCCCGATGATTGAACCTATAACCATGTAAACGGGTTTTGTAATATCAATATTTTTCAGTGTAAATCTTTTTGTATAGAAAGGGCCGATAGCCTGCATTGCAAACTCTCCCGCATTTGCCGACAAATCAGAATAGCTGTTATCCCCCAGATGATACATATTTGTATCAATAGCTTTTCCGGATGCATTAGACTTTTCAATTCCGACAACAATAGGAGCATTAAGAGTTCTTTCATCAATGGTTACGGAAAAAGGTTTATAATTCGGCTTTTTTACGGACATAATACTTGGCCCGTTAATTTGTGTATCAAGTTCAAAAAAACCGTTGTTATCCGTCTTTGTGGAATAATTCTGTTTCGGGAGCGTAATATCCGCACCGCCGATACCCTCACCCGTATTTTTATCTATAATTCTGCTTGAACCGCTTGTCCCCTGCTCCGTAACACCGCCTTGAAATGTCGCAGAATATGCGGGAACCGATAAAAACGATATTAAAACCAACATGCTAAAGATTTTTTTCATAAAAATATTATCAACCTTTATATTTTTACGGGAATTACTCTTATGTACATTTTTTAAGGATAATTTTTAATAAGTAAAGTAAAAAATGTTAATACGTCCCGGACTAAACTAACCTTTTACGGAAAATGAATTTATGTTATTATAGACACAATAATAAAGAGGAAAGAGAATGAATACCGCCGAATATCTGATTAAGTGTCTTGAAGAATTGGGAATAAATGATTTTTTCGGACTTCCCGGAGATTATAATTTTAATTTATTGTATGCAGTCGAAAATAACCCTAACACCAACTGGATAGGATGTACAAATGAGTTGAACGCAGGTTATGCAGCGGACGGTTATGCCAGAATGCGCGGTTACGGAGCCGTTATAACAACATACGGAGTCGGAGAACTGAGTGCGATTAATGCTATTGCAGGAAGTATGGCTGAAAACATTCCTGTAGTAAGTATTGTAGGAGTACCGGCCACAAAATGCATTGCAGAAAAAACTTGTGTACATCACAATTTTCAGGACGTTAATTACTATGCCTGTTATGAGGCCTATAAACCCGTAACAGCCGCAGCAGCTTTCTTAACAAGAGATAATGCTAAGCTTGAAATAGACAGGGTATTAAAAGTTCTGGTAAAAGAAAAAAAGCCGGTCTATATTGCAATACCTCTGGATATAGCAACAATGGAAATATCCGATAAAAAAGTTTCTTATGATTGGACAAGTGATGAAGAAAACTTGAAGCTTGCAGCATCTAAAATTGCCGCAAAAATAAATAATTCTCAAAAACCCGTTATTTTAGGAGATGTTTTAATTAAGCGTTTTGATGCAAAAATTGAATACAAAGAGTTTGTATCTAAATCAGGCATTCCCGTAACAAATTTCTTTATGGGAACAAATATTATTGATATGGACTATGAAAAATATATCGGAAGTTATTATTCCGAATATGCAAATCCTATTGCACAAAAAGCTGTTGAAGAAACGGACTGCCTTATAGCAGTCGGGCCTGTATACACTGATTTAAACGCTTTCGGGTTTCACCTCCCGTACAAAATAAATAATCATATTGCAATATATGGTACTTACGTATATGCAGACGGTGAACGCTACGAAAATATAAAAATGGCAGATGTACTTGACCAGGTATCAAAACTAATTGATAAAAAAGAGATAAAAATTGAAAAGCCTTTAATTGGTTATAAACCAATACCTGCAGACAAAGAAGCTTTAAGTTCAAAATATATTTACCCCAGATTGCAAGAATTTTTAAAAGAAAATGATATCGTAATAGCTGAAACAGGCATCATTCCAAACGGAGTTGCAATGATGAAACTTCCCTGTAATATGGAACTGCAGACACAGACATTGTGGGGTTCAATCGGTTGGGCAACACCTGCCGCTCTGGGCGCTTGTATTGCGAAACCGAAATCCCGTGTTATTCTCCTCACAGGGGAAGGCTCACATCAGCTTACGGCAATGGAAGTCGGAAATATGCTGCGCAGAGGGGTTAAACCGATTGTTATTTTATTAAACAATAAAGGTTATACTATCGAGCGTGTCCTCTCCGACAATCCGGACGATAAATTCAATGATATTATGCAAATGAACTATTCAAAATTTGCACGCGTTTTTGAGGGAGATATCTGGTCAACACGTGTTAATACTGCGGAAGATTTTGATAAAGCTCTTAAAGTCACGCAAATAATGAACAAAATGTGCTATATAGAAATCTGTACGGAAAAGACTGATTTACCTGAGCTTACATCAAAATTAATATCAGGATTTAAGCAAGATAAAAAATCCGAACAAAAGGCTATTCCAGAGCAGTATTGCGAACCTGCACCGGTACAAACAGAAGCCGCTAAAAACATCAGTTTTGAAACAGTTGTTCACAAAGGAATTTCGGAGGTTTAATGAAAAAATTATTTATAATATCAGGCTCATCGGGAGTCGGAAAAGGAACGATAATTAAAGAATTTTTAAAACGCCATCCTGAATTCAGACTTTCTGTTTCCTGTACAACACGGACTAAACGTGAGGGAGAAATTCACGGAAAGAATTATTTTTTCCTAACGGAAGAAGAATTTAAAAAATGTATTAATAATAACGAATTCTTAGAATGGGCCGAATTCTCCGGCAACCGTTACGGAACCAAACGGGAATTTGTCGAAAATTGTTTAAAAAATAACGAAAATCTTATTTTGGAAATTGATACCAAGGGGGCTTTAAACGTCAAAAAACTCATGCCGGAATCCGTATTAATTTTTATTGTCCCTCCTTCAACAGAAGAATTGGAAAAACGCTTGAGAGGAAGACATACTGAGACGGAAGAAGCTATACAAAAACGCCTTGCATCAATAAAATCAGAACTTGAAAATTCAAAATATTTTGACTATCAAGTCATAAATGATACGGTAGAAAATGCCGTTAAGAAATTAGAAGAAATTTTATTAATATAATAATTCGTATTTATAAAATCAAAATCGGCGGGAATGCTAAGCATTCCCGCCGATTTTATATATTATCTGAGCAACGTATAATTACATCATGCCGCCCATACCGCCCATGCCGGCCATTTGTGACATATCCGGAGCCTTAGTTTCTTCCGGAATATCAACAACGGCAGCTTCGGTTGTAAGAAGCATAGAACCTACAGATGCTGCATTTTCTAATGCGCTTCTGGTAACCTTAGCAGGGTCAACGATACCGGCTGCGAACATATCTGTGTATCTGTCAAGTAATGCGTCATAGCCGTATGCATCTTTTTCGGCTCTTACATTTTCTACAACAACGTCAGATTTAGCACCTGAATTGAATGCGATTGCTCTTAGAGGAACATCTAATGCTGTCATAAGAATTTTATAACCGCTCTTTTCATCGTCTGATTCAAAAGCGATGGTATTTAGTTTTGACTCAAGCTCTTGCTGAACCCTGATAAGTGCAACACCGCCTCCGGGAACGATACCTTCTTCATTAGCAGCTCTTGTAGCGTTAAGAGCATCTTCAATTCTCAATTTTCTTTCTTTAAGTTCGATTTCAGTAGCAGCACCTACTTCTATAACTGCAACACCGCCGGAGAGTTTTGCCATACGTTCTTGAAGCTTTTCTTTATCGTATTCGCTATCTGATGCTTCGATTTGTTTCTTGATAAGTCTTACACGTTCAGCTACAGCTTCTTTAGTTTCGTTGCCGACAACAATTGTTGTTTCGTCTTTTGTTACGGTAACGCGCTTAGCAAGCCCCATCATATCGGTTGTGATATTTTCTAATTTAATACCGAGTTCTTCAGTGAACATCTGTCCGCCTGTTAAGATAGCGATATCTTCAAGCATAGCTTTTCTTCTGTCGCCAAAGCCCGGAGCTTTAACAGCAACTGCTCTTAAAACTTTTCTCATTGTATTAACTACTAAAGTTGCAAGAGCTTCGCCTTCAACATCTTCTGCGATTAACAATAAAGCTCTGCCGTCACGTGCAACCTGTTCAAGAACAGGAACGAGGTCAGATATGATGTTTATTTTCTTATTTACACAAAGAACATAAGCATCTTCTAAAACGCATTCCATTCTTTCAGGGTCAGTAACGAAGTAAGGTGAAATGTAACCTTTATCAAACTGCATACCTTCAACAACCTTGAGGTTTGTACCGAAAGATTTGCTTTCTTCAACAGTAATAACGCCGTCGTGACCGACTTTTTCCATAGCTTCCGCAATCAATTCACCGATTTCGGAGTTGTTGCCCGCAGAAATTCCCGCAACTTGAGCAATTTCTTCTTTTGTATTAACCGGTCTTGAAAGGTCTTTAATCTTGTTGATAGAAATTTCAACAGCCTTATCAATACCGCGTTTCATAGACATAGGATTAGCGCCTGCAGTAAGGTTCTTTAACCCTTCTCTGACAATTGCCTGCGCAAGAACAGAAGCTGTTGTAGTACCGTCACCTGCTACATCATTTGTCTTTGATGAAACTTCTTTAAGAAGCTGTGCACCTGCGTTTTCAAGATTGTCTTTTAATTCGATTTCTTTTGCTATTGTAACACCGTCATTAACTATTTGCGGTGCGCCAAATTTCTTTTGCAGAATAACATTTCTGCCCTTTGGCCCTAAAGTAACCTTAACGGCATCAGCTACCGCATCAATACCTTTTAGAAGCGATTTTCTTGCTTCTTCTTCAAAAACTATTTTTTTTGACATTTTATATATCTCCTTTTCTATTTTATTTTGAAAAAGTGAATAGTGAATAGTGAGTAGTGAATAGATTTTATACTTTGTTTCTTAAGTGCTTTTTTAATCCGGAAAGCATTCTGCCAATATTATCTATTTTGTCAATTACTAGCAAAGCTTTATTCATTTCATAATATCCTAACTGAACAGAAATTAATAACTGTGTTTCGATTTCCGCTAATGAGCCGCAAGCAATATCAACAAATCTCAAATTATCTTTATCGGAATTTCTAGCACACCCTTCTGCTATATTGGAAGGTACTGAAACTGCAGCCCGCCGGATTTGATTTATTAGTCCAAATTTCTCTGTATCTGGAAACTTTTGAGTTATTTTATAAATATCAATGACTAATTCCATTGATTTTTTCCAAACTTCTAAATCCTTATGGTTCATAATATCTATTCACTAGTCACTAATCACTATTCACTAAATTTCTATTCAACAATCGCTAACGCATCTTTAATGGAAAGAATTTTGTATTCAACTCCGTCCATCTTAATATCAGTACCGGCGTATTTAGCGTAAAGAATGATATCACCGACTTTAACGTCCATAGGTTCTCTTTCGCCGTTGTCTCCTACTTTTCCTTCGCCTACTGCTACTACTTCACCTTTTTGCGGTTTTTCTTTAGCACTGTCCGGTATAAAAATTCCGCCTGATGTTTGTTCTGTATCTTCAATAACTTTGATAACAATTCTGTCTTGTAATGGTTTTAATGCCATAATAAAATCCTCCTATCTTCTACAATTATATTTATACCCCGAAATTTAAAAATAATTAAAAAAGTTAAGAAAAAATTAATTATTTATATCTGATTTGTGCTACAATCGATTTATGTTCAGACATATTGCACCGATAATATTATTATTAATCTCAAATATTTTTATGACATTTGCCTGGTACGGGCACCTGCGCTTCAGGAGCCTTCCTCTGGTAATCGTAATCCTTGCAAGCTGGGGCATTGCTTTCTTTGAATACTGTTTTCAGGTTCCGGCTAACAGAATCGGATATAATTGCTATAATGCAGTACAACTCAAAACAATACAGGAAGTTATAACTCTTACCGTATTTTCATTTTTCTCCGTTTTATATCTGAAAGAACAGTTTAAGTGGAATTATCTGATAGGTTTTCTTTTTATCGTTCTCGCAGTATTTTTCATATTTAAAAAATAAACAGGGAAATGACAGGTAATTTATCGTCTGTAAAATTTTCTTTTTTCAGCCTTTACCTCTTTACATTTTTTCTGTTCATATTAAAATAAGAGAACACCCAAAAATTACGGGAGGAAGTACATTACCCGAAAGGAATATGATATGATTAGCAATAATCTCGCTTTGCTGTCCCAAAATGTAAGAACAGCCGCCAGACTGACAACTAAAAAAAACAATTACTCAACAAACCCGCAAAGACATAATGCTTTGAAATACCAGTTTCAGGCTAAAATTAAACAATCGCATGAAAACCTGTTTAATTTTATAAACGACATTTATTAATTATAGTTAATGTCAGGCACTGCCTGACCTACAGTTCTATAAGGCTAATGACTAATTTACTAATGTTTGGGCAAACTTAAGTGACTCGTCCGTAACTTCTCCGCCTGCAAGTTCGGCAATTGCCTTAAGTTTAGCATCACCCGTAAGAACAGAAATATCTACGCTTGTTTGTCCGTCCTGCGTTTTCTTAACATAGAAATGCCTGTCTGATTTAGAAGCAATAATTGCCTGATGGGTAATCATAATTACCTGCATGTATTTAGCAAGTTCCTTAACCTCATCCGCAACAGACTGCGAAGTTTTGCCCGATATTCCCGTATCAATTTCATCAAAAATGACTGTATCAATATTATCACTCTGCGCAAAAATTGTTTTTATCGCAAGCATAACACGCGAAATCTCACCGCCGGATGCAACCTTTGCAAGCGGCTTAAGCCCTTCTGAAATATTAGTCGAAATCAAAAATTCTACCTTGTCGCACCCGTTCTGGTTAAGTTCACACCTGTCAAAATGTATCTCAAAACGCACTTTCGGAAGCTCCAGCTTCTCAAGTTTTTCAACAATTAAAGCTGAAAGTACATCCGCATAGTTTTTGCGCTCTTTAGAAATCTCTTCCGCAGTATCTTCAAGCTTTTTATACAAATCCTGAATTTCCAGCTCCAGTTCTTCAATATTTTGTGTAGAAAATTCAATTCCTTCAAGTTCTTTTCTTAAAACTTCTCCCTGCTCCATGACTTTTTCTAAGCTGCCGCCGTATTTGCGTTTGAGCTTATCTAAAAGAAATAAACGCTCCTGAATGGCATTAATCCGCTCTTCATCGTTATCCAGAGAGGTTGAATACTCTCTTAAAGAGGAAGATACGTCTTTCAAAGTTTCAATCGCGTCAATCAGGCGCCCTTCTGTCTCTTCTAGCGAACTATCCATAGAAGATGCCTTTGATAAATTCGTTTTAATCTGCAAAAGCGCATCAAGAACAGCCCCGTCGTCGCCTGAAATCGTCCAGTATGAGCTTCCGGTTAAATCCTTAAGTTTTTCGACGTTTTCCAGAACCGCAAGTTCATTGTTCAATTCTTCATCCTCTGTTGGAGAAGATAACTGCGCCTCATCAATCTCATTCACCTGAAATTTAAGAAAATCAATCTGTTCTTCGGTTTTATCCGCAGAATTCTTAAGCCCTTCAAGCTTTTCCACTAATTCTTTATAATGAGCAAACCCGCTTCTATAAGTCTCAAGAAGCTCTCCGCAAGTATTTTTCGCATAAGAGTCCAGAAGGGTTATATGATACCTCGGCTGTAAGAAAGCGTAAGTCTGATGCTGGGAATGTACATCAAGAAAAAGCTCCTTGAATCGTTTCATAAATTCCTGATTAACCAGACATCCGTTAACTCTGGAGCGCGAACCCGTCTGGGTAATTTCTCTTGATAAAATTATCTCTCCGCCTTCATCATCAATTCCGAATTCTTCAAAAATTTCTTTTAAATCCTGTTTTTTGTTTACGATTGTAACTTCAATCAAAGCCTTGTCTTTACTGGTTTTAATAACTTCCCTGCCGGCTTTTGCGCCAAAAGCTATATCGATTGCATTAATAAGAATACTTTTCCCCGCTCCGGTCTCACCTGTTATTATATTTAAACCGTCCGCAAGCTCCAGCTCGAGCTCGTCTATCAGTATATAGTTTTTGATAAAAATCCGCGATAACATATCCTGCCCTATTCGTCCTCTAAATCTTCATCTCCGTCCTCTTCAGGTTCATCATCCTCATTATACTCAAAATCTTCAGCATTTTCATCATCAAAATTCTCTTCCGACTCATATTCAGAGCCTTCTGATTCTTCTTCGTTTTCATCATCCATACCGTATTCAATATCTTCGTCGGAAAGTTCTTCTTCATTAGCTTCCGGAATTTCAGCTTCCGGTTCGAGTTCTTCATGCCGTCCGAGCTTTTCTTCTACAGCATTATACTCTCTTTGGACAATCTCTTTCGGAAATGTCAGTGTATAAGGGTTTTTAAGCGCAGCTTTTAGAGCCTCATAATACTCCTCAATCTGTCCGGTAAACTTATAAACCCGCGCAAGGCAATAGAATAAATCCCCGTTTTCTTCCTTTTCGAGCCTTGTGTGCAAAATCTCTAAAATCTCTTCGGTCTCACCGGCTTTAAGACAGATTTTAACCAGCAGTTTATACGCTTCAATATCCATCGGGTTATACTCGATGGTTTTTAACAGATAATTCTTTGCTTCTTCTATATTTCCTGATTTATAAGCAATAGATGCAAGGTTAAAATATGCCCAGCTGTAATCCGGAGAAATCGCTAAAACTTTCCGATAACTCTCTATTGCAAAATTCGTAAGCCCGTTTTCCTGATAAATATACCCGAGATAAAAATACGCAAAAATATCCTGCGGATTAATCTCAACGGCTTTTTGAAAGTTATCAAGCGCCATATTTTTTTCATCTTTATTAAAATAGCAGACACCCAGGTTAAAATAGCAGTTCCCGTCCTTTAAATCAGTCTGCAGAACCTTCCGGAAACATTCAATCGCCTCATCCCACTCTTTCAATTCAACAAGGACTTCACCTAAATTATAATAGAAATCTTCCTGCGGAGAAACAGAAATAGCCTTTTTGTAAGCATTTTCGGCTTTTTGAAAATCTTTTAATTTTTCATAAACTATTCCGAGATTATAATAAAGTTCCGCGTCATCCGGAAAATATTTTATCAGATATCTTAAATTCCCTTCAGCCTCTTCATTAAAACCCTGATTAACAAGCAGAACGGAAAGCTCCCTTCGCGCCTGAAAATTAGAAGGATCTTTTTTTAAGATATTTTGGAGTGACTCAATTTCATTATCCATAAGTTAATTATATCAAAGTTAAAAAAGTACAACAAGCAAAAACAATATTATAAACCATGGCTTATTCCCATCTAAATAAAGTATAGTTAGTTATTGAATATTATGATAAAATAACCGTATGAAGCATTTTAAGAAGAGAACAATTGCATTGGTTCTGGCTTCTGTAGTAACCGTAGTTGGAGCTTTTGGCGCAGAAAATTTTAAAAACAGTTTAATGTCTTTAAAATTTGAAAACAGCACATCAAGTGCCGTTAATGTTACCCTGCTTACAAAAACAAATTATGAAAAAACAATAACTCCCGTAAAAAAAGATGCAACCACATATATAATCATGCTTCCGGAAACAACAAGCCAAATGTCTTCAGCGCCTGAACTGTCCGGCAACATTGAAAGTGTTAATGTAAGAACTATGCCTTATACAACTAACAGTAAGGGCTACACAAAAATTACGATAAAGACACTGCCGAATACATTGTTAAGCGCGAAAAAAGCTTTATACATACCGGAAAAATCAAAACCGCAGGAAGAAGCCCCCGCTTCACAAGAAGAACAGAATCCGCAAACAATTCAGACACAAGAACAGCGTGTTGATTATAACCAAAGAAGAGATTATGATAATTACCGTAGAAACAACAATTCTATACATTCAAGAAGCGGAGTTGACCAGACAAACCCCGTAGATATAAAAGAAAGCGTCCGTCAATTTGAATCCGGTTCAAAAAGCAATTATACACAACGCCAGCAATCCAATCAACAAAATACTACAGATAACAACAAAACCAAAACAACCGCCGTTACAACTCCGCTAAATTCCGAACCGGCAGTTCCTCCTTCATCTTCCGATCCTACCGAAATTGTTTTGATAGTTTTAGGACTGATGCTTGCACTGGCAGCCGGCGCATACATAATTATAATGGCAAAAAACAAAATGGCTGAGATTATCGGAGAGCAGCCCGATTTTGATATCAATGATGAACCGTCGCCAAAAGCAAAAGAAAAGGAAAAAGAAAAAAAGAAAAAAATTAAAACTACAATTAAAAAGCTTGACAAAATGTATACAAAGCCGGTAAAGATGCCCCTTGACAGCTTATCCGCGCCAGATACAAAAACCGACAATATACAAAATTCTGTCGATGAAAAAAAAGACGATGACAACATTATTGTTGATTTAGACGAATTGTTTAACGAAAAAAATAAACAGAACCCCAAAACCGCCACCGAGCAAGAAGATGAAGAAAACGAAGCTTTAGAAGATTTTCTGAGTTCATTTTCTTTTTCCGATATTGAAGAATTGCAGGAAGAAGAGTTATACAACGAAGAACTCTTCAATAAATTTATTAATAACGGGGAACTTCGCTTTTCTAAATCGGATATTCAAAAGATTAATGAATTACTGGCTAATGAAATCAGCGATGATACTCTCAGAAACATAGATAAATTTGTTGTTACCAATCCGATAACAGAAAAAAAGCCTTCACACAGAGAACTCTTAGAAAATTTTGTGACAACATATACAATAAATCAAAATATAAGCTTTTCCAAAGAAGATATTGCAGCACTTGATAAACTAATGAACGTAGAACTAGACAACGATTTTATTACCGATTTACGCACAAATCCTAACAGAATCAAGGAAATGCAGCAGGAATTTGAAAAACAAAAATCAAAGCCTCACAAAACTTCCGAACTTCTGACGCTGAATGTTAAAGATATGCTGCCGGATTTATCAGAAGCTCTGAAAAAACAGGGAGGACGTAAAATCGAGTCCGAAGTCAAACCCCAGGTAGTATACTATAGTGAAGGATATGACGTAAGCACATTGTCACTTAAAGACGAACTTCCCGATTTATCAAAAGAAATTAATAATGCGGATGCATACAAATCCAGACCTTCAGATGATATTGTACTTGTAGAATCCGGTTATGATGTCGCTAAAATGTCGGTTTCGGACAAACTTCCCAATCTGGAAGAAATGCTTAAAGAGCCGGAAAAGTACGACAATCCGAAAGAAACTCCGGTTAAAATTGATGAAGAAGCTTTATTAAAAAATATCAGTAATGTTACATTTAAACCGTTTTATGACGGCAGCGAGCAATTTGAAGTTATTAATGATTTCGAACCGGAAAATACTCCGAGCGTATCTGATATGCAGGAAGAGTTCAGTCAATTTGACAAAGATTTCACAATAATTAATGAAGAAGAAATCCCGAAAGAACAAGAACAGGAAATCAATGATTTTGAAAGTTTGTATGACAATAATTATGTAGATTTTGATAAAGCTTTCACACAGATTGATAATAACAATACCGAAAACGAAGAGAAAGAAGAAGAGAAAGAAGAAATTCCGTTACCTGCAATAAATCGCAAAAAAGCTGTTATTAAACCCGCCAGAGATAAAAACACAGACGAATTACTTGAATTTATTAAGAAAAAACGTGAGCAAAGAAAAATTCAAACAGAAAATCTTGAAAAAAACATAAGCAAAGAAGAATCTGTTTCTGCCGAATCTCCGACAGTTTGTATCATTGATAATGAAAAATACGAAATTATTAATACCGTTGAATTAACGCACAAAAACGGATGCTACTTAGCTCAGGGTTCCGGCGGATATGATATTATAGGCTATACCGGAGAAAAAGTCTTTAAGATTAAACATTATGATGATTTAAAAACTAAAAAAATTCAGGCAAGAGCAAGTGAAAAACTTGACGGCGGAGGTTCCAGATATATTGTAAGGGTCGGAACACACAAATTCATTTTGAATGTTACACCGTCAAGCATTGAATACGTAATGGATTTATGCTGATAAAAAGACTTTTAATATTATTCATAACCGCTTTATTACTCTCATCCTGTACAAAAGAAAATAAGGAGATAATAACATTCTCTTCTTGGGGTTCGGCTACGGAAGTAAAAGTTATCAGCAAAATCATTCGGGATTTTGAAGCTGAAAATCCGCAGATAAAAATAAATTTTGAACATATTCCACAAAACTATTTTCAAAAACTGCATCTGCTATTTGCATCAAATCAGGCTCCGGACGTAATATTTATCAATAATTTATATTTGCCGTTTTACGCAGACTATCTAATCGAGACAGATGATTTGATATACAAAAACGACTATTTTCCGGAAAGTTTGAAATCAATGAGCCGCAACGGAAAACTTTATGCCGTACCCAGAGATATTTCAAATCTTGTTTTATACAGAAATTTAAATTTAACAACTGCCGCTCCGCAAAATTTTGCGGAACTTAAATCCATCGTCTCTGAAATCAAACCTTTCGGAATAAGTAATGAAAGAGATGTATATTTCATGCTCCCTTATATGTCAATATTTAATGAAAATATTTATAATGCACCCCGCACTATCGCTTTTTACCGAGATTTAGAAAACAACGGCGCACCGTCTGCTTCCCTTGTCGGGAGCTCTACAATGGCGCAAATGTTTCTTAAGGGCCAAATCGGCTATTATATGTCAGGCCGATGGATGTACCCCAAGATTAGCGAAAAAGCCCAATTCAAGTGGGATATTATAACTTTCCCCGGAATTGTACCGCTTGACTGCTCCGGTTGGGCTGTTTCAAAATCCACAAAACATCCGCAAGCCGCAAAAAAATTCGTACAATATTTATCATCAAAAAAATCCATCCGGTATTTTAATTCTACAGGGCTTATTGTACCGGCCCGTATTGATGTTGCCGGCGAAATTGATAATAAAATATTTTTGGAAGCAATAAAAAAATCCAAAGCACTTGAAATTAATAAAGATTTTAAAAAACAAGCGGATAAATTAAACAAAAAATTGTTTAATTAGTCTGTTTATGATATCTTAAAAGAAATCGAGGAGTATGATATGGATAAAAATGTAATTTGTATAAAATGGGGGACCAAATTCGGCCCGGAATATGTAAACAAGCTTTATCATATGGTAGAGAAGAATTTAACAATTCCGCACAGATTTGTATGTTTTACGGATAATGCGGAAGGAATAGTTGAAGGAGTTGAAATAAGACCTCTTCCGGAATTAGATGACGCCGGAATTCCCGACAGAATGTGGAAAAAATTAGGGCTTTTTGCAAACCCGCTTGCAGATTTAACCGGAACAGCTCTGTTTTTAGATTTGGATATAATTATAAGAAGTTCTCTTGACCCGTTTTTCGAAGTTGAAGGAAGCTTTTTAATTTCAAAAGACTATGATTACCCGCACGATATTGTCGGGAACTCCTCCGTTTACCGTTTTGAAATCGGAAAACACGCTGATATCATTGAACATTTTTATAAGGAAGGTAAAGATATTAGAAAAAGATACAAAAATGAGCAGGTATTTTTATCCTATGAAATGGACAGAAAAGGTTTATTAAAATACTGGCCGAAGGATTGGGTCGTAAGTTTTAAGCGCCAGTGCCTGCATAAATTCCCGCTCTGCTGGTTCAAAACCCCGAGAGACCCGGAAGAAGCCAAAATCTTAATTTTCCACGGGCGTCCTACTCCCGAAGAAGCTTACAGAGGATACTTCGGCAAAGGCGGCTTCAGATTTATCAAACCTACAAAATGGCTTGATAAATATTGGAAATAAATATTACCTGAAAAGTATTTTATGATATAATTTTGACTATGAAGAGTCGGGCAAAAAAAATCTTAATTACAGCCGGTATTTCTGCCGTTGTTGTTCTGGGAGCGGCAATCGGAACGTATACCGTTTTACTTCCCGGGCTTGTTTCAAATAACGCGGTTATAAATAAAATCGAAAATATTGCTAAAGACACACTCAAAGCTGATTTAGTAATTGAAAACCCGAAGCTCACAACAGGTTTTAATCCTGATATTGCTTTTACTCTCGGGAGAGTTTCTATTGTCAAAGACAAAAAAGAGATTTT
>CALUPN010000022.1 GCA_944322625.1 Candidatus Gastranaerophilales bacterium | reverse complement strand
CTTTTCCTTTTTCTTTGTAGTTTTTGGTCTTGCCATTTTCTTATTCCTTTATATTTATATTTCAATCTTTTGTGTTTTAAGTAATAAGTGAATAGTGATTAGTGAATGGTGATTAGATTTTTTATCCTCCAGTCACTAGTTTCTATTCACTAGTCACTAAATCTATTTTTTCTTACCTGCGATAGGTCCGGTTTTCTTACCGCGTCTTGTTCTTGCATTAGTCTTTGTTCTCTGTCCTCTGCAAGGAAGTCCTCTTTTGTGTCTCATACCGCGGTATGAATTGATTTCCTGAAGACGTTTGATACTCATTGTAACTTCACGTCTCAAGTCACCCTCGATATTGTATGCGGATAATGCATCACGCAGTTTCTTAATATCGTCATCTGTTAAATCATCCGTTCTTAAATCAGGTGAAATGCCTGTTACTTCAAGAATTTTTTTGCTTCTTGCCGGCCCTATACCGTATATATAGGTCAAAGCAACTTCTAATCTTTTGTTACGAGGTAAGTCTACCCCAACTAATCTTGCCATGTTTTCTTTCCTTTATTTTATAATTTTCTACTAATACTTAATACTAAAAATCAGTGACTTGTGAATAGTGCGTAGTGAATAGGAAAAATCTAATCACTATTCACTAACCTATCCTTGTCTTTGTTTATGTTTAGGGTTTTCACAAATTACCGCTACGCGGCCTTTTCTTTTAATAACCTTGCATTTATCGCACATAGGTTTTACTGATGATCTTGTTTTCATTGTTAATTCCTTTTCTTTATATTACTTTTTACTTTAATCTGAATGTTATTCTGCCTTTTGATAAATCATAAGGTGTCATCTCGACTTTCACCCTGTCACCCGGCAATATCCTGATAAAATTCTTCCTAATCTTGCCGGATATATGAGCCAAAATCTCATGCCCGTTTTCAAGCTTAACCTTGAACATCGCATTAGGCATGGACTCTAATATCGTACCTTCTATTTCTATTACGTCTTTTGCCATATTGTCCTCTATTTTCGGCTATCAATAGACATAGTTATACTACATCATGATAATATAATATTTGCTAAAATTCTGAATGCAAGCAATTTTGTTGATTTTTGAGTGATTTGTAAAGTTTTATTGCTGTTTGTTTTTTTAATTATTAGTTATGAATGCGTCTTTAACCCGCATGCGAAATTTTAATATTTTTGGGCTTTTATCTCTGTTTATCTGCGTTAAAAGAATTACTTTTTTATAAAAACAATCACGGTCGTCGAAAAAATTTTCTTATTTATGTTATACTAATCCGAAGGGTTTTGTATGAACAATAAAAATCAGATTAGCTTCAGAGAAAACTACTTTGATTTAGTTACTAAATCGCCGGAGAGAATACTTTCCGTTACATTTTTGTTGCTTTGCATTTTAGGCAGTTTGCTTTTGATTTTACCGGTATCAGGGAATTTATCTTTTCTCGATGCTTTGTTTACTTCCGTAAGCGCTGTATGTGTTACCGGTTTGTCGGTTGTTGATATAAGCCGGGATTTAACCGGTTGGGGGCAAATAATTTTACTTGTGCTTATTCAGACCGGCGGGCTGGGAATAATGAGTATAAGTTCAATTATATTTATTATGCTTGGAAAAAGAATGTCGCTTCGCTATGAAAAAAATGCAAGAAGGGTTTTTGATGCTGAGAGCAGAGTTGAGATAAAAAATTCATTATTTCTTATTTTTAAGTATACTTTTCTTTTAGAATTTATCGGAACCATACTTTTAACTATAGGTTTTTTTGTTTCAGACCATAATTTTTTAACGGCTTTAAAAATGGGAGTGTTTTCTTCCGTTTCGGCATTTTGTAACGCGGGGTTTGTTTTAAACGGTTCCAATCTTGTTTCTTACAATGACAATCCGATTATTCTTTATACAATTTCATTTCTGATAATATTTGGCGGGATTTCTCCCGCTATATGCATAACTTTCCGGAAATTTTTCTGCGGAGACAAACTTCCGCCGTTGGCATTAATTGTTTTTTATGCAACTTTTATTCTCCTTATTGTCGGTACACTTGTATTTTTTGTTGCCGAATATAACGGAGTTTTAGAAGGTTTAAATTTGTTCGACAAATTCAATAATTCTTGGTTTCAGTCGGTTACACTCAGAACTGCCGGATTTAATTCCGTGGACTTAAGTCATATAAGCGGAATAACTTACATTATGTTTATAATATTTATGATAATAGGCGGCTCTCCCGGCGGTACTGCGGGCGGTATAAAAACTGTTGCGGTCGGAGTAATTCTGATTACATGTTATAATACGTTTTTCGGAAAAAATAATGTAATAAGAAATCGTGCAATAAAATTTGAGACGGTGCAAAAATCAATTGCGTTAACCGTTATTTATCTTGCGGTATTTTTTATTTCAAGCGGCATGCTCATAACTACCCAGCAAATTGCAAACAGTTCACTTGTGTTTGAGGCGGCTTCCGCTCTCGGGACAGTCGGTTTAACCGTAGGGGCAACTCCTCAGCTTGATGAAGTGGGGAAGTTAATAATAATTATTACCATGTATGTCGGTCGTGTAATGCCGGCTACAATAATTTATTATATGAATTCAAAAAATACGGATACAAGAGTAAGTTATCCGGATGCAAAATTATCTTTAACATAGGAGAAAAGTAATGAGAATGCAGGTTTTAATAATAGGTTTGGGGCAGTTCGGAATGTCATTGGCAAAAACTCTTTCGGATAAAGGAGTTGAAGTAATCGGAGCAGATATTGATAAAGAGCTTGTTGATGAAGCTTCAGCTTTTTTAGAAGATGTAATTTGTCTGGATGCAACCGATGAAATTTCGCTTGCTAAATTATGTCCTAAAGAACGGGATATTGTAGTTTGTGCAATCGGCTCGAGAGAAGCTTCAATATTAACTACGGCGCTTTTAAAACAAATGGGATGTGAAAATGTTATATCAAGAGCTACTGAAAAAATTCACGAGCGAATCCTTAAAGCAGTAGGTGCAAAAAGCGTTATTAATCCTGATGAAGAATACGGTAAAAAATACGCATACAAAATTCTTTTTCATAATGTAATTACAGATGTTTCATCTAATGATATTCAGCTTCTTGAAATAAGCGTTCAGCCTTTTATGGCCGGGAAAAATCTTATTGAGCTGGCTCTTCCCAACCGTTACGGAATAATAGTTGCGGCAGTCAGGAAGGGAAATAAATTGACGCGTCCTTTTCCGACCGAAAAATTATCCGGGGAAGATAACCTGCTTTTGGTTTGTACGGATGAATCGTTAGAAAAAATGCTTAAGGAGAATTTGTAATGAGTTTTTCAAAATCAATACATTTTTCATTTATTTTATTATTGATTTTTTCAACAATAATGGCAATAGCCGGTATAAGGGGTTTTCTGAGGCTTGCACCTTCAATTGAATATATAAACAAACATAATACAAGGTCTCTTTATTATGCGGAACAAATGCTTTCATCAATTTCAGTCAACAGAAATCAGCGGAGTTTTGAAGAAGCTTTAAAAAATGCCGAAAGAAATGTTACCGAATCCGGGGAAGCCTCTGCGGTAAAAAGTATCAGACAAGAGTACAGGCAGGCGTTTTGCGGAAATATAAACGCGGAAGAAAAAGTTATTGATGATATCATAGAGCTTTCTAAAATTAACAGAGTTGCAATGAAACAGGCCGGCATGGACGTAAAACAGCTGAGCGCGGTAGGAATTTGGGTGATAGTTTTTTTAACATTCATAATTTGGGTTTTGGGTTTTGCAATTATGAAATCCGTCAATAAAACTGTAATTTTGCCGCTTGCGGAGCTTAAAAGTGTTATTGAAGCGTACAGAAAAGGAAATCGCATGCGCAGATGCCCTAAGCTTGCGCCTTCCGTAGAGTTTCAACAGATATATGACGGAATTAATCTTTTGTTGGATAATTCCTCCGAAGAATAATGTTTAAAATTAATAAGGCGGATTGTCTCTGTATCTTTCAAAATATGAACGAAGCGGAGTTCCCGGGGGTGAATATAAAGGGATTTCCGGATTAATTATATTATTGTTTTTGTCATAGATTATATAATCGGTTGTCCCGTCGGTTTTTGCGTATCCGATGAATTTTCCGCCTCTGTCATAGACTTTGATATTTACACTGTTTACTGTATAAGGATTAAACCTTACGACTTTTATTCTTTTCCCGGTGTCGGTTTTGATATTTTTTAAATTAGTTCCTCTGCCGGCGCCGTACCATTTAAGTCCGGGATTTGAATTTTTTATTTTGGGAGTGTGAATTGTTGAGTTTTCGGGAGAATCAATCGAAGCGTAAAAAGTATCATAGTCTGTTACTTTTTTACCTTCAATATCGGTAATTTCAAAATCTTCGCCGATCTTGTGTGCGTAACCTATATGTTTTCCTTTGTTATCATATATTTTTATTGCATACGCAAAAACGGAGTTAGCGGTTAAGGTTATAATTAATAAAAACAGAAAGAAATATTTCATATTATAATTATAACCTTATTTGCGGAAATTGTTGATTTTTTATGTTAGAATACTTTAGTAAAAGAGGTTATTTATGTCAATAAAAAAAGTTGTAAAGTATGGAGAGGCTTCTCTCAGAGAACCTTCTAAAGAAGTTCATAAAGTTTCACAGAAAATAAAAACGCTTGTGGCGGATTTGTTGGATACAATGTATGCACAAAACGGTGTCGGTCTTGCGGCTCCGCAGATAGGAGAAAACTATCGTGTTTTTGTAATCGATGTTTCAACTGGTGATGAGCCTTTGAATCCGATAGTATTTATCAATCCCAAGATTATTAAAAAGTCAGGTGCGGTTATAAGCCATGAAGGCTGTTTGAGCTTTCCGGAGGCTTTCACTGACGTAAGACGGTACGCAAATGTTATGGTGAAAGCTCTTGACAGAAACGGACGTTCTTTTGTTCTGGAAGCAAAAGACGGTACACTTCTTGCAAGAGCAATCCAACATGAATTTGATCATCTTGACGGAATTTTATTTATTGATCATGTGATAAACCGTTTTGAAGCGGAAGAAGTGTTAAAAAAGTGTAATCTTCCGGGAATTGATGCGGATAAAATTCTGAATGAGCCGGAATTGGAAAAAGAAATTAATATTCTTTTGGAAGAAAAGGTAAAAAAAGAAAAAGAACAAGTTTCAAAACAGTAATCGGTTAGCGCCGCATCGGAAAGTTTTACGTGTCGGTAATGTAAAACGGATAAATCGCTGTTATTTTGGAGAGAATGAATGATAAGTATAGTTTTTTTCGGAACGCCTGACATAGGTTTAAAATCTCTGGAACATTTTTATAATTCGGATAAGTTTAATGTTCTTGCGGTTGTTACTCAGCCGGACAAACCGTCGGGACGCGGACACAAGCTTATGCCCGGGCCGATTAAACAATTTGCGCTGGAACATGGTATCGAAATTTTTCAGCCGAAATCTATAAGAAAAGAGCCTGATGTAATAGAAGCTTTAAGAAAGCTGAAGCCGGATTTTTTTGTAACTTTTGCATTCGGTCAGATTCTGTCTCAGGAGGTTTTGGATATTCCGAAATATGAAACGATTAATCTTCATGTTTCACTGCTGCCGAAATATCGCGGAGCAAATCCTATTCAGCGTGCAATAATGAACGGAGATAAGGAAACCGGAATTTGTACAATGATTACCGAATTAGGTCTGGACTGCGGAGATATATGTTTGGAATATCCGATAGAAATTACTCCGAATATGAACTGCGTTGAGTTGTTTAATATATGTGCCGAAAAATCTCCTGAGCTTTTGGAAAAAACATTGTCGGGTTTGAAAGAAGGAACCTTAAAGCCTGTCTGTCAATGTAAAAATGGAGTTTGTTTTGCGGATAAACTGAAAAAAGAAGAATGCAAAATCGACTGGACAAAATCTGCTGCGGAAATTCATAACCTTGTACGCGGAGTTTATAAGTGTCCGGGAGCGTTTTTTGATTTTCGCGGAAAAATAATAAAAGTTATGGAAACAGAGCCGTTAAACGAAGATATTGACGGTAACCCCGGAGATTTTGTAAGAATTTCCAAGCATGGTATTGATGTAAAAACCGGCCGGGGGCTTTTAAGGCTGATAAAAGTTAAGCCGGAAGGAAAAGGCGAAATGCATGCGGGAGACTGGGCGAACGGGGTCAAAAATTTTAAGTAAACTTTCTTTACAAAATGCTTAAAATTACAAGCAATTTTTTAGTATTTACTATACAATGTTATAATAACTTAAGGACGGGCTTATGGTGGAAACATTCGAACTTACAAATTACAATTTTTATTCAAGCCGCTTGGATATGGAACTCATATCTAACATTGTTGATACTCTTAAAGAAATCCTTGAAGAGGATAAAAAACAGGAGCAGCCTTTGTTTTTAAAAGTTGCGGATGATTTTATTCTTAATATTGCCCGAAAAGTCGTACAGGAAAAGAAAAAGACATTTCTTATAGGTATAACCGGGGAAAGTGCTTCAGGTAAAACCGTTTTTGTTGATAATACGATTGAGGCTGTTGTAAGAGAAAAAAAAGAGGGAATTTATACTGTAATAAGACAGGATGATTATTATAAGGATACCTCTAAAGAACTTATAGAAGCCGGAAGTTATGATGCTCTGTTTAAAACGGGATTCAGTTTTGATACTCCGGATGTTATTAATTTGCAGCTTATGCGGGAACATTTGCTCGGCTTGAAACAAGGTAAGACGGTTGTTTCTCCTAAGTATGATTTTGTAACCTGTGTGTCCGATCCGAACGGAGAAGTTAAAAAGCCGGCAAAAGTCATTCTTACTGAAGGCTTATATGTTTTAAACAAAGAAGTAAGAGATATTATGGATGTAAAGGTTTATGTGTTTACTCCTATAGAAGTTATAAAAGAGCGTTGGTATAAGCGTGCAGTATCTCGCGGTAAAACAGGAGAAGCTGCGGATTTACAATTTAAAAATGTTAACGAAACGGCCCAGCAATATATAAGGCCGACTTATGAGATTTCCGACTGTATTATAAACGGAATGGTTGATAAAGATTACATTAAGGTTATTACTGAAAAAATAATGAGTCGTCTGGCTGAAATTTGTCCTTAGCGGCAAATTGCAGGGGGGATGTTCCGGAAAGGTTGAAAATGTTTGAATTAAAAGCGCAAATGTATTTCTCAGCCGCACATCATCTGCTTAATTACGATGGCGAGTGCGAAAATCAGCACGGTCATAATTGGCTGGTGGAAGCGTATGTGAAAGGTGAAAATTTGGATAAAAGTAATATACTCGTTGATTATAAAGTCTTGAAACGAGAGATGAAATCGGTTCTTGACCTGTTGGATCATAAAGATATTAACGAGCTTCCGTATTTTAACGGCGAAAGTCCGTCAAGCGAGATTATTGCAATGTTTATTTATAACAAATTAAAAGAAAAAATTGTGCAGATTTCAAAAGTTTCTGTCTGGGAAACTGCAACATCTTGCGCAAGTTATTTTGAAGAGTGAGAAATTTTTTGTAATGAACTTGTTTAAGTGACAAAAATTATTGTAATATATTCTTATGTCAAATAATAATGAAAAGCTGTGGTTAAATATTTATCAAAATGATTACAGAGAAGTTTTTAAAAACTTTAGTCGGGAAATATTGTATATAAGAAGTAATTATAAAGCTCTTTCGCAAAAGGAACTTATGCACTTTGCGAATACTTATCTTAAAATTTTTGAAACAACGGTTAATTTGTTTAAATATTTTTTTAATTGTGAAAATGTGTTACTTCTTGAAGATACAAGATTGATAATTATTTATATTTTGAAATGTAATATTTTGCACAATAGTATATTATTGTATGAAATTTATCTTGAAATGAAAAAAATAAAAAAAACCGGGCGAATTGTCGCAAAAAAATATCTGGCAAATAAATATTTGGATATATTTGTACAAATAAATAAATTTTTTGAATCAAGGTTAGAAACGGAGAAAAATAATGCTTTTTTCAGCTAATTATATAGATAAATCATTATATTATCTTCCCTGGAAAACTAAATTTATAGAAGTGTTCTGTATTTTATATGCAAAGCTTTTAAAAAAAATCAGACAAAATCAAGATGTAAAAAAAATTGTCAGTTTATATGCGGAATTGTTTAGGTTAATGATTTATGTTTTACAAAAGAAATTAAAATCCGATCATAATGAAACTCTTGTATTTTATTCCGATATTATCAACCGGGCTGAAAAATATGAATATATTACCGGTAAAAAACGGTATTTTGAGGTTTTAAATTTTCTGAGTCAGTATAATTTAGATAAAGAAAACGGTGTTATGAAATTCAAGTATCAATATGTAGATATTTTGAATGAATTTGCGGATAAATTTAAGCTGTTGACGAGAGATGAAGGTTTTAGGGATAAAAATTATACAATCAATGATAACAGTTATTGTTTGTGGGGAATAGAGGAAAAATCTTATATAAAAATAGTAAAAGCATTCCTTAAGTACGAACAACTAAAAATTGTTCGCATTTTTGGTTCAAGAGTTACCGAAAATTATAAAGAATTTTCAGATATAGATTTAATGCTTGAAGGTTCTTATACTCCTGATGAATTCTGCAAAATACGCAACAACTTACAAGAACTTGAGCTTCCGTATGCAGTTGATATATTCGATATCTGTCTCGGGAATAAACCTTTTACGTACAGAAACGTAATAAGAAGTAATATTTTTTACTCCCGTTCCGACTATTATGAAGATAATTACCGTTCAATAATCAATGTGTAATTAAAAAATGCTACCGCCTATGACAGAGGAATATATCTTTGCGGTTCATCTTCCACCCAATAGGTATAGTAATAATCACTTGAATCCATTGGATAATGTGATTCCCAGTGTCCGGATAATTCTAATTTATCTTTTCCGGTTTGTTTTAAAAAGTCATTAGCCGGCAATATTGCTGCAATACCGCTTGCGGTAAGCAGAACCGAAGCTTTATTAGCTGTTTTTTTAGAAATATTGCTTTTAATAATGTTAGGCATATTTGTTGTTATTGGTGATACTTGCATAATTTAAACTCCTTTCAGTGCACATGATATTATAAAAAGTAAACTTATCAACTATATTCACATAAAAATTTACATAACTTAATTAATAATGTGTTGTTGTATATACAAGGCTTAGATAACTCTTGAGAGGTGGCCTGGTTTTTTATCACATTCTTCTTCAGTTGCAAATTTTGGAGAAAGCCAGCCGCTCTTATAACCGGCATAACCTAATCCGGCCAGGAGAACGGCACCGCCAGTGATGATTGAAGCTTTTTTGTGCTCCTTGAGCCAGCCTTTAAAGTTTGTTAGAACTTTATCGCCCGAGCCTTTTCCCTCAATACTTTCTCCGAGTTCGGAAAAATCTAATTTTATCAAATCATCTTTTGTAATATTCTTACCTTTGTTATTAAAATGATATTCCTGATATAATTCTCCGGCAGATTTTTGGGTTTTGCTCAACCAGCCGTTACCAAACCATGTTGTATCAGCATCAACCTGATTCTTAAGAATTGTTTCCGGAATGCTTCCGTTTCTGTCTTTAATCAATGCTCTTTCTAAACAGTCTGCCATCTCGTCGGATATTACGGAATCTCTGAGTGTGTTTAGCGCTTTCTGGTACCTTGCATCATTCTCCAGCGTTTTCTTGAATAAATCTTCCGGCATGTCTTTATTCAGCTTGCCTTTGTATTGTCCTTTTATATATTTTACCAAAGGTTCTTTTGTTTCAAAAAATTCTTTTTTGGCATTTTCATTTGCAGCTTTTAACGCTGTTTCTTCTGTCATATAGAATTCGTGCTTTCCTTTATATCCGTCCATTTTAGCAGCTTCTTCCGCTATAGACGGGTCAAAGTTCTTTTGTGCCATACCCTGAACATTCGGTACAACAGGAGTACATAGAGCTTTTTTAGCCTCCAAGTCCGTCAATTCGCAAGGCGCAAATCTGGATGGCAATAATGCAATATCTGAAGCCATTGCAAAGTCTTTACCCGGTGCCCATCCGTCCATAAAAATCATGCGTCCGTGAAGGTTGGGCTTCAAATTTGTAAGTTTGAATTTTTCAATTGTTTGAGGCTCATTTTTCATATCTCCGCCCATAATTAGTACAGCATCTTCGTTAGGATTTTTTTCTATGAATTTTTCAAATGATTCAATCACGGTATCCATACCTTTTTGGAAATCACCGCGTCCCCAGCTGATTACAAATTTTACATCCTTGCCGGCTTTCAAAGCATCTAAATATTTTTTATCAACATTACCATAAACTTTTGCTTTTCTGTCTCCTTTGCCTGCAAGAATTTCCATCCTGCCGGTATCAGCGGATAACCACTTATTATTCTCTTTGTCAAAAGACTGTGCGTCAATAAATTTCGTATCAAATCTTTCTAAAAGATTTATTTTATTATATTGCTTAATTTCTCTGACATGCTTCAAATCATATTTTTTGCTTTCATCAAAAACTTTAAATTTCGGTACAGTAAACTCCGTACCGTCTTTAAGTTTTAGTTTAACATCATTTGCATAACCCGGCTGCAATATAGTATTTTTAAACGGTGTAACATTCGGATCCATAAGAGGGTTGGTTATTCCCTTAAATCTGCCCAGTTTATCAAGTGCTTTTAAATCTTCATACATACCGGATACAAGATCGTTACTTATAATAGAATTGTGATATCCTTCAGAAACGGTTGTCAGCATTGGGACATATCCTTTTGTTGCATAATGGATAGGAATGTGGAATGCTGTCATACCGCCTTTTTCTTTGTTAAAGTTTTTCAAGACGGTTTCTCTTAAGAAATCATCTTCACGTCCTAATTGCAAATTCTTAATATATTCTTTGCTGTTAATAATTTTTTCAATTTCTTCTTTTGTTGCACCCAAATTTACAATAGCTTGCCTTGCACCCATCGGCTGATCGTAGCCGGAATTCATATTATGTCCGACACCGCCGAGGAATTTATCTTGCCAGTAGCTATCACCGGCGGCATTCTTTTGCGCTGCATAATGCATTGTAAACATTGATTGTCCGTCAGAACATAATAAGTATTTAGGA
This sequence comes from Candidatus Gastranaerophilales bacterium, assembly GCA_944322625.1. GTDB lineage: Bacteria > Cyanobacteriota > Vampirovibrionia > Gastranaerophilales > Gastranaerophilaceae > CAG-196. Next base: position 15,240 of record CALUPN010000022.1, on the reverse strand, counting down.
TCAATATTGTATTTTTCTTTTAAAGTCGGTAATAAATCTACTGTAGCTTTGTTATATTTTGGGTAGGCTTGTCCTTTCCAGCCGGATGAAAACCTCTTTTCAAGGTCAGTACCGTTTGAAAAAGAATAACTCAAATTATCTTCATACTGTTTTGTCATGCTGGCAGTGGCATCAACATAAGTAAACACAAATTCTAATTTGTCCTGCAAAGCTTTAGACATTCCATTTTTGTTCATAGCTTTTAATAGAGCTCCTTCTTTCTTTGCCCTGAACATTTTTATCGGTATATCTTTTTCCAAGCCCCAGTCCATTTTGGAAGAACCGACTTCTTCTAATAAAAATACATTGTTTTTTGTGGCGTTCTTTTCCAGAAATTCTACGAAATTAGTGGAATTATCAATTTTTTGACCTGTAATAAAAGGAGTACCTTCATATTTTTTAAACGGGTGATTAGCAGGTAAATCTTTTGGTACATAACGCACTTTTACTTCCTGTGGAAGCGGTTGCCCTATTTTTCCTGTTTTAGGATTAATATTCTCTTTATATTCAACCTGCTGGTTATAAAGCGGTATAAGCTTAACAATCTTATCTACATCTTTATCCAAAAAGTTATAGTCGTTTACAACGGTTCCGACGCCTCCGCCGTTAAAACCGAAAATTGGTTCTTCTGCTACCACATGCGCTATATGCCTTGGATTTCCGCCTCTAAATGATATTACGCTCATTCCCTGCGGAATTCCTGAGGGTTGGGTTTGCGTTTTTGCTACTTTTGCTCCTCCGGTTCTTGATGCCTTCAAAACAGAATAATCGGTTCCGATTGCGTTAATTTTCATAAACGACTCCTTACACACATAGTTTCTATATATATAAAAATCCACACATAAAAAAAATTAACCCTTTTTTCTCGAATATTAAGAAATATTAAGTAAATTTTTGTTACAATCTCTGAATACATCGTATCAAATAATGATTTGTTTGCAATACCTTGTTTGGCAAATTTATGTAAATTTTTGTAAAAACAATCTTGAAAAATTTGTTATAAGTAATACCATTGCAGCATGAAAGGAGTTTATATTATGCGAATATCACCAATAAACAACAAATCAAATCCGAGTTTTAATGCCAATTTGTATATAACAAAAGAGGCAAAAGCGCTTATGAGAAACTCTCTGAATACATCAAGATGGGATGTTTTTAAGCTTGAATTAAAACTGTCAAGTAAGCTTGCGGATGAAGTGCCGCAATCTGATACCTGTGTTATTGATAAAATAAGTAAAAAACTCAGAGATGAGTTGCCGGTAAGTCCTTTTAATTATGGTTACGAAGAACCGCAATTTGAGGTACGAATTCAAGACAAAGTTACGGGATTTTATTTTAATACGAGAAGAACAATTTCACAAATTGCGGAAGACATGTATAATGCTTATAAACATGTTCGTTATTTAAAACACTATGCACCTAACAAATAACCCACTTTTTGTCGGTTAAAAGTATTCCCGCGAAATATCTGCTGACGTTATTTATTCAAAAACTCTGTTTTAAGGGGTTTATGATTTATTTTGTGTTATCTGCTTTACATTTCTTAATATTTCCTCTTAAAAAGGCAATTTTTCTAAAAATAATTACTTTATATAAGTAAGGTTAGATAAATATAGGTTAGGTAGGTATGATTAACAACATTACGAATATGGACGTACGTCCGCAAATTGCGGTCGCAAAGTCCGCGGCATCCGTGCAAAGCATGGGGATGCCTCCTATTCTCGGCTTTAAAACGCCGCCATTGAAAGAAAAAGCTAAAATACAGGTTAAGAAGATTAGAAGGGGTGATAATTTGATTATCCCCGGAATAATTGACGATGATTATGTTGATGTTGTCGAAGAATATGTAACATTAAAAGATGACAATCAGGAAAATAATTTCTTTACAAGTCATTTTAATAATCCTGTTAAAATAAAACGTAAGATTAAATACCTGAAAAATTGTTATCTTATAGATTTTATTCAGTCTCCGAAACCGCGGTGCGGGCTTGGTACGGAGGCGATAAAAGCTTTGGCCGAAAAAGCCATGTTTGATCCGAAAGCCGAAGGGAGGATTGTGACTTATTCCATACCTGTACTAAAAGAGGTATCTCCGGCATTATTTTTCTACAAGCTCGGTTTCAGATTTACATCCCCGCAAGCGAATGAATATATGGAAGAATGTATTGCTAAGAAAATTCCGGATATTCCGGCTCAAACCGGCATGATGTATTTGCCGAAATCAAGGCTGCATAAACTCCTCAGGTACGGAGAATTATTTTAAATATGATAGAAGCTCACTATACTACAGATACAAAAGTTAAACCTGCAAATGCCGGCGTAGCGCAAGCTCCGCTGGTACTCCCTAAACATAAGCCGTTTTCAAACGATGCGGCGGAGCAGAAAATGCAGGCTATTAATACTGATATTTATGTTGCGACAAGAAAGGAGAAAAAAGAACATGAATTCAATAAAAAACTGTATTTTAAGATTTTTGGCGGAGTTACTTTACTTACCGCAGGTATCGCCGGTGTGTATAAAATCAGAAATTTCTTTAGAAAATCTTAATTAGGTAAATATTTTTTTTTACGCTAAAATTATGGGGTGAAAGAGAGGTTAATATGTGCGGAATCGTTGGATACGTTGGAAATAAAAAAGCGGTCGATATTTTATTAGAAGGTTTAACCAGTCTTGAATACAGAGGTTATGACTCATCAGGTATTGCGGTTAATATTGACGGTAAAGTTGAACTTTTTAAAGCCGCGGGAAAACTTCAAAACCTGAAAAACATCGTAGAAAAGAATTACGCGGAAATATCCAAATCCACAATCGGAATAGGGCATATCCGCTGGGCAACGCACGGAGCTCCGACTGTTGAAAACGCACATCCTCATTCCTGCAACTGCGGTAAAGTTGCAGTTGTACATAACGGAATTATTGAAAATTTTAAAGAATTAAGAGAAAAGCTTGAAAAACGCGGCTGTACTTTCCGCTCTCAAACTGATACGGAGACAATTGCACATCTTGTTGCTACAAAATTCGGCGAAGTACACAATTTAACTGAAGCAGTAAGGCTTGCTACAAAAGAAATTGAAGGAGCTTACGCTATATGCGTAATTCATCAGGATTTACCGGATACAATTGTTGCTACAAGAAGAAACGCTCCGCTCGTTGTCGGGCTGGGTGAAGGCGAAAACTTTGTAGCATCTGATGTTCCGGCTTTAATACAATATACAAAAAGAGCAATGTATCTTGAAGATAACCAGATTGTTACACTCACTCCAAATTCAATAGAGCTGATTGACATTGAAAAAAATCCGGTAACTCAAAAGATTGAAACACTTCCGTGGGAGCCGGTTGCTTTAAGCAAAATGGGTTATAAACATTTCATGCTTAAAGAAATTCACGAACAGCCGGATGTAGTCAGAAACGTTCTTTCCGGAAAACTTCGGGCAATTGACGAAAATGTTATTTTAAAAGAAGTTACGCTGAATAAAGAAAAATTAAAAGAGCTTAGCAGAATTCAGATTGTTGCCTGCGGAACTTCACTGCACGCTGCAATGGCAGGTAAATATTTGATAGAAGAATTCTGCGGAATTCCTGTTGATGTTGAGCCTTCAAGCGAGTACATCTACAGAAAAACTATTACTGATAAAAATACGCTTGTAATAGGTGTTTCACAGTCAGGAGAAACTGCTGATACGATTACGGCAGTTAGGCAGGCTAAGAGTAAAGGGTCGCATATTTTAATCATTACAAACCGTCCTGATTCAACCATGGCACGCGAAGCCGACAGCCTTGTTCCCGTTAATGCCGGAATTGAAGTCTCTGTTGCAGCAACCAAGTCTTATATGGCGCAGTTAATTTCTTTCTATTTGCTTGCAATTTATATTGCGGAAGTAAAAGGGGTGAATAATCTGAATGATTTAAAACATGAGCTTATTATTCTTCCGCAGAAAATTGAGAAAATTCTTGCTCATAAAGAAGAAATTCAAAAATGTGCAAGGAAGTTTGCCAACTCAAAAGATTTTATTTTTATAGCACGCGGAATTAATTTCCCGACAGCGCTGGAAGGAGCATTGAAGCTTAAAGAAATCAGTTATATTAACGCAACCGGATATACTGCAGGCGAGCTTAAGCACGGGCCGATTGCGATGCTGGATGAGTCTATGCCGGTGCTTTCAATTCTTATGAAAGGAAAGGTTTACGATAAAATACTTTCAAATTCAGAAGAGGCAAAAGCCAGAAACGCAAGAATGATAGCTTTAACAAATTCAGAGGATGAGAAATTAAATGAGCTTTTTGAAAGTATAATAAGAGTTCCTGATATCTCTGAAATTCTTTCACCGGCTCTTGCGGTTGTTCCTTTGCAGTTATTAGCTTATTATATTGCGGAATTTCTGGGTAAAGATGTTGACCAGCCGAGAAATCTGGCAAAATCTGTTACTGTCGAATAAGTTGATAATAATATTTTATTTTAAACTTTGTAAAGAAAATAAATCGAAATTATTTTCTTTACTGTATAATATACTTCGGAGGTTAGAAAAAGTATGTTAGTCGTAATGAATAGCCACGCTACCGAGAAAGATATCAAGCGTGTTGAAATGTTTATAGAGTCAAAAGGCTTTGAGGCCAGAGTTTCTCACGGAGAAGCCAGAACCGTTGTTCATGCAATCGGGGTAAAAGAAGTTGACTTAAGAGATTTTGAACTTTTAAACGGTGTTGACGAGGTTATTAAATTAACAACTAATTATAAGCTTGCTGCGCGTGCTTGTCAGGGGAAAGATACCGTTGTTGAGGTAAACGGAGTTAAGTTTGGTGATAAGTATACGGGATTAATTGCCGGGCCTTGTACAATTGAATCATATGATCAGATGGACCAGACAGCGCAAGAGCTTGAAGAATCTAACGTAAAAATTATCAGAGGCGGTGCTTTCAAACCGCGTACAAGTCCGTACGCTTTTCAGGGATTGGGGGAAGAAGGTTTAAAGATAATAAGAAGTGTTGCAGATAATCATGGTATGGCTGTAACTTCCGAAATAATGGAAGGTTCGCAGCTGGAAATGTTTGAAAAGTATGTGGATATACTTCAGGTCGGTGCAAGGAATATGCAGAATTTTACGTTACTGAAAGAACTTGGTAAAGCACATAAACCTGTTATTTTAAAACGCGGTTTGTCTTCAACGTACGAAGAATGGCTTATGTCGGCGGAATATATTATGGCCGGCGGCAATAATCAGGTAATTTTATGCGAACGCGGTATAAGAACTTTTGAGAAATATACAAGAAATACTCTTGATTTAACCGCTATACCCGTCATTAAAAAGTTAAGCCACCTGCCGATTATAATAGATCCTTCACATGCTACCGGTTTAAGAGATAAAGTCGAACCAATGTCAAGAGCCGCTGTGGCTGCAGGGTGTGACGGTTTAATAATTGAAGTTCATCATGATCCGGACAGAGCCGTTTGTGACGGCGCTCAATCGTTATATCCGTGGCAGTATGATTTATTGTATAAACAAATTAAACAAATTGCGCCTATTGTAGGTAAAGAGATTATTTAAGATGTTTTTACGGAATTAAATATAACAAACTGTAACAATTTGGCAATTTTTTCTTGAAACCGGTTTTATAATATATAAGTGTAGTTTTGAAGAAAAAGTGTGCGCATGGTTAACTCATTTTATTATAATGGAAATGAATATATCCCAAGAGACCCTAATGCAGGCAGCACCGGCTTTATCCTCGCAAGTTTGGCCTCATCAGCCATAATGGGAACTCTGCCGGCGTTTGCACGCCCTTTTAATAAGCAGCTAATAAAAGAACACAGCCAAAATCATCTCTACAAAGACGCTTTTGAGAAGTCTCTGGAAGTTTCAGGACTTGATAAAAAAGGGGTTCAAATCATTCCCGCTCAATATTTCCGTGATATGTCAGATGTTGCCTGCGGACAAAATGCATATTACACTCCAAAGAAAAAAACTATTACCATTAATACAGATAAAATCTCGATTGCAGGGTTTCACGAAGCCGGCCATGCAATGAACGATTTAAAAGGCAAATTCGGGAAAATCTTAAGCAAACTCCGCTATCCCGGATATGTTGCAGCCGGCTGGCTCGGATTTATTGCACTCTTTTCACGTCCTAAACCCAAAGAAGCACCAAAAAACGGAATGGATTTTATAAAAGACAACTGCGGAAAACTCGCTTTTGCCTGCTGGCTCCCGACCGTTCTTGAAGAGGGAATGGCAAGTTATAAAGGAGTTAAACTTGCAAGAAAAACCGGCTTAGCAGAGCCGCTCATTAAAAATATGAAAAAACTCTATGCAAAAGCACTTTTAACTTATGCGGGAAGAGCAGCCGCAACAGGTCTTGCAGTTGGAGCTGCAAGCATGATTATGGACGCTTTCACACGCCCCAAGAAAGTCGAAAATGAGGGCTTTAATCTATTTGGATAAAATCTTCTCCACTTCCCGATTTTCCTTATCAAAAACTTTTATACCGGTACGAACCCCGTCTTTATACATTGCCTCATAAACATTAACAACTTTAAAATCAGGCGTATAAACCGTTTCCTTTATCTTGCTGCCGTCTTCTCCATAATTGCTGAAAATACTAATACCTTCGTTCGGGTTTTCAGAATTATAATACGTAAACCGGGTAATATCAGGCCCGCTGTATGTTATTGAAACGCTCCGGTTTGTACTGCCGTCTTTGTTATAAAATATATGTTCCTCTCTTAAACTGGTTTCATTATCTATAGTTTCTTTTTTAATAGATATAACCCTGTCTTCTCCATCTCGTATTTCATATTTAACAGGCTCATCCGAAGAATAATTCCAAAATTCTGTATATTCAATGTTACTCTCATCATCATATTTAATATGTTTTACCGGACGTTTAGTATCATCATTATCTTCATATTCCCAAATATCTCTCTCAGTCTCGTCACCGGCTATATGAGAACTAAATGGTAAATTTTTTACAACCACATTCTCTAAGGAAATCTCTTTTAAATCCAAATTATGCCTGCTGTCAGAGGGATTCTCCACTAACAAAAGAATTTCCTTATCAATTCTTTTTAACATAAAAATATTTTTAGAAGATTCAATAACGTTTTCGACCTCCTCTCTGGCCTCTTCCGGCAAATCAACAAGTACCGAAATCCCTGACAACGGAAGCTGATTATTTGAAAGAGAGGAATACATATCGCCATATTTAATAACTTCTTTAGGTAAAACCGGCTCCGCCTGAATATCTTCCTTGACTTCCGGCTTCTTTGGCGATACGTTTGAAACCTTTTGTACGGGAGGATTATCTTGAACGGCAATGCTTGATGGTGAAGGCGAAGAATTTGCATTCTTATTAATAACAAATCCAACACAACAGGCAGCCACAGCAGCTGCAGATAAAATACCGACGAAAACCGATTTTTTCATGATTTCCCCCTAAAATATCCTGACTCTATTATAAATTTGTTTTAATATTTTATCAATACTAATCTTTTATGTTAAAATTCAAATATGGATATTATTGAAAAGTTAAAAGGGAAAATAGTAGTATCTGTTCAGGCAATGCCGGAGGAGCCTTTATATAAAGAGGACTGCATGTATGCAATGATGAAATCTGTAGTTAACGGCGGAGCCGGAGGGCTTAGGGTTGCAGGAGCGAGAGATGTAAGAAATGCCAAATCATTTGGTATTCCAGTAATCGGGCTCACTAAACCTGATAAACTTCCTGAAAACTGGAAAGAGATTGTATATATTACTCCGGGATTAAAAGAGGTTCAAACCCTAATCGAAGCCGGAGCTGATATTATAGCCTTTGACGGAACCTCACGCCCCCATGACAGATGTCAGGTTCAGGAAATTATAGACACAATTCATAATGCCGGCAGACTTGCAATGGCTGATATTTCTACTGTTGAAGAAGGCGAAATCTGCGCAAATTTGGGGGCAGATTTAATATCCACAACACTTGCAGGCTATACGCTTGAATCAGGAGCCCCTTCTGAAGGACCGGATTTTAAGCTTTTGAAAGAACTTGTCGATTTGCTTGATGCTCCGATAATTCTTGAAGGACGCATTTGGGAGCCTGAAGAGGTAAAAAAAGCATTGGACTATGGCGCTCACTGTGTTGTTATTGGTTCTGCCATTACAAGACCGCAATTAATTACTAAAAGATTTACAGAGGTATTGAAATGAAAAAAGCTCTGGCTTTTGATATAGGGGGCACAAAAATATACAGTACTATCATTGATGAGACGGGAAATATCATAAGTGATATCGATAAATTTTCGACTCCTAAATCAATTGAAGGTATAAAAGAAATTTTGAAAAATCAAATAGAAAAATATGAAAATGAAGTTGATATTATAGCAATTGCAACAGCAGGAGCTGTTAATAATGAAAATACTGCTGTAATAGGTTCAACGGGCAATCTTGTTCAAGGATATTATACAATCGATTTTCAGAGCTTAAGCAATAAAAAAGTTTTTCTAGAAAATGACGCCAACGCTGCAGCATGGGCTGAATATAAAATTGGCGCATCAAAGGAGACATCTGTTTCCGTATTACTAACTCTGGGAACAGGAGTCGGCGGAGGAATTATTATAAATAACAAACTTCTCAAGGGAAAATCCGGTGCTGCAGGAGAAATGCATTTTAAAATGTATTCTGACAAACGCAGAAAATGCACCTGCGGAAGCTGGGATTGTTTTGAAGCATATGCTTCGGGTACAGCATTAAAAAAAGATGCGGAAGAAGCACTTAATGATAAGAATGTTACCACTTATGATGTAATAGAAGGGGTTAAAAATAAAGACGAAAAAATGACTGCAATTTTTAACCGCTGGGAAAACGATATTACACTTGGAATAATAGGACTTGCTAATCTTTTTGATCCTGACTGTGTAGTTTTATCAGGTTCTATGGCACAATTTGTTGATACAATGAAAATTGAAGAAAGAGTTAATAATGAAATCGTTACAGCCCCGACTTCAATCCGGCCGGCTCAAGCAGGAAATTATTCAGGTATGATTGGAGTTTCACTTTTAGCTCTCGGAGGTTTAGAATAATGGGCAAAGCTAAAAGAAGAAGCATGAAACAAGGCATTCACGATAAATTTCAATATATGACAAGAGAATCTGCATTAGAATCCGTTATTAACAATATTGAAAAAAGAAATGAAGTCATTGATACAATTACTTTATTCGGATTTACAGCAGAAGAGATGCTGGAAGCCGGAGCTGCCTGGGAAGATGTTATGGCTTTTGGCGGGCTGGTCAGCTGACATTGGCACAGTATTTGTGCTATTATATTTTTATGCTTAATTTAATATCAACTATTTTAGAATGTTCGAGAGTATTTTCGCTTCCTATGACAATTATGTCCTGGCTTGTTGTTTTCACCTACTCGGTTCTATCTTCAGGTAATATAAAATACGGATTAATTGCATTTGTAGGTATTTGTTTTGCTCATCTTGCGGCAAATATTTTGGATGATTATTTTGATTACAAATTTCTTATTAAGCAGGTAAATTTTGATAAGAAAGAGTATTTGAGGAATTCTCAAAAAACAAAATGCAGATATTTAATTTCAGGAAGAGTTAAACCGACGGAGATATTGGGTCTGACCGGTATATATCTTCTTATTGCAATATCTTTGGGAATTTTTCTATATATAAAATGCGGTACAGGAGTTCTGTACTTTGCACTTGCCGGCGGTTTAATAACTTTGTTTTATTCGTTTCTTTCAAGAATAAAACTGTCGGAAGCTGCTGTAGCATTAGCTTATGGCCCTGCTTTATTCGGCGGAATTTATTTTGTTATGACAAAAACTTATTCTTGGGATGTTATTATACTTTCTGTTCCGACAATGATTATGACGGTAATTTTGCTATATATTCATACCGTTATGGATTTTCGCTTTGATATTAATGAAGGGCACAGAACCATCGCAAATAGTTTTAAAACTCCAAAAGCAGCGCTTGTTGTGCTGAAACGGCTGATGATTTTAGCGTATGTTTCGCCGGTTTTTCTATGTGTTTTTGATATTTTGGACTGGCAGGTATTTCTTGTATGTTTGACGATTCCGTTAGCTGTAGATTTATATAAATCAATGAAAGACTTTACTGAAAATCCGGAGTCGATACCGCCGCATAAATGGTATCATTTCCCGATGGAAAATATGATGAATGCACCTGCCTTTATGATCAGGATTTATCAAGCGAGAAATCTAATGATTTATTTTGCGCTATTGCTCTGTATTGCAATTGTTACGGGGTTAGGGTAACTTCGCACTTTTTCTCTCGCTATGGTTATGTTGACGCATAACGCGTTCATGGCTTAAAACTTGTTTGCGGTATTGCAGACTTCAAGATGAGATATTATGGTTTTCTGTTTTCAATTAAGATTATATAAAGGCTCATGGTTTGTGTGTTAAACTTTTATTATAGAGAGTAGAGAATAGGAGGAATTTTATGATACCAATTTTAGATTCAAAAAGACAGTATGCAACTATCGGCAATGAAATTGAAAAAGTTGTTTGTGAGGTTTTACGTTCCGGCTCTTATATATTAGGACCGAATGTTAAGGCTTTGGAGGTTGAACTTGCAAAATATATCGGATGTAATTATACGGTAAGTTTAAACTCCGGTACGGATGCTCTTCATCTTGCACTAAGAGCTTTAGATATAGGTGCAGGTGATGAAGTTATTACAACGGCATTTACGTTTGTTGCCACAACTGAAGCTATCGGTATTGTAGGAGCTACTCCGGTATTTGCGGATATTGATGCCGATACATTCAATATTGACCCTAAGGAAATTGAAAAGAGAATTACGCCAAAGACAAAAGCTATAATTCCGGTTCACTTATACGGTCAGCCTTGTGATATGGATGCAATTATGGATATTGCGAGACGTCATAATTTATACGTAATTGAAGATTGCTGTCAGGCAATCGGAGCGGAATATAAAGGTCAAAAAGTCGGTACTTTCGGCGATATCGGATGTTACAGTTTCTATCCGACTAAAAATTTAGGCGGTATGGGTGACGGCGGATTAATTACCGTAAACAGCGAAAATTTAAGGAACAGAATTATTGCACTTCGTAATCATGGCGGTGCAATCAGATATCACCATGATGAAATCGGGGTTAACTCAAGATTGGATGAAATTCAGGCTGCTATTTTGAGAGTTAAATTAAATTATATTGATAAATGGAATAAGTTGAGAAGAGAACATGCAAAAACTTATAACGAACTTTTTGCGGGATGTTCTGATATTCAAACACCTAAGGAACTTTCTGATACATATTGTGTGTATCATCAATATACGGTTAAAATTCCTAACAGAGATAACATTCATAAAATGTTGCAAGAAGCGGGAATTGGTGCAATGCTTTATTATCCGATTCCTTTACATCTTCAAAAGGTTCATGAACATCTCGGATGGGGTAAAGGAACATTACCAAATACTGAAAAAGATACGGAAATGGTTATTTCTCTTCCGATGTTCCCGGAATTAACATTAGAAGAACAAAAAACAGTTGCATCAACACTTATGGATTGTCTTGAAAAATCAAAAGCGGCTGTATAAATTTTAAAACATTTTTAAGCGGTCAGGATAATTTTTTATCCTGACCGCTTTTATATAGTTATTAATTTAACTTCGATTTTAATATTCTGGCAGCTGATATCAATATATCAATGCTTGTTGAAAAAGGTGGAGCATAAGTTAAATCAACATCAAGCAAATCTTCTGCTTTCATGCCTGTTGTTAATCCTACAGATACTGTATTAACTCTTTTGTCTGCGTCTCCGCAGCCGATAGCCTGTGCGCCAAGAATTTTATGACTCCGTCTGTCTGCGATGAGTTTAAGAGTTACATTTTGAACTTCAGGCATGTAGCCGGCTTTGTCTCTTTTTGTAATAACAACTGAAACCGGGTCATATCCGAGTTTTTGCGATTGTTTTTCTGTAAGTCCCGTCATGGAGATGTTTAAAGTCTGATATCGTAACACTGCTGAACCCAGAATTCCTTCAAAATCTTCAACTTTTCCGCAGGCATTTATTGCGGCAGTTCTTCCCTCTTTGTTTGCAGTAGAACCAAGCGGTACCCAGCTTGGAGTTCCGGAAACCATATTTATTTTTTCGGCACAATCTCCGCAGGCATAAATGTCTTGAATATTTGTTTGCATGCGGCTGTTAACTTTTATGGCTCCGGTTGTTCCGATTTCAATTCCTGCTTCTTGTGCGATATTTATAACGGGACGTACTCCCGCAGCAATGATTACCATATCGGTTTCAAAACCTTGTCCCATTGAAGTTAAAACCCCGTGAATTTTATCGGTGCCGACGAATTCTGTAACGGTATCTTCGTTTATAATTTTTACTAAATTGTTTGAATTTTCTATAATATATGTTTGTATAAGTGAAGAAATATCTTCATCAAATACGGAAAGTATAAATGGAGCTTGTTCTATAACTGTTACGTTTTTTTTATTTTTAACAAAAGCTTCAATAAGTTCTACGGCAATATAACCTCCGCCTATAACGGTGATATTTTGTGCTGTGCTCATTGCGTTTTTAATGTTAATTCCGTCTTCAAGAGTTCTTACGGTAAAAACATTTTTTAAATTGTGATTTTTTATATCGGGAATAAATGGGGTTGAACCGGTTGCGATAATAAGTTTGTCGTATCCGATAAACTCACAGTTTCCGTGGTTTACATTTTTAACCAGAATTTTTTTGTCGGCGGGTAAAATTTTTGTAACAAGGGTTTCCGTATGTATATTAATTCCGCTTCTTTCAAACTCTTCTGCGGTTCTTACAATAAGTTTATGCCAATCCTCAAAATCTCCTGCAATATAATAAGGCAGTCCACAGGAAGAATATGAGACATGTGTGTCTTTTGTATAGATATGCACTTCTGCATCAGGAAGCATTCTTTTTGATTTTGCGGCAGCCTTTGCGCCTGCTGCAACTCCGCCGATAATTACGATTTTCATACAAGGATTATGATTAAAATTATTTCTGAAAACAATTAGACAATTAACTGATTCAATTTTTCAGGAGCTGTTTTTCTTTTTCAACAGTAGGTGATAATCCTTTGAACGCAAAAGGTTTAGCAAAATAAACTGCACTTATAATTCCCAAAATTGCTCCCAGAACATTTAGGGAAGTTTTTATTCCTTTCCATTTAGACGGAAGAAAATTTGCAATTGATAAGAGGCCGCTCCCTGCCATCAAATAAATATATGCTTTGAAAATCCCTCTGGGAACAGCAACGCAGTCTTGAACATCACGCGGATTTTTTACATTATCTGCAATAACATCGATAAACTCACGCTTTTTAGGTTTTTCATTATTATAAAAATTCGGCCTTGTTTGTACTTTTGAAACGTTCATAACATTTATATTAAATCCGATAAAAATTTTTTTTGCTAAAGAATTTCCTTTTTCTTTTCCTGAAAAAGTTTAAATAATTTACTCATGCGGATAAAATCATGCCTTGCCAGCTGATAGAATTGTTTTAGCGAGTTTTCATCCTGAACTTTCTCCAGCATTTTTATTAATATTTCTTCTCTTTTTTTAAGAAAGATAGTTTTAAATTTGTCTTCCGTAAAAATTTCATTCCAATCATTTAATTCTTCTAAAGATTTTGATTTATTTATAAGCATCAAAACATCTTTTTGTTTCTCTATTTCTTTAGACAAAATTTCAGATACTAATTTTGGAAATTTCTTTTTTTTAAACCTGTTTTTCAGACTCTCCAGCTCTTCAATATTATCACATTCACCATAAATAAAATCAAAAGTGTTATATCCTCCGGTATCTGATATTTTAAAACTTGCCTGCCCGAAATCTGTTGCATCAAGAATACCGGATTTCATTTGCTTTTCAACTTCTTTATTAGGGATTTGAAAAACCTGTCCTTTATAACCTGTAATCTCCGGAAACCTATTAATCCCATAAAACACATTAACTGGCGCCGATGGATTATTTTGTTTCATAAGTTTAAACATATTCTTCATATTAGGCTCTTGCTGCCGGTAAAAACTGTAATCTCCCGGAATAATACAGGCATTAGTAAATCCTTCCGGCATAAGGGTTTTAATCATAAAATCCAATTTTTTAACTTTTGTATTTGGCGCAGCATGATATATTGCATGTGTTTTAGTTTTATCATTATACAAATACATAACTGCACAATCATGGACAAATGATGTAGAAACCGGCCTGTTAGAATATGTTTTTAAAAAACTATCCGCATATCCGTCTTTGTTAGTGGATAAGCCGAGCAGTTTGAGCCTGAAAACTTCGGCCAGATTTTTGGGCGCAATACTTTTCCAAAAATCCGGGAGCATAAAAGCTCCTTTACATTTAGTTCCTGCAAATGCAACCGGCATGATATCTTTAATTTCAGTTATGGAGTCCTGTAAAGTTACAGCACTATCCTTTACAAAAAAGTCTTTCGTTAATGCAGATTTAAGACCGGTTTTCCGGAAAACCGGCTTATTATATACAGGCTGATAATCGTTTATTTTTACAACTTTCATATTAGAATTAAAACCCGTACAAAAAAAAATTTGCGGTAATAAAAGTTTGTGTTAGAATAGTTTTGTAGAGTATACGGGTGCGTGGCGCAGTTGACTCTGCCGAAAAAAATCCGAACCGTTGAGGATTTTTTGAGAGGTAGCGAACACGGAAGTGTTCCCGCTGACAACTGCGAAACAAAAATTCCGGAAACTCAATATATGGGTGCGTGGCGCAGTTGGTAGCGCAGTTGACTCTTAATCAATTGGTCGTGGGTTCGAGTCCCACCACACCCACCATTTATAAAAAGGGCCTTTTAAGGCTCTTTTTATGTATGTTATAGAAATCTCCTTTTAAATTTGCGTGTTAACTATAAGCGTGCTGTCATCCCGAACTTGTTTCGGGATCTTATCGGTATGACGTATTATAATTAGTCTATGAACAAAACTTATGCTGTCTATATAATGACTAATTATTCACAGACCACTTTTTATATCGGAGTAACCGGAAATTTGCAAAAAGAGTTTGTGAACAAAAAAATAAATTCGTTGCAGGTTTTACTAAAAGATATAATATTGAATTTATTTTAATTAAGCAATTTTTATTCACAAAAATACTTTATATATATAAGTGTTGAAGGTGATGATTTAATGTGTGCAGTTAATCCGGTTATGTATCAAAATCA
>CALUPN010000021.1 GCA_944322625.1 Candidatus Gastranaerophilales bacterium | reverse complement strand
AAAAAGTCCAGTTCGGCAGTTTGATTTTTTTGGAATACTTAAAATTCCGACCTAAAAAAGCCCACACAAAGCGGGCTTTCCAAAAATATCAATCTATCCGTACAAATCAATCCGGACGTGAAATTACAATATTCTTTAAATAAAATTCTCTTTTTATACTTATATAGCGAAAAAACGCCCTAGTTGGGCGCTTTTTTTAATTCTAATTCCCACTTATTCTCTTTTAGTGGACTTAAATACAGAGGGGATGGGATTCGAACCCACGGTGGAGTTGCCCCCACACAACCTTTCCAAGATTGCACCTTAAACCTCTCGGACACCCCTCTTTGCTTTTTTTATTATAACCAAGACACTGTTAAATGTAAATATCCAACTAAAGTTATAGGCAATATTCAAATAATAATCATCTATTCTTACGATTTATTTTCTTTTTAATATTGTTAAGCTATATGTGTAAAGATATCTGAGAAAAAAGAAAGGAATAGTATGGCAAACATTAACAAAGTAGGTTTTAACCTGGGTCAGAAAATTGCTAATCCGTTCAAGACATCTCGCAATTCAACAACAAATCCGTTCAAATACTCAAATTTTGAAGGAAACACTTTGCAATTTGAATACGCTGATGTTTTTGAAGGAACAAAACACAGCGCTAATAACAACAAGTTAAAAATGATTACATCTTCCGTAGCAGGAAGCATGACAAAATTACGTTCCGGCATTACGGAACCTATAGTTAAATTTGTAAACAGAGTAAGAGAAGGTATTTCTTCCGCTTGGGATTATGCAAAGAATACTAATGTTTCTGATTTAGCCGGTATTAAAACTATTAACAAAGTTATGAATGCCGATATTGTCGATATAGGTAAAGGTATAGGAAATTCTATTTCCGGCATGGGTAAAGGGCTGTCCGAAAAAATGGCATTCCTCAATACCGATGTAACAGAACTGGGCAAAGGTCTTTCTGATAAATGGAGCGCCCTCATCAGCAAAATTCATCCGAACAAAATTAACAAGGATACAACCGTTGCAGAATTAAAAGCTATGTGGGAAGCTGAAATTGCCGCATCTAACGCTGCAAAGGAGGTCGCATAATGAATAAAAACGTAGCTGAAATAATTGATGCTCTTGCAGCACATCAAGACCATGCTTCTATAGAAGTTTTAGAAGAATTAGGTACTAATTCGCCTGATAATGAAGTGAGAGAATATACATCACGTGCTTTAGTCAGAAAAAATGTACATGACTCTCTTAAAATCGTTATCATTAACCAAGGAAAAGGTATCAATGACCTTTCTCCGGCAGTTGCAATGAGTACAATCAACGAAATCCTTTCTTTGAAAGATAAATCAGAAGTTTTGAGAATACTGGATGATACAATTAATATGCATTCTGATGAGGCAGTAAAAGAAAACGCCCGTTCTGTAAAATCATTATTGGCTTTAAGTTAGTTTTATCATAAATACAAAAAAAACGCTTCCTTTAAAAAGGAAGCGTTTTTTTATAAAAACTGTTTTTCTAACTTTTCAATTCGTTTAACCAGACTTTCAATATTTTTTGTTTGTTCTGCATTAATTTTTCTTTGTTGTATAAGCATTTGTTTTTGTTCTTGTATTATTTTTGCTTGTAATCTTATTTGTTTATCCTGCAATAATAATTTTGAATTTGTTTCCATCGTAACTTGCATAATATCAGCTATTTTATCATCCAACTCTTTTACGGCATTTATTATGGCATAGAACATATCATCCCAGCGTATTCTTAAAAACCCGTCATCCCCTTCTGTTACCGCATTAGGAAAAACTTTTTGTAAATCCTGTGCCAGAACACCTACACCCGGAGTCCGGTTTTTGTCTTTTTTAAGAGTGTAATTATATATTTTTAGCTTCTTTAACTCTTCCACCCCTGCAGTATATAGGCTATTTATATTCTTTAAACGTTTATCAGAAATCAGTTGAAGAGTTTTTGTATTGCTAAGACTTCCAGGAATTTCAACTGTATCCAAATTTGATCCCAAGACTATTTGATGCGCTCGTGATGTTTCAACATTATATCCGATTGCGACAGAATTATCATAATTTGCTGCAGAATAACCACCTACCGCTATTGCATTTTTTCCTTGTGCAATACTTTGTATACCAACAGCAATAGAATTGCGGCCACCTTGTTTCGTTATAGCCGAAAAGCCCAATGCTACAGAGCCTTGAGCGCCGGCATTTGAGCGCGCACCGATTGCGGAAGAAAAAGGACCCAATGCTTCCGTACTATCACCAATAGCAACTGTATTTGAATTTTGAGCATTTGTTAAACCCCCTATCGCAATACTGCCTGAATTACCTTCCGACTTACTTTTATACCCTATAGCTATTGATTTGTTATTTTGGGCTAAACTATCGTTACCAATTGCAATAGTATTGCTTCCGGATGCTTTTGGTGCAATACAATTATCCGCAAAATCCGAACTGCCAATTGCAACTGATGCTTTACCTGTCGCTTCTGCCTCATTTCCTATTGCTACAGAACCTATATTATCTGTTCTTGCAAAAGCTCCTACTGTTGTGTTTCCGTAATTAAAAGCTTCCGCCCCATGACCTATAATCACACTTTCTCCTGTTTTTTCATTTTTTGCTCTTGCACGATATCCTAATGCAACAGTATGAGCAAACGATACGCTGTCTTTCCCGATTGCTATCGCCCTGCGCCCATCACCTCTTGAATAAGCATTATGCCCGATAATAACCTGGCCACCAACATTTCCGACTTCTTCCGTGTATATATCGCCAATGCCCTTATTTGCATTTTGTCCTATTATTACAGAATCATTTCTATTGCTTAAAACTTGTCCGCTTCCAAATGCAACGGTCCTTGAGGGTATTTCGTCAGTTGAGAAACCCACACGCCCATTTATCGGATCTGCCGTTAATATAAATGGTTCTGCATTTCCGTTTCCAAATGCAATATGCCCCGTTTCAGCATCCTCGCCGCAATCAATATATAAACGCGCCTTTTTATTCCAACCACTCGGAAGAGTCGTTGCACCTATTATAACCGTTGAATTATTATCTCCACTTAAATTATATGCAATATTACTACCTAATCCTGTAAATACCCAAGGACAATCCCCGGTACCGTTTCCGCGCCCCATTTTTTTTGTTACCATAGGCGCTGTGGCAGCTGCAATTATTGCAACAATCAACAGCACAATCATCATTTCCATCAATGAAAATCCGTTTAATTTTTTTGCTCTCACGTTCGCTACTCCTTTCTATGCTACGCACGTAGGAGACCGGTCGGCAGACATTCAGTCTAAAAACTCCCGGAATGTTTTTGACCTACCGCTCTAGCCTCAAAGTGCACTAATGTAACTCAATACATATTGTGTTACATTAGATATGTTTTTTTATGCCTGAAACTATTATATCATACTTGTTTTAAATTGTGTACTTTTCTTTCTCTTTTATTGCGAATAAAAAGAGAAAGAAAAGTACCAAAAGAAAGAGAAAATACGCAGCTGTTTCCTATGCCCTGACGGGCATTGGGGTAAAATTGTATTAAGCTTCTACGGCCAGGCCGGTGAACCGGCTCTCTTACGCTCACTATCGCTGCTTACGCAGCACGTTCGCGGCGCTACCCGCGTTATATCTTCACCCTCCCCTTGTGGGAGGGTCGAAATCTTTGATTTCGGGGAGGGGTAAGATTATTATTCGTAATCTTATACTAAAAACCCGCACTATTCCTTACATTTACCCCTAATGTAACACAATATATATTAAGTTACATTAGCGCACTTTGAGGCAGACCGGTAGGTCAAAAATAAACTTGTAGTCTTTGGACTGAATGTCTGCCGACCGGTCTCCTACGTGCGTAGCACCACAATATGTATTATGTTACATTAGCGCACTTTGAGGCAGATGGGTAGGTAAAAAAAGAGAATTGCTATTAAACAATTCTCTTTTTTACTTTTAATCTACGTCATTTTACTTGGAAGCGCCTGATTTTTCGATAATTTCTTTTTCGATATTTGCAGGAACTTGTTCGTATTTCTGGAATTCCATAGAGAATGTACCGCGTCCTTGAGTGTTACTTCTCAAGTCAGTTGCGTAACCGAACATATTAGCAAGAGGTACAACTGCTCTTACAATTACGTTACCTGTATTGCCTTGAGGTTCCTGACCTTCAACACGGCCTCTTCTTCTTGAAATATCACCGATAATTGTACCTGTGAATTCTTCCGGAATTTCGATTTCAACCTTCATCATAGGCTCTAAAATACAAGGCTGCGCTTTTCTTGCACCATCCTTGATTGCCATAGAACCGGCAATCTTGAACGCCATTTCAGAAGAGTCGACTTCATGGTAAGAACCATCATAAAGTTCAACTTTAACATCAATCATCGGGAACCCTGCTAAGATACCGCCTTCAAGAGCTTCTTCCATACCTTTTCTGGCCGGTTCAATGTATTCCTTAGGAATAGCACCGCCGACGATTTTGTTTTCAAATACAAATCCTGCATTTTCTTCTGCCGGAGAAATCTTAATCTTAACGTGTCCGTATTGACCTTTACCGCCCGATTGACGAACGAATTTAGAATCCTGATCGGCACTGCCTCTGATAGTTTCTCTATATGCTACCTGCGGCTTACCAATGTTAGCTTCTACCTTGAATTCTCTCAACATACGGTCAACAATAATATCAAGGTGAAGTTCGCCCATACCGGAGATAATTGTCTGGCCTGTTTCTGTATCAGATTTAACTCTGAATGACGGATCTTCTTCTGCCAATTTTTGAAGAGCAATACCCATCTTATCCTGGTCAGCTTTTGTTTTAGGTTCGATTGCAACAGAGATAACCGGTTCCGGGAAGCTCATTCTTTCTAAGATAATCGGAGCTTTTTCATCGCACAACGTATCACCTGTTGTAGTGTCTTTCAAACCAACAGCCGCACAGATATCACCTGCGTAAACTTCGGTTTCTTCAAGTCTCTGGTCAGCATACATACGAACCAATCTTGAAATACGTTCTTTCTTACCGTTTGTTGCGTTAAGAACATAAGAGCCTGATGTAATAACCCCTGAATAAACTCTTAAGAAAGTTAAACGTCCTACAAACGGGTCAGTCATAACTTTAAATGCCAGAGCAGAGAAAGGTTCAGAGTCAGAAGAATGTCTTTCAGTCTTAGTACCGTCCTCTAACTCACCTTCGATAGCCTTTACATCAACCGGTGAAGGCATTAATTCAACGATTGAATCAAGAAGAAGCTGAACACCTTTGTTCTTGAATGCGGTACCGCAGGTTACGGGAACGATTTTGTTATCGCAAACCGCTTTTCTCAATCCTCTTTTTAACTCATCAACCGTAATTGAAGAAGGATCTTCGAAATATTTTTCCATTAAATCATCATTTTCGCCTGCAATTGCTTCAACTAACTCATCTCTGTATTTTTGAGCCATTTCAAGCATATCAGCCGGAATATCTTCTTCTCTGATATCTGTACCTAAATCATTTGTATAAATTTCAGCTTTCATTGTGAACAAATCAATCAAGCCTCTGAATTGGTCTTCTGCACCAATCGGAAGTCTAATCGGGAATGCATTAGCACCTAATCTGTTTTTGATTTGGTCAACTACCCTGAAGAAATCAGCACCTGTTCTGTCCATTTTGTTAACGAAAACCATTCTCGGAACTTCGTATCTGTTAGCCTGTCTCCAAACAGTTTCTGATTGTGATTGAACCCCGCCTACTGCGCAGAATACAGCAACAACGCCGTCTAATACACGGAGAGAACGTTCAACTTCAATAGTAAAGTCAACGTGGCCCGGAGTGTCAATAATGTTAATCTGGTGTCCTTTCCATTCAGCTGTTACAGCTGCTGATTGGATTGTAATACCTCTTTCTCTTTCTTGTTCCATAAAGTCGGTTACTGCAGCACCATCGTGTACTTCACCGAGTTTGTGAGTTTTACCTGTATAGAACAGGATACGTTCAGTTGTAGTGGTTTTGCCGGCATCAATGTGAGCTGCAATACCAATATTTCTGATTTTTTCTAATGGAGTTTTTCTAGCCATTGTCTTAGTTTCCTTTATATTTCTAACTACTACGATACCTACTGTTTCCAGTTTCACACTTAACATTCAAAGCTTGTGATATTTTTATTACAAGCTTTAAAAGTAAGGCTGATTTAATTGTCACATAAACATATTTTCGTTACAAGTAGGGTAATTTATATGAAGTTTACATATTACAATTCATATTTATCTGACTTTATTTTCATTGCCGTTTATCAGGCGGATTATATTTTCTCTGTGCAAATAAACAATATACAAAGCGCCCAGCGCACAGTATGCAATATAAGCTAAAGGCGCATTAAGGTAATACATAATAAACGGTGATATTGCCAGTGCTATAATAGAACCCACCGATACATATTTTGTCACATAAGTAATAATTCCCCATACGACCGCAATAATCAGACCTGCAATAAAATTCAAAGCCAAGATTGTTCCGACGCCGGAAGCCACTGATTTACCGCCTTTAAAATGCAAAAATATCGATTTGCTGTGCCCTATAATAACCGCGACAGCAGCAGCAACCGGTGCAAGCCCGAGGGATGACCCCGCTGTAATAAAATGTTCTGCCAAAAGAACCGGCAAGGCTCCTTTTAATGCATCAAGCAACATTACTATAAAGAAATACTTTTTACCCAACACACGTTTTACATTTGTAGCACCTGTTGAACCGGAACCTACGGTTCTGATATCTTTACCGGTTTTGGCTTTAACTATAATGTACCCCGTAGGTATAGAACCAATTATATAGGCAACAACCACTGTCAATATAAGTTCAAAAATTTTATAAATCATTTTTCATCCTCCGATATTTACAGTATAACACAGTTTCATTTTCTTTAAAAATTACCGGCATTAAAACAAAAGAGCCGTATTGTATACGGCTCTTTTGTTGTTTTAAGATTTTATCCTATAAAATTTCCATTACCGGATCGGAATGTTTTACTTCAGGAATTTCCTTCAAATTAGGAAGTTCCAGCGGTTTAGGCGTATTATGAACATCTGTTTGTTTATCCGGCATTTGCGCCTTTGCCTGCTTTACTTTTACTATTATGGGATCGGGGTTAACTTTTTGCTTGTTATACTCAAGCATGATTTGGTTCACAAATCTCTTTGTCTCACCATATGGAGGAATTGTTCCTCCGAACTTTTTAACATTTCCGGGTCCGGCATTATATGCTGCCAGGGCCAGCTCTGTTGATCCGAACATTTTATACATCATCTTGTAATAAGTCAGTCCGGCCTTAATGTTTTCACTTAAGTAATAAGGATTAAATCCCATTCTTTTCGCGGTAGAGGGGAGCAACTGAAATACTCCGACTGCACCATAAGGGCTTTTTAATTCATGTTTAAAACCTGATTCTTTTTTTGCAATGCTTAGAGCAAGAGCAGGGTCAACATCCATCTCCAACGAATGTTTAACGATGGTTTCTTTGATAACATGCTCCGGTGTAGGTTCCGCTTGAGCCCTAACGCACAGCAATGTTAGCAATGCAATAGCTGTTAAGACTGTTTTTCTAATCATTGAAATCCTCTTATCATATTATTACTTGGATTCTGTAAGCTATTGTAAAAATCCTCCCTACGGTTTCGCTATGTTCTCGTTTAGTTCCTATCAAAGCGTCTTTCCTAAATTTTTTGATATAAGATTTCTTATAATAAACCCTTCGGCATTTGCCTCCGCCCCAAGGGCCAAAAAACTTGTTAGGCGACTATCCTTGTTATTCCCCGCACTCCGGCTCGGATAAATAACTATACAGAATTTATGTCATGAGCATATTAATACAAACACGAAAATTTTTCAACCCATGACACAAATTTTGTTACACAAATAACCCGTCAGAGCAGGTTATACAATACTGAATTTGCGATTAATAAGCCTGTGTTTATTTTCTCTGAAATCCCCTTCACTCACAAATAAATTAATACGTTTATCTATATCCATTACGTTAAAAAGCGAAAACAAATCAGGTGAAATATTAAATACATTAAGCGGAGCCCGATTATAAAGTTCTTCTATAAACTCTATCGTGCAGTCTTGTACAAAAGTCAAATCTATACCGACAGCAATACCGTTATAATTTTCTATTTCTTTACATAAGCGTCTGCACTCTCTTGCATCCAGCTTCGGAGTCAAGGGCGTAAGTATGCAAAATCTGTCAAACAATTTAATCTCCATACTTACATATTATTATTAAATCTTATAAATATGAATTACCGAAAATTATGAGAAACCTCTAACTTTAGATTGAATCTGCAAATATTGTCTGTTCTCTGTCCGGCCCTACACTAATAATACCGATTGGCGCACCAATAAGATCCTCGACCTTTGCAATATATTTTTTAGCATTTTCCGGCAAATCTTCATACCGTCTGATATCACTAAGAGAAGTTTTCCAACCGGGCATAGTTTCATATATAGGCTCTAAGTACTTATGTATAAATACATCCGTGGGATAAGATGTGTAAACTTTATCATTCCTGCAATCTTTATATGCGGTACAAATCTTAATTTCGTCAAAGTCGTCAAAAACATCAATTTTGGTTAAAGCAACTTTCGTAATACCGCCAACCAAAACGGCATATCGCATAATAACTGCATCAAACCAACCGCATCTTCTCGGGCGTCCGGTTGTTACGCCGAATTCATGCCCGATATCCCTTATCTTCCCGCCGATTTCGTCTGTAAGTTCCGTTACAAAAGGCCCCTCTCCGACTCTCGTAACATAAGCTTTTGATACCCCGACGACTTCATTAATCACAGAAGGCCCATAGCCGCTGCCGACAGCTGCTCCGCCGCCAATCGGGCTTGAAGAGGTTACAAAAGGATATGTTCCGTAATCAACATCAAGCATAACGCCTTGAGCACCTTCAAACAGTATTGTTCTGTCTTTGTATCTGTTCAACAAATCCTGCCAGTCAAAACAAACATAAGGTTTAAATAATTCTGCATATTTTTCACAAAGAGAAATTATACATTCTTTTGTATAAGGTTCAAATCCGTAAACATTTTTTAGAATTTTATTTTTTAAAGGCAAAATAATATCAAGTTTTTCACTCAAAGCCTCATATGAATATAAATCCTGAATTTTTAAGCCGATTCGTGCATATTTATCCGAATATGTCGGTCCTATACCCTTTTTTGTTGTGCCGATTTTTCCTTTGCCGGCATGTGCCTCTGTATAACCATCTATCTCTATATGATAAGGCATCGTAATAGAAGCAAGCGGAGAAATCTTAAGATTTCTAAAATTAACGCCCTCAGATTTCAACTCATTTAACTCTCTTTCAAAAGATTCCGGATGAATAACCGTACCTGCGCCAATAAAACAAATTGCTTTATCATACAAAATCCCGGAAGGTATCATGTGAAACTTATAAGTTTTCCCGCCTGCAACAACGGTATGTCCGGCATTACATCCGCCCTGATATCTCATAATTATATCCGCGTGCTCAGCCAGCAAATCCGTAATCTTTGCCTTACCTTCATCTCCCCATTGAGCACCTATTACAACTGTATTTTTCATATTCTCCTCCGCCTGTTGAAAATATAAAAGCCGGAAATTTCCGGCTTTATTGTTGAGCTTGCTTTGCGGCTCTCTGTTTCGCCTGCACATCCAGCATAGAATTATGCGCCATCATGTATACCGAACAAATCTTATAATTCTTTAAATACCAAGCACAATTTTCCTGCATACATACAATTTCAACCTGTGAGCCGACACTCATAAGAGGGCATAAAGGTATTGCTTTTTCTTGATCACGAGGTGCCATTTATTATCTCCTATCTTATTGTTTCGTAACTTTTAATAAATTGCAATTTTCACTGCGTTTTCTTTCTTGCTCTTTATAAATTTTCGTCCTGTTAATTACTTCATCAAAATCAATTTCATGTGCATTAAAATCCGGGCCGTCTACGCAAGCGAATTTAACTTCACCGCCGACAGTAAGCCTGCAGGCTCCGCACATACCGGTTCCGTCTACCATAATAGGATTCATACTGGCTTCGGTATAAATCCCTTTATCTCTCGTCATATCCGCAACAGCTTTCATCATGGGCATAGGCCCTACAGCTATTGCATAATCAACTTTTTCACGACTCATAATTTTTTCAAGCACACCGGTTACAAAACCTTTTTCGCCCAAAGACCCGTCATCAGTTGTTATAAACAGCTCAGAGCAAGCATCTTTCATCTTATCCTGCCAAAAAATTAAATCCTTCGTTCTTGCACCCATAACCATATAGACTTTATTACCCGCCGCCTTAAAAGCTTTCGCAATCAAATAGCATGGAGCCGCGCCATAACCGCCTGCTAAACAAACTACAGTACCGTATTTTTTTATATGAGTAGGCTGCCCTAATGGCCCTACAACATCAACAAGTTCATCACCCTCATTTAACGAGGCCAGCTTTTTGGTAGAATACCCCACTGCCATAAATACCAGCGTAAGAGCTCCCGTTTCTTTGTCAACATCTGCTATAGTCAAAGGTACTCGTTCGCCGTTTTCTTCAGCTCTAAATATTATAAACTGCCCGGCTTTTGCATTCTTTACAACAAAAGGTGCTAATACGGTAATTTCATACTGATTAGGACATAATTCCTTTTTTGATAGTATTTTATAACCCATTTACTTAAAGCTCCAATCTTACAAAATCATATTACCACAAATATGTTATACACTCAATATGTAAATCTCCAAAACGGAATAAATAAAATTTAGCATTACCTGCAAAAAAAAACCTTTCTTTGAAAGAAAGGTTTGGAATTTTTTTTAATTAATTCCTCATGTGTAGAAGGTTAGTGTGTAGGTTGTATGAAAGGTTGTGTTATGTGTTTCGTATTTATTTAATGTTTGTCATTTGACTTGCATATATATAAAGTATATTTATTTTAAATAATTGCAGAGCTTATACGATTTTGTTACAAAACTTTACACATAGCATTAAGTGAATTCAAAAAGCAAGCGCGACGCCGCAGGATTTCCCCTTACGGGTTATCACCCATCCCGACCCTTCATCATTAGCATAACTATCCAAAATAATCTTATAAACAAAAGCCATATGCTACCATATATTTACATTAACGGAACATTTTATGATATCAGGATATGAAAAAGACTCCTCTCCCGAATTTCTAAGTTTCGCAGAGCTCAACTTGAAATTCTGCCCTCTGTCTTGGATTTGCTCCACGCTCCCGGAGTGTCGCCTTCAAGCCTAATCGGCTTAGCCGCCGCCATCCGCTCGCTATCCGGACTTACGTCCGTCCGCAAAGCCGCTCCCTCCCTAATGAGGGAGCGGCGCGTACGCCGGGCACAAAAAACCTCACTTTCTTTAGAAAGGGAGAAGAATAATTTATAGTCAAAAAAGTTATTAATACAGGCCTTTAGCCCCCCCCCGAAAAGCATGATTACAAGAGGGTTTGAGACAATAACAAGACTATTCAAATTCAGCTCTGCTGCTTCTTGTGTGCACATAACCTAATCAGTTCCTTTGATTATTATACTTTATTAATGCCACATCCTCAAAGTTAGTAACACTTTTTAGATTACTTTTTAACAAAAATTTACAATTAAAGAGCGGTAAATAAAACCCTGCGTTTTTATTTATTTTGCTTCTCAAACTCATAAACTCCGGGAAATGCATCAACTCCGGTAGTCTTTTTAGTAAACCAATACTGGAATTTCGGAATATACGTAGAAAGAAAAGCTGCCGCAACAGCAAAACCGGCCGCAAAATTAATCCCGCTCAAAAGGAGATTTTTACGCTCAAATTTTTCTATAACGGTTTTATTAATTTTACCGTTCTTGACGGATTTGCATAGCCTTTCAACATAATGTTCCATCTCTGCTTTGAGATTATAAAGTTTTTTATTAGATACATACTTAAATTCGTTTTTATAATCACCACCGGTGAAGTTATCAAAAACTTTATTCAAAAGCTCCGGGTTATTAATTTCGGCACAATTGAATGCATCTGACAGTTGTTGCTTTGTAATAACATACTCTTCAACTCTTTTAGGTTGAAGATTTGCCATTGAACGCACTCTTTCAAGTATATTTTTATCTTTAATTTCACCTTCAAGCTCTTTTAGCGTAATTACTTCAAGCGGATTTTTCCCCTTACTTTTTACCCATCCCCGGAGATTTAATATATTATCAGGAATTTTTGTTTCTTTTCCAAGGACGGCTTCTCTAAATTCATTTACTTTCATTTCTTTATTACCAAGAAACTTTATTAAATCTTCATTTAAAATTTTTGCGGTATTAGGATTAAGCCTTGTTGCTTTTCCTGTTTCAACCAAATTAAGCAGATTTCTGACATGGCCTTGAGCCCACATATAAAAATAGATTGAGCCGATATCGCGGATAGCGATTTCCCGTCTTTCTTCTTTTCTTCTGGCATTATACATACGGCCGCCTGCAATTCCGGCGTCGCTTGATAATAACTGGCCTGTATTAGTGTTTTCTATCCAATTTGTGAATTTATTTATAGAACCTATTGCCGCACCGCCTTTGAATGCTACATTATTATTATTTTTCTCAGCCTCAGCCTTCCTCTTGCCGCGAACTTTTCTGGTAAGAGCCTGATTCAGAGGAGGAACAATAAATCCTATAAACAGGTTTGCAAGTACAATACTTGTCATAACCTTTGCACCTTTAATTAATGCAACCTGATTGGGAGTAAAACCTTTAGGCGCTTTTGTCTTCATAAAATTATCAAAAGGAGTTCTTAAAATTTTATCAGTTCCTACATCAAAATTTGTGCCGTTTGATTTAAGAATTTTTCCGACAACTTTATCACCAAGCTTGTTTAGGTATTTAACCCCGCACAACCAGACAATCGAACCCATTGACTCTTCAATAAAACGTTCGCGCGCCTCATCACCCTTGCCTCTTTTATATGCCTGATAAGTACGCCCGAGAACAACAGCCGTTTCCAACGCCACAATTGGCGCAAGGGCATCTGCTTTTGTCATACTTGTTATTACTTTTGATAATGTAAATTTATTTCCTACCGGATTAATCATAAAAAACTTTCTAATAAATCGGCTGCTGTTATAAAATCCCTAAAATTTATTTTTTGTTAATTCTAATAGAAATTGTTACAAAAGTAAATATTTTCATAACCGTATCGCTAAACATTAAATTTCTCATATTTTTATTTGCAACATTAAGCATAAAAAACTTTAGGCAATAACATATAAATTTTACAAATGTTTACATTGTGAAGAATTACTTGTAATTCTATTTTGTTTTATTTATGATTGAATTAAAATGTACAGTTAGTCAAAATATAAGGAATAGCAAAAATGAATCCTATTATTAAAAATTTAGAAGCAGAATACACTACAAGAGAATTACCGGATATGAATCCCGGTGATACGGTAAGAGTATTCGTTAAAATCGTAGAAGGTAACAAAGAAAGAATACAGGCATACGAAGGAACTATTATCGCAGAACACGGTTCAGGCATTAATAAAACCATTACCGTAAGAAAAGTATTCCAGGGTGTCGGCGTTGAACGTGTATTCTTAGTATATTCTCCGCGTATTGAAAAAATCGTTGTTCAAAGAAAAGGTGACGTAAAGCGCGCTAAATTATACTATTTAAGAGAACGTTCCGGCAAAGCAACACGTATTAAGGAAAAAATCGAAAAAAGATAGGGGTAAGCGATTTGCATATTCACTGGTATCCCGGACACATTGCTAAGGCTGAACGCCAGCTCAAAGAAAAGCTTAATTTAGTTGATGTAATAATCGAGGTACGTGACAGCAGATTACCTATATCAAGCAGTTATAGTAACATAAAGAAGCTTTTGGGTGATAAACCAAGGCTTCTTTTGTTGAATAAGGCTGATTTAGCCGACAAAAACAAACTTAAGAAATGGGTTGAGTATTTAAAAGAAACCACCGGCTGCCCGGTAATTATTACGGAAGCTAAAGGTTCGAAAGATTTATCACAAATCATAAAAACCGCGGTAGAATTAAGCGAACCCGGAATTCAAACTCTCATGGCAAAAGGATTGTTAAGACGTCCCGCAAGAGCCATGGTCGTTGGAATGCCGAATGTCGGTAAATCAAGTATTATAAATAAACTTACAAAATCATCCAAAACAAAAACCGGGGCCAAGGCTGGAGTTACAAGACAGCAGCAATGGGTAAGAATTAACCCGAAGCTGGACTTACTTGATACTCCCGGTATTATTCCGACAAGACAGGATAATCAGGAACAGGCAGTTAAACTGGCTTTTGTCAGTTCAGTTTCAGAAAACGCCTATTCACCGGAACCGGTTGCAAAAGCGCTTTTAGAAATGCTTAAAAACGATAATTTTGTAAAAGAATACTATAAAACGGAAGATTTAACTCTCGAAAATATCGCAAAAATGAGAAACTGGATTTTGAAAGGTGAACAGCCCGATACGGAAAGAACCGCAATATATGTTTTAAAAGACTTTAGGGAAGGGCGCTTAGGGTTATTTGTATTGGATGAAATACCGCAATGAAAAGATGCTTCTGGGTGGATGAAAAATCTGAAATTTATGTAAAATACCACGATGAGGAATGGGGAGTTCCCAAATATGACGACGGAGAGTTATTTGAGCTTCTCGTACTGGAATCTTTCCAGGCAGGATTATCGTGGATTACTGTACTAAAAAAACGCGAAGCTTTCAGGGAAGCTTTTGATGAATTTGACATAAAAAAGGTTGCCGAATATAAAGAAGATAAAATTCAAGAACTATTAAACAACGAAAAAATTATAAGAAGCAAGAGTAAAATAGAAGCCGCAATAAATAATGCAAAAATCTTTATAGAAATTCAAAAAGAGTTTGGCTCATTTTCAAATTATATTTGGGGATTTACAAACAAGGAAGTTATAAAACGAACTGAAAAAAAATTACCCGCCAGCACCCCGTTATCCGACAAAATTTCAAAAGACCTAAAAAAACGCGGAATGAAATACACGGGAACTATTATCATATATTCATACCTGCAAGCAATCGGGGTTGTTAATGACCATGATGAAGATTGCTTTAGATTCAATTAAATCTTGTATTGCTGAGCTTTATCTATCATCCAATCAATCAACGGTTTTCTTTCCCCGAAAGTAAAATTAAAACCGCGTTCAAAATCCGTATCAGTTAAAAACTCATAATTTATATTAAACGCGGACGGTTCTTCTTCAACCCCCAGCGCTTTATATTTTTCCTGCGAAACTTTTTTAGTCTCATAATCTATTACATTTGAATAATTCAATCCTTGAAAGCAACAAAAAGGAACCTGAATTTTCTCATTAGCCCCGACCGTCATCAAACCGAAAGAGCGACATACAATTCCCCTGTAATCATATACCGCACACTCATTATTAATCAAAAACGGGCAGTCATATCTGAATTTTTCTCCCTCATATTTGTTTTTTTTTTTATTTTTTCTTGCAAGATTATCCGCAACAATCTTCTTTATCTCAGGCTTTAGCTGCCACGCTCCGAGCAGCAAATACTCAACCTCTATTTCAGAATACGGGAATTGAGCATTTTTACAACATTTTGCACATCCTTTTTTGCAAAATATAAAAGGTTTCTGTTTATTAAAAAATCTTGTAAATTTTTCGTCTAAAAATTTTAAATACGTTACATAATTCTGAATCATACTTTTTTTATTTTACATCATTAATATGGAAAAAACCATTTCGGAACATTGTTTTTTCATATTTATTTAATAAAATAATTGTATGCAAAAAGGTTTTTTTATAACATTTGAAGGAGCAGACGGCTGCGGAAAAACAACGCAGATAAAACTTTTAGATGAATATTTGCGCTCGAGAGGTAAGTCAGTACTTTTAACGAGAGAACCCGGCGCCAAAGGGTTAGGAGTTAAATTAAGAGAAATCCTTTTGAACTATGACGGCGAGGTTTCTCCAAACTGTGAATCATTTCTGTTTTTGGCAGACAGAGCTCAACATGTTGATTGCATTATTAAACCTGCACTGCAGGAAGGAAAAATTGTTCTTTGTGACAGGCATACAGACTCTACCGTTGCATATCAGGGGTACGGACGCGGTTTGGACATTGAACGAATAAAAATGCTTAATAGTATTGCCGTTAACGATTTAAAACCGGATTTAACGATAATATTTGATATTGACATTGAAACTTCACTGGCAAGGGTCGGAAACAGTAAGGACCGAATGGAATCTGCCGGCATAGATTTTTTTAACAGAGTAAGAAACGGATATCTGGAAATAGCCCGTCAGGAGCCTGAAAGAGTAAAAGTTATAAACTCCGGCGAAACAATAGATAATATACATAAGCAGATTGTGGAATTAGTTGAAAAATTATGAATATACAAGAATTGGAACAGCGTATCAGAGAAAACAAGCAGGGAATTGATTTTAATAAGCTGAATGAAGAATTAAAAGAAGCGGAAAAGCAGCTTCAATCTCCGGAAGTTTGGACAAATCAAAATTTGGCCACCGAACTCGGACAAAAAACAAGAGAAATAAAAGAAACTCTGGATATGTTTTCCGGCTGGAGTAATACATTAGAAGATGCTAAAATTGCTGAAGAAATCGGAGATGAAGAACTTATTGCCGAAAGTAACAATCGACTTGCAATTTTAGAAAAAGAGCTTGATAAATATGAAATTCAAAGAATGCTTTCCGGAGAGTATGACGAAGCGGATGCTTTCCTTTCGGTAAACGCCGGTGCCGGAGGAACGGATGCGCAGGATTGGACAGAAATGCTTCTTAGAATGTACACACGCTGGGCTGAGGCTAAAGGCTGGAAAGTAGAGCTTGTTGATAAATCCGACGGAGAGGAAGCGGGAATAAAGTCTGCAACAATAAAAATTACAGGAAAGTATGCTTACGGCTATGCTAAAGCCGAAAAAGGCGTCCATCGGCTCGTAAGAATATCGCCGTTTAATGCCAACGGAAAACGACAAACAAGTTTTGCATCCTGCGAAGTTTCTCCGATTATTCCGGATTACGAAAAAACAATAGTAATTCCGCCTGAGGATATAGAAGTAGATACAATGCGTTCGGGCGGAGCCGGCGGACAGAATGTTAATAAAGTGGAAACCGCAGTAAGAATTCTGCACAAACCAACCGGCATTGTTATTAAATGCCAGCAAGAACGCTCACAACTTCAGAACAAAGAAAATGCAATGCAAATGCTTGCATCAAAACTTTTAGAACTAAGACAGCGTGAACATGAGAAAAAACTGGCAGAACTGAAAGGTGAAAATTTCGATATAAACTTCGGTTCACAAATCCGCTCATATGTTTTTCACCCATATAAACTGGTCAAAGATCACAGAACAGGATATGAAACGGGAAATGTTGACGCTGTTATGAACGGTGATATTGACGGATTTATCGAAGCCTGTTTAAGAAGCTAAAATCTATTCCCCGTAAGATTTAGCGCTTAACTTGATTTTTATTCCGAGAACTCTCAAAACTTTTGTTTTTGTTTTGCCCTGATATTCATTTTTTATTGAAAATAACCGGTTTAAGAATGAGTCGTGATTATCAGGCTCTGTTGAATTTTCATAATCATTTTTTAATTCTTCATATATTGAAGTATGCTTGGCATATTCCCACCATTCATCTCTAAACTTATTTCCGCAGCCTTTAAAGGCAGGTTTTAGTCCTGTTAAATGTACTATTATCGGATTTTCGCGAGCTTCAAGATACTCTTCTTCCTCTTTACCCACAAACTCATAATATCCGCCTCTCCACCAGGTATCCATATAGTTATATTCCGGATGAAGTACAAATTTCTTTTCATCAGCAACTTTGTTTATTGAATCCTGATCACAAAATTCAATTATTTTTTCGTTGTTTTTAGCAAAATCTATAACTTTATCAAAGAATTTTTCTTTCCTGCAGAAATCACAATTAAATAAAAGCATACCGGAATTTACATAAACAGGGCTTTTCATACCAAGTCTTTTTACGTATTTATTTACCCCCCAGACATCTTTTACTCCGGCAAAAAATTTCCCGTCAAGATTAAGAGAAAAAAGTTTGTCTAAATTTCCCCTTACAATGGTATCACAATCCAGATACAAAATTTTGTCCAAATCCGGACACATGTAGGGAAGTTTTATTCTGAACCATGCCTGAACAGTTACCCAGTGTGAAAGAACAAGCCCGCAGAAATCCGCTTCATTCATTTTAAGAAGCCTCAGTTTTCCGCCCGCTTTTTTAAGTTTTTCAATACTGTTTTCTGTCAATTCGGAATACATGATAATAAATTCAACGTCATTATTATGTTCCAGAACGCTTTGCATTGAAACAACAGTCTGATTTACATACTTATCATCCGGCGCATAAGCTATATTTATTTTCATTCTTCTCTCTCCAAAATTTCCATAATCTGCGGATATTGCTTAAGTATAACTTCATAAGCTTCCTCTAAAGATGTACCGACTCCTTTTTTATTAATTTTGCAAAGTCCAAACTGCTGCGAATTTTCAACATAGTCTATTGATTCGGAATATCCCTTAACAAGCCTCGTTTTATATCCGTTCAAAACAGCCATAGCCCATAGCCAGATGTCATCATGCGTGGGAAGAAACTTTGTTATAAGCTCTTCATCACAAACATCTTTATAAAAACAATGCGGCGGATAAAGAACGGCGCCATATCCTGTAAGCCTGTTTTTAAAACTTGCTTTTCCCCTGTTTTTATCCGAATATAATTCTCTTGTTTTTGCCCAGATAATTTTACCGTCCTCTAATTTCAAAACATCACATCTATGTGCCTGAATTTCATCTTTATGCTCCAAGTATGATTTGTAAAGCGTCTCAACTGTATCCGGCGCATAATAAATATCATCGTCTACCGTTATAATAACCGCATCCGGATATTTTTTTAATGCCGGAATAATTTTTTTATAAGAGCGGATATCTCTATACCAGTCTATAGTTAAACCGTACTTTTGCAAATCCAAAAGCTCCTGCGGCAAGTCATTTTCCCCATTCGGAAACTGTTCCGGCGCAAGCCAGAGGATTACCATATCCGGTTTCAGAGTCTGTGTTAAAAGAGTTTTTATTGTTTTAACAACAATATTTATTCTTTCCGGAAAACTCGTCAGAGAAACAATAAGGGGTATCTCTCTTTTTTTATCAGTAATTCCGCATTCTTTCAGAGCTATATTTTTCGGTTTACAGTTCTTTTTAATTCTGATTAGTAAACCAAATAAGTTTATTACAATATGACCGTCAAAGTACTGAATAAGTTTCACTCATCAATTCCTTATAAGTTTTCATAATATCATTAGGAGTAACATTTTCACCAACAAGAGTTTTTGCCGGATACAGAGTTTCATCCGACGCCCACATCTCATCGCATCCTGCATAAA
The DNA here is from genome assembly GCA_944322625.1 of Candidatus Gastranaerophilales bacterium. Lineage (GTDB taxonomy): Bacteria > Cyanobacteriota > Vampirovibrionia > Gastranaerophilales > Gastranaerophilaceae > CAG-196. The sequence goes on along the minus strand of CALUPN010000021.1, from coordinate 7,049 downwards.
AAATTCCGACGACCGGTACAGAAAGAGCATTTGCAAAATGTAAAGTTCCGGTATCTACCGTAATACATTTCCCGCAGATTTTCAAAATATTTGCAAGCTCCGGAAACGTTGTACATCCGACTAAATCAACATAATCAAAGCATCCGGCTTTTCTGAGATTATGGCTGAAAGTTTCCGCAACTCTTCCGGCCCCTGTTAAAACAGGAGTTAAACCTTCGCTGTTCATAAGCTCTATAAGCTCTCTGCAATCATTTACCCCCATATCTTTTTTATAAAAATTACTCGTTGTACATAGAACAACGGGATTTTTAAGCCCGCTAACCATATTAACGACGGCAGTATCGGTTTTCGGCGGATAATACTTTATCGGCAGATTTTTATGCTCGCCTGTTAAAGCCTCAATCATTCCGCCCCATTTGTCTTTCATATGAATATAATCTTTAAGCTTAAACGAATCTTTTGTATGCCAGATAAAACTTTTGTTATGCGAGATAATATGTTTTGCTCCGATTAGACGTGATATAAGAAGATTTCTTTCGTTGGCATAAGTTACAAAAGAAGCGTCAGGCTTTTTGTACGGAAAATTTTTAACAAATTTCAAAATCCCGCCCAATGTTTTATCCCTATGCTTATCAAAAGCAACAACTTCATCAACTCCGTCCTGATATTTTGCAACATCAATATAAGGCGTATCACAGACAAAAACAATTTTTGATGCCGGATAATACTCTTTTAAATTCCGTACAAGAGCATTCGTAACCAGCATATCCCCGATACAAGCCGTATTAAAAATTACAAATAGCTTTTCCATTGAAAATATTTTAACACAAAAAAATCAGATTACATTTAATTAACATTCCGTCACAATTTATTGATATGAAAAAATATTTAAGCTATCCTAATTTCAGTGGCAGATTATTTGGGAATTTTAAATGGAAAAAGGTTTTGTAGAGAACGGATTTATAATTGATTTAAGTAACGCTAAAAATACAACACAGCTTGTATTTGAACTTAGTTCAATAATGGAACATCCGGATGTTAAAGGAAAAAGAATTTGTCTTAAATTAGGGAATTTGGATTTAAAACAATCTCAGCTTTTAAGTATAAAAGCTCTCATTGAGTCAATGGATGCTTCAATAGCTTTAGTTGATACAAAATCCGAACAAACAGAAGCATCAGCGGTAAGTCTGGGGATAATAGTTTCTGAGATTTCCGGAGAAGCGGTACCTTCATTGACAGCAACATCCCCTGAATATATACAGGAAGAACCCGTAGTTATAAAAGAAGAAGATGTTGATAAAGGAAAAACAGTTGAAATTCAAGCCGACACGGGAGAAATTCGACATCCAATAGAAACAACGGAAGGAGTTGAAGATACATACGAAGAAGAAACTGCTCGTGAAATTTCCGAAGTCATTCCGGCTGAAAGTTTTAATACGGATTTTGAATCACTTGCTCTAAATGAAGGAATTCTGAAAACAGAAGAAGCAAGTAAATATATTTTGCTTGATACGGGAGATGTTCTTCCTCAGGGAGTTGAAGAAAACTCGGTTAATACCGAAACCCTTCCGACTTTGTATTTAAATCAGACTTTGCGTTCAGGGCAGACAGTTACTTATGAAGGAAATATTTTGATAATAGGTGATGCACATCCCGGCAGTGAAATTGTTGCAACCGGTGATATTACTGTATGGGGAATTTTAGGCGGAATAGCTCACGCAGGATCTATGGGAAATATTACAGCTAAAGTCAGAGCGCTAAAACTCAACGCAATTCAATTGAGAATTGCCGGTCTGTACGCAAGACGCAATGACACTTTGAACGTTCCTTATGTTCAAAAAACAAATGAGTTTACTCCTGAAGAAGCTCAAATAGAAGACGGTAAAATAGTTATTTATAAAAAGTTAAGGAGAGATTAATGACTGGTCGAGTAATAGTAATCACATCCGGCAAAGGCGGAGTAGGAAAGACAACAACAAGCGCAAACATCGGTACTGCTCTTGCTAAAGACGGATACAAAACAGTTCTTATTGATACGGATTTAGGGTTAAGAAACTTGGACCTGTTATTGGGTCTTGAAAACAGAATTGTGTATACAATTGTTGATGTTATTGAAGAGCGCTGCAAATTGAAACAGGCTCTTGTTAAAGATAAAAAGAACCCAAATTTATCACTTCTAGCTGCAGCACAGACAAGAGATAAAACAGCGGTTACAGCGGAACAATTAAAAGAAATCTGCGATACATTAAAAGAAGAAAACGATTTTGTACTCGTTGACTGTCCTGCCGGTATTGAACAAGGATTCCAGAACGCTGTAGCAGGCGCTAGTGAAGCAATTGTTGTTACAACACCTGAAATGTCAGCTATACGTGACGCAGATAGAATTATAGGACTTTTAGAAGCAAAGGAAGAAATTACCAGCTACAAACTGCTTCTTAACAGAGTGCGTCCGAGCTTGATTAAATCAAACGATATGATGAGCGTGGATGATGTAGTGGAAATTCTCTCCTGCCCGCTTATCGGCATAATTCCGGAAGATACGGGAATTATTACATCAACTAACAAGGGTGAGCCTATCGTTAATGATGAGGACGCACTTGCAGGAAAAGCATACAGAAATGTTGCGCTTCGTATTTTAGGCGAAGAAGTTCCGTTCCTGGATTTAGACGAACCAAAAGGATTTATGGCAAAGATTAAGAATGCATTTTCAAAACTGAAAGCGAAGGTGTAGGATGGGAATTCTTACCGATTTATATAATACAGTGGCTAAATTCTTCCGCCCGCAAGAAGAATCCGGTGACGCTTCCAAATCTGTTGCAACAAACAGGTTAAAGCTTGTTTTAATGCAGGATAGAACAAATCTTACGCCTAAAATTCTTGAGCAGATGAGAGGCGAATTAATTGATTTGCTCTCACGTTATGTTGAGATGGATAAAGAACTTCTTGAATTAAACTTTGAGCAGGAAGGCGATCAGGTTGCTTTAATGCTTTCAATTCCGGTTATCAGAGCAAAAGATGAAGAAGAAATTGAGGCCGCATTAAATGCGGAAAAAACAGAAGTTGATAATAATTCCGAAGAGCCTGAGGATGAAAATTCCGAAGAAATTGAAGAAGCAGAAGCTCCGGAAGCAACTTCCGGAGGGGAAAGCAATGTGCAAACGGTTTCCGCACCGGAAGAACTTAAAAGTGAAAGTTCAGAATCCGCCGATGAAGAACATCAAGTTGAAGCGTAGTATTCGCGGATTTCTATAAAATATAAAAAGTTTTGCCGGGCTTATAAGTCCGGCATTATTTATCTCAACCGTAATTTTCGTAACCCAGTACGGCAAAAACATGTGTTTTATTCTTTTGTTTAAGGTATAATTTAATCAAAAGAAAGGAAAGGAAGCTTTTATGACAAATCTATCACCATTACAAATCGAAAGATTAAAATACCAGCCAAAATTACCTTATTCTCTGGCAAACGGTATTAATCATCTTATTGCTCAGGAAGGTTCTGCTACAGAAGCTGTTGCAGATAAAGAAGAAATTAAAAACTTATTTAAAAATACTTACGGCAAACCGACTGTAACATTCCAGACTTCAACGGAATCAGTTAACAGCCCGCAAAGAAACGTCGGTGTTATTCTATCAGGCGGCCAAGCTCCCGGTGGACACAACGTTATTGCCGGATTATATGATGCACTGAAACAAGCTAATCCCAATAATAATTTATACGGTTTCTTAGGCGGCCCTGCCGGTATCATTGACGGAAAGTATGTAGAATTTAATGACGATTTTATCAATGACTATAGAAACACAGGCGGATTTGATATTATTGGTTCAGGCAGAACTAAACTTGAAACAGAAGACCAGTTCCAGAATGCTTTAGAAGTTTGCAAAAAATTAAACATTTCTGCAGTTGTAATAATAGGCGGAGACGATTCTAATACAAATGCAGCACTTCTTGCAGAATGGTTTGTTAAAAATAATGCAGGAATTCAGGTCATCGGATGTCCTAAGACTATTGACGGCGATTTAAAAAACGAACAAATCGAAATCTCATTCGGATTTGATACTGCAACAAAAACTTATGCGGAGCTTATCGGAAACATTGAACGTGACGCAAATTCCGCTAAGAAATACTGGCACTTTGTTAAGATTATGGGAAGAAGCGCTTCTCACGTAGCATTAGAAGCTGCTTTACAAACACAGCCAAACATTACTTTGATTTCAGAAGAAGTTGAAACAAAGAAAATGTCGCTTGCTTCAATCATTGATTATATGGTTGATATCATTGTAAAACGTGCTGATATGGGTAAGAATTTCGGTATTGCAGTTGTTCCGGAAGGGTTAATTGAATTTATACCTGAGATGAAATCAATGATTGCCAATTTGAATGATATTATGGCAGAACTTGAAAACGATACTGATTTTGTAAACGCATCTACTATCAGAGAAAAATTTGCTATTGTAGAAAACAGACTTTCTGATGACAATGCTAAGGTTTACAATTCGCTTCCTGCGCTTATCAAAGGTCAATTACTTGCAGACCGCGACCCGCACGGCAATGTTCAGGTATCTAAGATTGAGACTGAAAAGCTTTTAATCGAAATGATTTCTCAAAAGCTTGAAGAAATGAAATTAGAAGGAAGCTATATAGGCAAGTTTAATGCACAGGCTCACTTCTTCGGATATGAAGGACGCTGTGCATTCCCGTCAAACTTTGATGCTGATTACTGCTACTCTTTAGGCTACAATGCTTTTGCATTGATTAACTTCGGTTTGACCGGATATCTTTCATCCGTAAGAAATCTTACGGAACCTGCTAATGATTGGATTGCAGGCGGTGTTCCATTAACAATGATGATGAATATGGAAAAACGCCACGGCGAAATGAAACCTGTTATCAAGAAAGCTCTTGTTGAATTAAACGGCCCAGTATTCAAAAAATTAGAAGAAAACAGAGAAGATTGGGCTTTGAATGACAGATACTTATTCCCGGGTGCAATTCAGTACTTCGGCCCGTCTTCAGTCTGTGATATTACAACAGTAACATTACAGCTCGAAAGCGAAGCTAAATTAGCAAGAGTATAAGCTTATTTTGAATAATGCAAGAGAGAGACAGTTTTAAAGCTGCCTCTCTTTTTTATTTTCTGAAAGCTTTTTCTTCACAAAAATTTACATTTAATCAATTCTTACTTTAAAAAATACTTTATTATATTAAGGAAAAGGAAAAAATTTATTATGACTACCTGCAGAGTTTTTACATATTCACCGAATAATATATACGCCGGAGATTATTATTCTGCCTGTAAAAAATTCGATAGTGCAAGAAATAAAGTTATTCAATATGAAAAAAGCACCCCGGACAGAGAATCCCCCGAATATCAAAGACTGATGGCAGAATTTACTTATTGGGACAATAAAGTACCGGAAACTTCTAATATTGCCGGTAAGTATGAAAACAAACTGCTTGAACAAAAAGAAAATAAAGAAAGTTCCGGGTCCAATGAAAATATTTCAAAAAATAAACTTGATTATATGGCATAGTTAAATTTTTTTAACTCTCGTTAATTGCAAATTAAAATGCGAATGATATTTTACCCCGCTTATACAAATAATTCTGGTTATGATATCATAATAAAAAAGGAGAGTTAATATGTTAACTAAAAATTCATCATTAAAAACAACATTTACAGGTGTTGATTTTTCAAAGTACACATCAAAAGTCTCAGAATTCGTAAAAGAATTCTCTTCACGCGCTAATCAGCCGGGAAAATTCTTAAACTGGGTTAATCTTCCGCAAGAACAGATTAAAAGATTAGACGATATCTATTCTCTGGCCGAAAAACTTAAAGCTCAGACAGGAGTCGATAAGCTTAGCGTTCTTGGTATCGGGGGTTCTAAACATACCGTAGAACATATGCTCGCAATTAACGGACTAAATATTTGCGGAGATAAGATATTTTTCTATTCAGATGTTGATTCAATAAGCTTAGAGAGATTTTTAACAAAATTAAACCATGATGTTTTATCTTCAAACTACATGATAGCTTCGAAATCAGGTTCAACTTTTGAAACAAAAGACGGATTTTTAAGAATTCAAAAAATGCTTGAAGAAGCTTATATGGCAAAAGGCCAGTCAGAAGATGAAGCTAAAAAATCAGCTTCTAAACATCTTATCGCTGTAACAGACAAGAACGCAGAAAAGAGCGAACTTAGAAGAACTTCAAACGAAAACGGCTGGCTGGGCGATTTATATATCCATGATGACGTAGGCGGAAGATTTTCAGCATTTGACGACCACGCTTTATTTACTCTGGCTTACGCCGGAATGGCTAAAGAAGATATGAAAGCTATGTTAGAGTCTGCTCAAGAGATTTCAACTCTTTCTCTTACTGCAGATTTAGAAATGAATGACGCGCTAAAGGAAGGTATTTTCTGGGCAGATGCTAAATTAAACGGAATAGAAGCTTCAGTTCATCAGTATATGGGCTCCATGTTTGAAAACACAGTTTACTGGCATGCTCAAATGCAGAACGAATCTGTAAAAGATACTCTAAAACAGGTTGCCAAAGTGCCGGATGCAATGCACCACTCTGCAGAAGCTCATTTTAATCCCGCAAACAAATTAGTTTTTGCTCTTACCGTCCCATGTGATAAAGGAGTCTGCTCTGAAAATGCAGAAGCTTATATCGGAGCTTTAACTAAATCATATGAATCAACAGGCGCATTCTTCAAAGAATATGTTGAAACAACAAAATTAGGCCTGACTCCTGAAGCAGCAGGTGCTGTTACACAATTAAGGGCATATGCTACTGTTTATCAGGAAATCGTTGAAGCTGTTATGCAAAACAGAGCTCTTCCGGAAGTTTTAGACAGCGTACTCCAGCCGCACGTAGAATTCTATAAAAAGAACCTTAAAGGCGGAGTTGTTGTTCCGGGAAGAATTTCGTAGAATATAAATACTAAAAGACAGCCTCGTGAAAACGGGGCTGTTTTTTGTTATAATAAATTTATGGAGTTTATAGAAACATTAGAATTTGAGAGTATTTATAAAGATATGC
>CALUPN010000020.1 GCA_944322625.1 Candidatus Gastranaerophilales bacterium | reverse complement strand
ATTTTCTCTTTCTTTTGGTACTTTTCTTTCTCTTTTTATTCGCAATAAAAGAGAAAGAAAAGTACACAATTTAAAACGAGTATGATATAATAGTTTCAGGCATAAAAATAATGTCTAATGTAACACAATATGTATTGAGTTACATTCAAGGTATCATATTTTCTGTTTACATTTGATTTGGGAATGTTTATATAGTAAAGAAAAATGCGTTGTTTACGCCACAGGAATATTTTAAACCCCAATTGGCACCCACCCCAACCCTCCCTCATAAGGGAGGGGGCCTTGCGCACGCCTAACGTGCAATACTCCTTCCCTTATGAGGGAGCGGATTTGCTCCCTCATAAGGGAAGTGTTAACCGGTAAAAATAAGCATAAAAAAGCAAGATGCATCAAATAAGAGATATTACTCGTATAATAAAATTAACCGGACAAAAAAAATAAAAAGTTGTTTTGTAAGTTTTTGTCATCCTAAAAGCATAGAAAATCCGGGGTAAGGAGTAAATAAAACGGAAAAATAGATAAATCCCAACCAGATTTTCAAGCTGTTCAGGATCTTACCAATTGAAAAGTATAATTCCCTGCCGGTAAGATGCTGAAATACACCTCATATCATAAATACATACTTTTTCTCTTTTTATCTCTTGACGGCTATTCAGCATGACAGTTATAAACTAATGCCTGACTTACAATCTTGTTTTTTTTACCGGACAGGTTTACAGTGTGTGCAGTACTACAAAAATTTTTATCTTACTCCATATCCGCCAAACATTGCGTTTTGTAAAAAATCCCTTCACTTATAGTGTCTAAGGTTTTTGTTTGTTGTAAAATACAAAACGGGAGATTTATTGTGATGTTAGATAAAGCAGTTGAGTATATTAAAAATAAAATAAAAAATTTTGAACCTGAAATCGGCATAATTTTAGGTTCAGGACTTGGCGAATTAGCCGACGAATATTGTGATACCGCTATCTCATATTCAGATATTCCGGGCTTTGAAGCCTCAACCGTATCGGGTCACAAAGGCCGTTTGGTTTTTGCTGAGATTAACAGCAAAAATGTTATGATGATGCAGGGACGATTTCATTTTTATGAAGGACACTCTATTCAAAAAGTAGTTTTTCCCGTCAAAGTTATGAAAAAGCTGGGAGTTAAAACGCTTATTGTAACAAATGCTGCAGGGGGCGTTAACCCCGATTTTAAACCTTCTGATTTAATGATAATAACCGACCATATCAACCATATGGGAGTAAACCCTTTAATCGGTTTGAACGACGATAGTATGGGAAAAAGATTTCCTGATATGAGCGAAGTTTACACTCAAAAATATGTTAAACTTGCGGAAAACATAGGAAAAAGTCTGGGAATAGATTTACAAAAAGGGGTTTATATGGCATTCACAGGCCCCTCGTATGAAACTCCCGCTGAGGTAAAAATGGCCCGCGTTATCGGAGCAGATGCTGTCGGTATGTCAACAGTTCCGGAAGCTGTTACTGCCTGTTGGGCCGGAATGAATGTTATCGGGCTAAGCTGTATCTGCAATTCTGCTGCCGGCGTAAGTACGGTCGGACTTTCGCATGAGGATGTTATAAAAGCCGCAAATGACGCAAAAGACAAGTTTAAAAAACTTGTAAAAGAAATAATAAAAGAGTTATGAGATTAGATAAATTTTTAAAAGTTTCAAGATTAATAAAGCGCAGAACTGTTGCTAATACAGTTTCAGAAATGGGCAGAGTTCTTGTTAACGGAAACAGTGCAAAACCGGCTAAACAATTAAAAGCCGGTGATATTATTGAAATTGAGTACGCAAACCGAACAGAAAAAATTGAAGTTCTTGTTATTCCTGCAGGCAACGTAAGTACACAAGAAGCTTCTTCACTTTACAGAATAATAGAATAGGATAAATATATGCACGAAATTTTTGTAGAAATGAATAACTGGTTTCAAGCAATGGGAGTCCCGGGACTTGCTATTAATTCTTGCGTAGAAAGCTTTTTTCTTATTCCGCCTCCAGATTTTTTACTTATTGCAATGGATCTGGCTAAGCCGGAAAAAGCACTATATTATGCTACAGTATGTACAATTGCTTCAGCAATAGGCGGTGCTATTGGCTATGTTATAGGAAAATTCGGCGGCCGACCGGTTTTTAATTTCCTTTTTAAAAAACATCATGACAAATTTGACATGGTTGAAAAAATGTACAATGAATATGGCTCTTTTGCAGTATTCTTTTCCGCTTTCACTCCTATTCCTTATAAAATATTTACAATTGCAAGCGGGATTTTGAACATGAATTTTATCAAATTCTTTATTGCAAGCTTTGTCGGAAGAGGCGCAAGGTTTTACCTCGTAAGTATTGTTCTTATGTTTTTCGGAGAAGCGGTAAAAAAATACCTTGAGCTTGTAATTTTAGCAGTTACAATTGTTATTATAGTATTCTGCATTATTGTTTACAAAAAAAGACATTCATTTATTAAAGTGAAAAGTGAAGTTAAAAACGGAGGTTGTGATGCCGGTAATCAATGAAACTTTTACAATTAACACGCAGGGACACAATGACATTATTGATATCACAAAACATGTCCAAAATTGTGTTTATCAACACGAATTAAAAGACGGGCTTGTTTGTGTATCTGTTCAGGGTAGTACCTCTGCTGTTACAACCATTGAATTTGAAAGCGGCCTGGTGCAAGATTTAAAAGAAGCTTTAGAAAGAATTGCACCTACAGAAGCTGAATATCATCATGATGAAATCTGGCACGACGGCAACGGATATGCTCACGTAAGAGCGGCTCTTGTCGGAAGTTCCGTAAATATTGCGCTTAAAGACGGACTTTTAAATTTAGGAACCTGGCAGCAAGTTATTCTTATTGATTTTGATAACAAACAACGTTCAAGAAATATTACGGTACAAATTGTATGTTAAAACTTTATGTTACATCTTCCAACAAAAAAGAAGGCAAAACATTTATAACCGCTGGTATTGCCGGCACAATGCAGAGTCTGGGCTACTCTACCTGCGTGTATAAACCTATTCAAACAGGCGGAATTGAACATAACGGCTTTATGCAATCACCGGATTTGACTTATATTAAAACGATTGATCCATATATAGATACCCATTTTTCATACCTGTTTAAATCGAATATGGAACCGCTGATAGCTTCTGAAATTGAAAACGAGCCGATTGATATTGAACTTATTAACAGTGAATATTCAAGAATTTTATCAGTTTCAGACTGTACATTATTAGACGGTGATTACGGTATTTTAAGTCCGCTTGCTCCGGGAGTGCAAACGGCAGATTTGATAAAAAAACTCCAAATTCCTCTCCTTTTTGTTGTAACCCCGAGAGATGATTCAATAAATGATACTTTATTATCAATATATACCGCGCAGGAAAAAGGGTTGGATATCAGAGGAGTTGTGATAAATAATATAAAAGAAGATTGTCCAAAGAGTCTTTTGAACGCAATTCCGCGGGTTATTGAAGAATATACTAACGTAAAAATACTCGGACTGGTTCCTCATATTGAAGCAAAATTCACTCCGGAGGATTTAATTACCTGTATTCTGAACGGAATTGATATTGAAAGTATTTTTAATGTAAAAATTGAAAAATTAGATATATGATAATAACTGCCGGAAAATACAAGGGACGAAAACTTTATGTTCCGAACGAGAATATTACAAGACCAACTCTTTCAAAAGTTCGAATGGGAGTATTTAATACTCTTTATTCTTTAATAGAAAATTTTGAAAATAAAAGTTTTTTGGATGTATTCGGCGGTTCGGGTATCATGGGATTAGAAGCCTTATCGAGAGGATTTAAAAAAGTTCAAGTCTTTGAAAAAAATTCAAAAGCTGCCGAAATTATTAAAAAGAATTATTCTTTACTCGGTATTAAACCTGATTTAAAAATCGGAGACAGCTTGAAATTACTTACCGCCACGGATGAAATATTTGATGTTGCATATGCAGATCCGCCATATAACAGCGGAATATACCAAGAAGTTTTGAATGTAATTCCTGCAAAATTGATAATTGCTGAACATTCGGAGAATATAAATTTTCAGGACTGTGAAATTATAAAACAAAAAAATTACGGCGGGAAAATGATAACATTTCTTACAAAGAACAATTTATAAAAATTACTGCAATTCAATAAAATCCGCAAGTATAACATTACTTATCAATAATCCCTTAAGGTTAAGAGCATAGCCTTCAGGCGTCTTTTCTATATAATCTGAATATTTATTCAGTATTTCTTTATACTTATTTTGAAAATTGATTCCGTACTTATAATTTATCAAAGAAACATTTATCCCTTCTCTTTTTCTGAAACCTAAAAAAATTTCTTCTTCAAGTTTTTCTTGAGCAGTTAGTTCATGTAAATACGCTTTAATCAAAGGAGTTTGAATATATTCTTCTATTGCGCATAGATTAGAAAACCTTATTCCGTTGATATAACCGTGTGCTGCAGCACCAAAACCATAATATTCATCATTGTTCCAATATGCTAAATTGTGCCGGGACTCATATCCTTTTTTAGCGAAATTACTGATTTCATATCTAAAAAAAGCGTTATCTTCCAAAGTCTTATTTATCATTTCATACATATCCGCTTGAATATCATCATCAGGCACCCGGGGCGGATTTTTGCCCCAAAAAGATTCCGGTTCAATCTTTAACCCGTATGTTGATATATGCTGAATGTTCAAACTCAAAAATTGCACCAAATCCGCTTTTATACTTTCTAGCGTTTGCGTTGGAAGTCCGTAAATTAAATCAAGGCTTATATTCGAAACCCCTGCTTGTTTCACTAAATCTACCGCTTTCAAAATATTTCCGGAATTATGCCTGCGGCCTATCAGCTCTAAAATATTATCATCAAACGTTTGCGAACCTATACTTATACGATTAATTCCAATATCTTTCAAAGCTTTGAGATAATCAAAAGATGCATCATCAGGATTTAATTCGAGTGTTATTTCACAATCCGAATCTAAATTAAACAAATCAAGAATTTCTTCCGCTAACTCAGCCTTAATAAGCGAAGGCGTCCCTCCGCCAAAATATAATGTTTTAAGCTTTTCACCCTTATAATTTCCTAAGATTTCTTTTTTTAATGCTGATATATAACTTTCTATAAATTCAAGTTTACAAAAAGATACAAATGAACAATATTTGCATTTCGATTTACAAAACGGTATGTGAATATAAGCGGACTTCGGCATTATTCATCCAGTTTGATATAATTTGTATCCCACCTGAGATCAATATACTTAACCTTTTTATTAAGCATTTTTACCTGCGGAAGAAGTGACGGTATACGATGTATCTTGTCTATGGTTCCGGCATTAAAACTTCCGAGCCGTATACTTACCGTAGGAATCTTAACATAGACATCTTTCGGATTCCTGTAATCTATATATTCTACCTCTTCGCCGGAATCCATTTCTACTGTAGCAGCAAGCTTTTTAAAGTTATTAACTTTTGTTCTGTCCCAGTTTCTATAGTCATCCCCGCTTCCGTATGTAATAACTTTCACTGTTTTATAATCGTCAATTCTCGACATATATTCACGCCCGATAAGTTTGCCGTCAACTGAAAAAAACGCAATCGGCGGTACATCTACATCCGGTGATATTGTAATTGCCGGGGTTCTTTCTATGACAATTATCTGTAATCTTGCCGGGAACCAAAATCTCCTTATATAAACATCTCTTACCGGTTCCAGCTGCCTGATACTTTTCTTTAAATTATCCGTTTTTACAAGAAAAATCGGCTGAAGAGGAACCTGATTTCTTCTGAGAGCTGATAATATTTTCTGCGAAGGAACAATTTTATTATTTACAATTTCCAATGCAGGACTGTTTAAACTGTCAAACGCATTTGTATGCAATCTCCATTGAGGCATCTTCAAAATAAAAAAGCACAATGCTGTTAAACTGACTACAAGAAAGAATTTCCAAAAAGCACGCAGACGGATCAGCCGTCTTTGCGACTGCCTGATTTTTCTTTGCATTCTGGCTTGCTGCAAACGTCTGTTCTGGTGATATCTTGGATGTTCTTCATTTGACATTATTTATTCAAACCCACGCTGTTAAGTATCATTAAAACAAGATTGTCGTAATCAATTCCGCCGGCTTTTGCCTGTGCCGGTAAATCACTTGTATCAGTCATTCCCGGATTTGTGTTGATTTCTAAGAAGTAAGGCTTATCATCTTTTATCATAAAATCTACTCTTGAAACCCCTGAACATCCTGCCGCAGTATGAGCTTCCACCGCCATTTTTTGGGTCAATTCATAAGCTTCTTTGCTTAAACCTGTTGCCGGAACTATGAATTTTGACAACCCTTTCGTATATTTTGCATCAAAATCATACCATTCAGTCTCTGTTCTGATTTCCAGAATTTCAGTCGCAAAAGGCTTGCCCTCTTTTTCTAAAACACCTACGGTTACAAAAAATCCGTCTATAAATTCTTCTATTAAAACATCTTTATTATATTTACGCGCTTTTGTTACAGCCTCATAGAGCTCGCCGTCGCAGATAACCTTTGACATACCGTAGCTGGAACCTTCTGAAACAGGTTTTACCATCAAAGGATACTCAAGCTCCATAACTTTTTTTACAGGATCTTCATCAAAATGTACAAAGACTGATTTTATAAGATTTACATTTGTATTCTTAAGAATTCTTTTTGTGTATTCTTTATTCATACAAATCGCGCTGGACATTACTCCGCATCCCGTATATGGGATTTTCATAATTTCAAGAAGTCCCTGTATACAACCGTCTTCGCCGTATCTGCCGTGCAGAGTATTATAAGCATACTCAACCCCTTTTAAATCTTCTGCAACATTAGGCCCGACATCAACAATTTCTGCATTCTTATAACCTAATCTATGTAAAGCTCCAAGACAATTCCTGCCTGAACGCAGAGAAACTTCCCTCTCTGATGACATCCCGCCGCAGAGAACTGCTATTTTTGCGTCTTTATTCTGTATAGTATATTGCATAATTCTTCCTCTTTTTCAGTTTTATCGCCGATAAAAATCACTTCCGGCGTTAATTCAATTGTATACATATTTTTAACAGCCTGATACATTTTAACCATCAAATCAAGAACATCTTCTGATGTTGCATTACCTTTATTGATAATAAAATTAGCGTGCTTATCCCAAATTTTCACAGTAGGGAAATCAAAACTCTTCACTCCCGCTTTATCAAGCAGCCTTCCTGCCGAATCGTTTTCTGGGTTTTTGAAAACACTGCCGGCATTCGGGTTAGCTAAAGACGGCTGAATAGTTTTTCTAAATGTCAGATTTCTCTCCATAAGTTCTTTTATATTTTCAACAGGCTGTTTTGCAAGCTCAAACTCTGCCGATAAAAGAACATATCTTCCTTCGTGCAAAATGGAATGTCTGTAAGAAAAATCCATTTCAGATTTTTGTTTAAATACAACTTCCTTAGTCTCTTTATCAAAAAGACAAGCAGATACAAAAACATCCGCAATACATTGTCCGTGCGCCCCTGCGTTCATATATACCGCTCCGCCTATTGTACCCGGAAGCCCGATAAGAAATTCCAGACCGCTAAGAGAGGCTTCGCTTACTTTTTGTGAAATCAACGGGTCTTTAACCCCGCATTCTGCGTATACTCTTGTACCTCTGATTTCAAAATTCTTAAGCCCTGTTGTTATAATTACATTTCCGCTGTAACCGTTAGAAGAAAATAAAATATCAGAACAGCTTCCAAGAACTATATAGTTATCTAAAGTTCTCAAAAGTTCTGTTAATTCTTCGACCTTTTCAGGAATATAAAGTGTTTTAACCTTACCCCCGATTTTAAAAGTTGTTAAATTTTTAATCTCAAAATCATTTTTTACTTCCAATACAGCCCGCCTTTTCTAAGTTCTTACCTAATGCCGTAATTGTTCCGGCTCCTAATCCAATTACTATATCATTTTTTTTCAAAGTTGGGAATAGTTTTTCAGCAACTTCTTCCATATTGCCGGATATGTATTCTGCGCCGCTTAAATCTTTTGCGAATTCTTCGCCGGAAATTCCTTCAATCGGTTCTTCTGATGCAGCATAAACATCCGTTACAACAACTCTTCCGGCAGAAGAGAATGCATTTTTGAATTCCTTCCACAAACTCTGCAGCCTTGTGTACCTGTGAGGCTGGAATACTGCAACAATATTGTCTCTTCCGAATTTCAAAGCCGCAGCCTCCAGTGTTGCTTTAATCTCAGTCGGATGATGAGCGTAGTCATCATAAACCGCAATTCCGCTAAGGTCTGCAACCTTCTGGAATCTTCTTCCCATGCCGGTAAATTCATAAAAATATTGAACAATATCTCTTATATTTACACCGGCTTCATTCAAAGCTGCAGCTACGGCAAGGCTGTTATAAACATTATGAACTCCTGCAAGCTGAATTTTAATATTCGCAAGAAGTTCGGCTTTATGATAAACATCGAAACTAGTGTATTCCTCTGAATAATTAATGTTTTTTGCCGTATAATCAGCTGCATGAAGCCCGTATGTTATAAAATCGCCGGTTAAAAATCTTATCCCTTCGTCATTATTATTAACAATAACTTTTTTGGATTGTGTAATTGCTTTATCAAAAGTCTTTACTAAATCTATTATTCCGTTTTTGTAAAAATCGAGATGGTCTTCTTCAAGATTGTTTATAACTAAAATATCAGGGTAATATTTGACAATAGTTCCGTCGCTTTCATCTAATTCGGCAATAAAATGCTTTCCGGCTTTGTGCTGGGCATTTGTATTAATCTCGGGGATAATTCCGCCGTCGACAAAAGACGGAGCAAGACCTGCCTTTTCCAGAACAAAAGATGCAAGTCCGCTTGTTGTAGTCTTGCCGTGTGTACCGGAAAAACCTATAAAGCATTTGCCGTCCTTTTGAGCGGAAAGTGCAATTTCTTCCAACAAATCAGAACGGTGGTAAATTTTTAAGCCAAGCTCTTTAGCCCTTATTATCTCCGGATTATTATCTTTAATAGCGCTGCTTTTTATAATAACCGCATCATCCGGCACATTATTTCTATCGTGCCCGATAAAAATCTTTGCACCCAAATCTCTTAATTTATCTATATACTTGCTGTCACAAATATCAGAGCCCGAAACAGTATGCCCATCCTCTAAAAGATACTTAGCAAGCCCGCTCATTCCGATACCGCCTATTGCTATAAAATGATATTTTCCCATAACATCTCCAGTTCTTGAGATAATTATAATATAAAGAAAATTACATATACAAGCTGTTTTCCGGAATATTATAAAAATTTCCGCACTTTAAATAATATGCTGAGGCATTGCCAGACTTCCGCTGTCAAGACGTTTTTGCAATTCTCCAGATGGCTCATAGAACGGTGAAACAGTCATTATTCTGGCTGCTATATCAGGATAATGATAAATAAACTTTAATTCACTCTCTGTCAAAGGTTTTTGAGTGTGTACATTTGCATAACGTGCGAGTTCCAGAATATTTCTGGCTTCATTTTCATCCCTGAATTCTATTTCCAACTTATCATATACGTTTCTAAAACCCTTAATTCCGCCGTATTCTCCTGTAGTAATCATTCTGCCTGTTTCAATTATTTCAGGCTCGCCCCTTCCGAGTTCTTCAAAATCATAAAGTTCATAATTCCTTCTGTCCTTCAACGCCCCATCAGCATGAATTCCAGACTCATGCGCAAATGCATTATCACCGACAGCCGGCTGATTTATAGGAATAGGCAGCCCAAACGCATACGCGGTATATTTTGCCAATTTCCAGGATTTACTTAAGTCGATGTTTTCATCGATTTGGTACCTCTTTTTAAATCCGGCGGACTTTAAACAAGCCAGAAGGCAAGAAACCAAATCCGCATTTCCGGCCCTTTCTCCCATACCATTTATTGCCGTATTAATATAAGCGTCAACTCCTGCATCTACTGCAGCCCGCGCACCTTCAACAGAACAAGCTACCGCCATTCCTAAATCGTTATGAAAATGCATTTCGAGCGGCATTTCAGCCTCTTTTGCGAGTCTGTAAATCCTTTCATATGTCGTACGCGGATCTTCATACCCTAAAGTATCACAGTATCTGAACCTATCAGCTCCGCATTTCTTTGCCTCCCGGGCTAATTTTATCAAAAATTCCAAATCACTTCTTGAAGCATCTTCTGCATTTACTCCGACAATTTTTGCGCCCTTGGAAACTGCGCACTCCACTGCTTCACATGTCATTTTTAAAATATCTTCTTTACCTTTTTTCCCGAGATATTTACCCTGAATCATCTGGTCAGAAGTTGATTGTGAAAGATTACAATTTTCAAGCAACGGACAATTTGTAAAGGATTTTTCTACATCTCCCGCAATTGCTCTCATCCATCCGGAAAGCTTTGTCTTTCGAATAACTCCTCTTTTTACAAGTTCAAGATTTGCATTTAAGTAATTCAACTCGTGCATAGTAGTCGGAAACCCGAATTCAGATTGAGTTATACCCATATCATCAAGCATAAGATTAATTATTGTCTTTTGCAATTTGGCCAAACCAAGCCTTGAAGTTTGAACACCGTCTCTGTTTGTAACATCCACAAAATAAATTTTAGGCATAACTCCTCCTTTATTTTGAGTATTGTACACTATTTCCAAAGCTCGAGCAAGTAAAGATTATATAAAATACTGATAAAATCATTCTTTTTCGTTACAAAAATTAATAATGACAGCATATTTTGCCAAATATGGCATAATCTTATATTTTAGACTATAATTTAAAATATGGAATGTCCGAAGTGTCATAGAGCTATTGCTGATAATTTGACAGTGTGTCCTCACTGCCGTAAAGTTCTGGCGTTAGAATGTCCGAATTGTCATAATTTAAATCAAAATGCCGTTTGTGATAAGTGCGGATTTATAATTTTAACAAAATGCTCAAAATGCGGAAAAACAGTTTCTACGGCACAAGAAAAATGTAAATGCGGTTTTCCAACCGCATCCAGTATTGCGTATCAAGAATGCGAATGCGATGAGTTTGCTTCTTTAACAATAAAATTTTCAGCTCTTAAAAGTATAAGAAGAATTTTAGGTTCTCAGGAATTATTTACAAAATTTTATTTTCGATTAAAGAATTTACTTACAGAACAAATAAAAAATGTTGAAGGAAAGATTATAATTTATAATGATACGTTTGTAATAAATTTTAACAAAGAACTCTCTTTTCACACTTCCGTAAACAAGGCTGTCAGAATTGCACTAAAAATAATTAATGCTTTTTCGGGATTAAATGAAAAAATAATCGAAGAATTGGGAACTCCGCTGAGATTAAACATTACAATATTAAAAAAACAGGCTGAAAATCTGCTTGAACGAGGTACTACCGAAAATAACGTAAAACTTTTGAATGTTAAACGGGAAGAGAAGAGTTACTTACGGGGAATGCAAATAATTCTTGACCAGTATGTCTGTGACTGTATAAATAAAGAATATAAAACAGATTCTCTATATTCAATTGAAAAATCCGGACAGAGTATTATGTTTTACGAAATAATACTGGGGAATTATATACTGCCGCCGCTCGGAAAAAATACGGAAGAAGCTCCGGTTATCAATTTAAGAGAATTACCGAAGCAGAAGATTGAAGAAACCGAGGATAAATACAGTTTTAAAGTTTTTGATATAAATGCAAAATGCAAATTTAAAAAAACCAATGCATTAAACTTCAGGGACGCCTTGGATAACAACAAAATTATTGCATTTAGATGCAAAAAGAAATTTGAAATTTTATCTTCCGATATATACAACTACTGTTCCGAAAAGAATTTGAAATTAATCCATGTTACCTGTACAGAGGAAATGAATTACAAGCCTTGGGGAATTTTCCAAGAAATTTTTAAAGAATATTACGGAATTCCGATAAATAAATCTTTAATCCCGCCGGAACTTGACATAAAACGCTTTTCAAAGTTAAAAGATCTTATATTCTCTGTTCCCAGAAAAGCCGCTACCCCGGAAGATGCGAGATTTGCATACATGGAAGACTTTGGGAATTTTCTGACATTTTTGAAAAATTGTGTGATTTTTATAGAAGGGTTTGAATATATGGATGATACATCCATCCAAACTCTGATGCTTTATTTTGACAATTTTAGAAATATAAATACGAATTTTATTTTTGTTACAGACAGTGAAGTCTCACTGCATTCGAAATTTAAAAAACTGCTGCAAACGGAGAATTATACGGAAATTTCATTACAAAAAACTCCGATGGAGTTAATTTTGTCAACAATAAAAGAAGATGCTTCCGATTTTATTAACTCATTTTACTTCGAAAAAATAAAAGAGAATTTTGCCGGATCATATTTATATTTTGATAATGCCGTAAGATATCTTACGGAAAAAAATATCTTGATAAACTTTGAGAACAAGCTTTTAATAAGGAATAATGATTCCATAATTATTCCGACTGAAATTTCAGAGCTTATAAAAGCAAGATTAAAACTTTTAGGGAAAAATGCGGATGCATCTATGATTTTAGCATATTCCGCAAGTCTCGGTTCACGACTTGATTATAATACTCTTGAACTACTCGGCATCAAAGATGTTGACAAAAATGCAAAAATATTGGAAAAAGCGGGATTTGTATTTATTAATCAAAACGTTATTCATATCAACAACTATAATCTTCTGAAACCGATAATTGAATCTTCTTTCAAAAAACAAGCTGAGGAATTTTTATGTAGAAACATTCTGGCAAAAGCCGGCAAAGGACTAGATGACAGCACAACATTATTTATTCTGGGAAAGCTCGGACTGTTTAAAGAAGAATATCTGCTGTTATGGAAGAATTCGCAGTTTGCAATGAATGCCGGAGATTATGATGCTTATTTAAAATGCTGTCTGGGATTTTTATCTCTTATTGAACATATAGGCAACAATATCTCTCCGGAAGCAATTGAAAGCAATAAAAAAGAAGTTTTTCAAAATATCTTGATGACATTGTACGGATATTCTCCGGAAAAAATTTATTCTATAGAAAAGCTTCTTTTAATGGATGCAATAAACCAAAATGATAATGAAAAAATCGTAAAACTTTCAAACCTTATGCTGCAGGGCGCATTGATTTCATCAAACTATACCGATGCCCTCTCTCTGTTGCACAATATTCTAAGCCGAATGGAACATCCGACTTTACTCATCGACGGGGCCGTAAATACAAAATTTCTGCTTCTTTCATTGATAAATATTGAGATTTTATTCAACATCGGAGATTTTGCACAGTGCTGCGAAGTCGCTAAGGACTTATGCGGAATTTTAAGACCGGAAATGGCAGAAAAAATTAAACCTGCAAGTTTTTCACTTGAATTTTTTACGGAACATATTTCTGAGACATTTCGCCTTGCAGGATTTGCAAAATTGTTTTTAATGGATGATGATATACAAGAGTTTTTCGATATGACAAAAACTGCTATCGGTACCGATATTGAAGACAAAGAAGCCATATTGGCCATTTTGGATTATTTAAAAGGGAAAGAGTTTGCTCCGTCAAATATTGAAAACGCTTCGGCTTTTTCCAAAATAATATATTTAATATTACAGGAATTTTCTGAACACAAAACAGATTACAAGACTTTTGCACAAAACATATATCAAGCTAAATTATTAGCTGCAGAAATACACCAGATGCAATTAGAACTGTTTTGTGACCTTTTGATAGCTTTTTCTTACGCCAATATCGGAATGGTTAAAAAAGCAGAAGGAATATACCAAAATATTCTGGAAATTTCAGAAAAATCCGCTATTTTCAATATACTGACACTGACTAAATATTTTATGACGCTTTTAAAACTTAAAGAAAATAAGACAGAGGAAGCATTACTAATTATAAATGACACCCTGGCTCTCTTGCAAAAATATAATAATCAAGCCAAAATAATCTATGTACTGTTTGAAAAACTGTTCATAGATATTGTTAAAACTAACAATATATCCGCCGTTAACATCCAATCAGAAGAGCAAAAGCTTGCAATTGCTGCTTCTGACGGCAAATTATCCAGACTCCTCAACTAATGTTTTTTCTCACACAGGCTTGGTATTCCGATAAGAGCAAGATAGAAAACACATCCGAATAATACTAAATTTAAAATTTCCATAACGCACTATCTCCTTTCTTAGATAACTCGTAAAATGTCTTATACTTTTTACATTCCACATTTTTCAAATTTATAACACTTTTCTCGGAAAATTGTTACAAAAGTTTACATATTATTGTTTACTTTGATATCTATTTGAGTGTAAAATTATATAAGGAGGCTTTATAAGTTTGAGTAAAAGCTACGAAAGTTTTAACAATTCTGAAACATCTTTTAGAAAATCCACACTAATTCAAGAACGCATAGGTCTGGTCTCTACGCATATGTATAAGCAGTTTCTGGATTATCAGCATGCGACATTGAATACTGCAGAAATTTTTGTAGAAATGATAGACAACTTAAAAGCCATTGCCGACTCCCTTAAACAATCTTTTGCTTCAAGAGGAGTAACAACACAAAATATTTATGTTGATTACGATAAAGATAAAACCGTAGTTGTAATAAATATTTTATGGCATACCATAAGCTTTACAACCCGTTGTAATTATGAGCCGCAAGCACTGTTCAGAGAAAGTGCCCCGCCTATGTTTTCCGGCCGTATTATGGCAATAAACGGGAATTACAATGAATTAACAGAAAACATTGCCTCAAGAAATCAGATTATGGAAATCCTTTTAGATAAAGAAGTTGCCTCGTTATATGTACCTGCGGATAAAACTCAGAATTCAATCTTTAAAATAAGACATCTGTCAAACAGAGAATTTTTTCTCAATAATACGGACGCATCCAGAGAATTTGTTTTAAAAGTTATTGAAACAATTTGCGGCGGCGGCTTATATCATGAAGAAGGTTCCAGAAAGAGTTTTAACATATAGAAAATCAGGGCCTCAATTGTACTGACTATTACTATTATATATGACTTATTTCTAAATTTTGTTTTGATATATTGCAATCACTCACAGCATAATATAGTATGAAAGAGTCTTTTTCTGATGATATTTTCCTAAAATTAAACTAACAAAACATTTTTATCATAAAATATATGGTAATGGAAAGTAATTTTAAAGATGCAAAAATTTTAATAGTTGAAGATGAGCCGCAGATTAATCGGCTTATTGAACTTGTTTTGCAATCAGCAGGGTATTATAAAATAAAAAAAGCATACGATGGCAAGGAAGCTCTTGAACTCATATATAATAACAAGCCGGATTTAATACTTCTTGATGTTATGATACCGGAGATTGACGGTTTTAGCCTATGTAAAATGATAAAAGAGGATAATAATTTAAACTCTGTTCAAATAATTATGCTAACCGCAAGAAAAATGGAAGAAGATATACTTCAAGGTTTTGAAAACGGTGCAATAGATTACATTGCCAAACCTTTCAGTAACAAAATTCTCCTTGCCAGAATAAAAGCTCATCTCGAAAACTCTTATACGAATTTAAACACAAAAATATACAAAGATATTTTACTTGATGATAAAAGAAAATCCGTTTCAATAAATGGCAACCCGATTGAATTAACGAAATTTGAATATATTATCCTAGAAACCTTTATGTCAAATATTGGCATTGTATTTTCCCGCTCGCAATTGTTATCTTACCTAAGAGGTGATGACAGTTTTGAAGTTTCTGAACGGGCAGTTGATGTTCAAATTGTTAATTTAAGACGAAAACTCAGAAGTTTTGGTGCTAATATTGAAACTGTAAGAGGCATGGGATATAAACTTAAGGAATACAAATGAAAAAACGTGATTTGTACTGGGTAAATCAAATAATAGCATTTACACTTACTGCCTTTATTTTAGGAATAATTTCACTATTCAATATTTTACAATTTAATGCTTCTTATATGGATGAAGAGTGCGAAGAACTACAGGTATTCAAACGTCAAATAGAATGGACAATAACTCCGTACCTCGAGCAAAAAAAATTTTCAATACTTCAAAAATATTGTAATGATTTTATTAACGAGGATGTAGAATTTAGAATTTTTGATAAAAATAAAAACATTATCGCAAGTTCAAATCCTATGAATAAAAGCGAACTGTTAGAAAAAGACAGCAAAATTGTTCATAAAAAATATAACAAATTCAAAATATATAAATATGCTATAAAAGACAGAAAAATAGGAATCGTCAATACAATTAATACCGGCAAAGATAAATATTATCTGGAACTTACTGTTTCTCAGGCTGACGTGATGAAATCTATTATTACTGCACAGAGAAATTTATTTATATTTTTCACTTTTTGCATAGCTCTGTTTATTATCGGTTTAGTTCAAGTATTTTACAAAATAAGGAATAATTTCAACAAACTTGAAGACAGCGTAATAGAAGTTGCAAACGGCAATCTGAGTACAGAAATTGAAGTACCGGAACTTGACTTATTGAAAGAATTAACACTATCTATCAAAAAAATGGTTCAAAGATTGAAAACGCAAATTACACGGCTTACCCAACTGGAAGAATACAAATCAAATTTTCTGCAAAATATTACGCATGAAATAAAAACCCCGATTACTGCTATAAATTCAGCAATTGAACTCCTTGAAACCAGAGATTCCATCACTGAAGAAGACAGAGAATGCTTTGATATAATCCAATTTCAAATAAAATCTATCGATAAATTAGTCAACGATATTCTTTATCTTTCAGAAACTGAGGTTGCACAAACGGATGAATACAAAAACTTTAAAACATTTGATTTAAACTCTATGCTTGAAAGATTAATAAGTTGCTTTAATTATACGGATATAAAAATCAATTTTTTACAAAATGTGCATACAGAAATCTTCGCGAGCAGTGAAGCACTTGCGACGGCATTTTCTAATCTCATAACAAATGCTATTAAATATTCAGAAACAGATAAAATTGATATCATTTTAGACAAAAAAGGAAACAATATTGAACTGATAGTTAAAGATTACGGTATAGGAATTGCAAAAGAACACCTGAATCATATATTTGAAAAATTTTACAGGATAGATAAAAACAGAAGCAGAAAACTCGGAGGTTCAGGACTTGGTCTTGCAATTGTAAAAAATATCGTAGAGCTTCACAACGGAACAATAAGAGTAGAAAGCAATGAAGGCAATGGTACAACTTTTATAATTTCGATTCCGCTAAAACCTCAAGTTCAACGATAAAAAACTTGTAAGAATTGATTCGATTAGCTTATACTAAAATATTATTTTGTTTTTCTGTCAGTCGAAGAGATTTATCGCTGTATATATTGCAAGATTTTAACCCCAGATACTGAATAATCTCTCTTAAAGATATTGCCTCCCCCTTATACTCATTTATTCTCTCGACTGCATTGCGACTCAATAATATAGTTTTAAAAGGATTTTCTCTTATTTTTATTCCTTTAAAATTTATAAATTTGTAAAATATTTTTGCGGCATATTTTCTTAAAAATGAATAGGGTTTACAATTATTACAACAATCAAAAATCACATCATAACCCTCATAAAACTTTTCTATCATTTCTATAATTAATAAAAAATCCTCTGTTAAATCAACATCTATTGTTACATAAATATCTGCATTTATCATATATAAACCTGTAAAAATTGCACATTGTTGTTCATAATTTTTATTTAAATTAATAAGTTCAACTCTCTCATGATTTTTACAGTAAGACAATATTATATCAACATTTTTATCGCAACTGCCGTCCTTTATAAAAACGATTTTGCTTTCTGCACTGACTAGCCCATCATTAATTATTGCATCAAGGAACATTAATAATTCATTAACAGAATATTCAATAAGATTGTCTTCATTAAAAGACAATACCATTATTACAAGCTTGTTATTTTTCATTTTTAAACCTTTCCAACAAAGTTTTTTTGTTCTTTTTCTTATAACTAAAAGTATTACAAAACTTTGTGCTTTATTCATATTATTAGCCGGCCTTAAACCAGTGCATTGTTTAATAATAAAAAAGTTTTATTAGTTTTGTGTTAGGGAGAAATTTTAAAATTAATAACACAGATATCTGTTAATTAAATAGAGTATAGCTATAAGTCAAAAATATAAAAACAGGCCGGTAAAAAGTTGTTCAGATTTTTGACTCCGATATATGTAAACTTTATTATAAATTTCAGAAATATTTACTTGATTTCAAGCTGATTTTGTGTTTATTTATTTATTATACGGGTACAATCCTCTAATTTCCCGTATAATAGCGGCCGGGAGTAAATGTTTCAAGTTCATTGCTCCATACACGTAAGAAAAAAGAAGGAAAAAGAAATGTTAAAAATCAGATTAAAAAGAACCGGTGCTAAAAAAAGCCCATCATACAGAATAATTGTTATTAACTCAACTACAAAAAGAGAAGGCAGACCGGTTGAAGAATTAGGTTGGTATAATCCTAAAACTAAAGAAATGAAATTCAACAAAGAATCTGCTTTATCTTGGATTTCAAAAGGCGCGCAGCCGACAGAAACAGTTAAATACTTGATTAATAACTGTAACGATGACGGAACCTTAAATTATAAGAAAAAAGAAGTTGTAAAATTATCTAAAAAAGCTCAAGCAAAGAAAGCGGAAGAAGAAGCAAAAAAAGCTGAAGAAGCTGCTAAAGCCGCTGAAGCACAGGAAGCTGCTCCTGAAGAAGAACCTGTTGCAGAAGCTTAGTTTCAGTTATAAGTCTAAAATTTATAAAAAGCCGAAATTAATTTCGGCTTTTTATTTATCTGATTATATCAATTTTTTTACGGTTTCTTTTGCCCAATTAATCATATTAGGATAACGAAGCGTATCATGTCCTCTTTTAATCCATTCTTCTATATTTGCCGATGTAGAATCTATGTGATTTAACTGTTTGTAAATAAAAGAATACATACCTGTTCTGTCTGCACCTGCTTTACAGTGAATATGGGCCTTCCCTCCGTTTGTAATAATATTATCCAACAAAGCTAAAAATTCTTTCACGGAATATTCACGCGGAGATTTTGATGTTGTCGGTATATTATGATATTTCATACCGTTTTCTTCAACCACAACTTTTTCATCAAAATTTAATCCTGGATTGTGCATTGTTCTAAAATTTATAATATCAGTTATCCCCTGTTCCTTAAGCCACTTAAAATCTTCCTGCTCAGGCTGAGCCGAACGTGATAAGAAATTATCTATTTGCGCATAATTTGAAGGTTTTCCCTGAAAATTTATTTTTGCTATTCTCATAAAAACTCCGTTACAAATTTTTGTTTGTATATAAAAGTATACATGTTATTTTCCAAAGGTCAATTTTTTTTGTAGAAAAACCTGTTAATGTTAAAATATAGAAATGAGTTTAGTCGCATTATTAAAACATAAAAGCAGAAAAATCCTTTTTACAACACCGAGCCATAGCGGGAAATTAGCAATTATGCACAAATATTACCGGTGGTACCGCAATGATATTTCGGAAACAGACGCATACAATCCGCAAAAAGCGCTGCTTTCCGCTGAAAAAAAAGCTGCGGAAATATACAACACAAAGCACACATACTTTTTAACAAACGGCTCTTCAAGCGGGATTATAGCAGCGGTTCTGGCCTGTTGCTCAAAAGGTGATACGCTTTTGATTTGGGATAAAGCACATCCTTGCCATAAAAACGGAGGACTGTTAGCCGGAGCTGAAATTGTTGAATATACGCTTCCGTATAACAAGGAATGGGGTATCTATGAAAAACTTGAAAATACAGAGGAGCTTTTGAAGAAACATAAGCCGAAAGCCATAATTGTTACATCCCCGAGTTATGAAGGAATCGTTTCCGATATTCCGGCAATAAGCGAAATTTGTAAAAGACACGGTACATATCTAATTGTTGATGAAGCACACGGAGCTTTATATCCTTTTAGTGACAATTTACCTCAAAGCTCTGTCGGCTATGCCGACTTTACAGTTCAATCCCTTCATAAAACCGCCGGCGGCATTAATCCTACGGCACTTTTACACTCAAATTGCAATATCGATGCAAAACCAAAACTGGAAATGATTTCGACAACATCTCCTTCATACCCTATGCTTGCAACAATTGAAGCAAATATCAAATTCTTAAATTCATCAAAAGGTAAAAAGCAAATTGAAAACTTAATTAACAATATAAAATCAATTCGTTCAAAACTTACAAATCTTCAGTTTTACGGAGATGATATAACTAAAATACTTATAAAAAAAGAGGGTATCTCCGGATATGAATTATCCGAACTCCTCTTTAATAAATATAACATTGAAGACGAACGAACAAACGAAAAATCGACGCTGCTTCTTACCGGTATCGGAACTGATATTTCTAAATTGATAAAGCTGTATTATTTAACCAGACTTTGAACTTCTTTAAAATTAGGATGTTTAGCTCCTTTTAACCATTCAAAGAGTGCAATTTCCGCAGTTATAATATGAGCCCCGTTATCTTTCATTCTGGTAAGCCCTGCTGCATACTCAAGCTCGGAACGACTGCCGCAAGCATCTCTTATAACATTTACTTCATAACCTTTTTCCAATAAAGCTGCCGCAGTCTGACTAACGCAAATATGAGTTTCAATACCGAATATTATAATCCGGTTTCTGTTACTGCTTTTTACCGCATCAAATATATCATTATCTTCAAGCGCGGAAAAAGCTGTTTTTTCAAAATATTTTGTCGTTTCAGAAAGACTCTCTTTTAAAGAACTAATTGTATTACCAAGACCTTTTGGATATTGTTCTGTCACAATCACCGGAATTTGCAATATATTTGCTGCTTTTGCAATAATATTCGCTTTTTTTTCCAATAAGGTTTTGTCAAATACAGCATTTAAAAGTTTGTCCTGAATGTCAATGATTAGAACAAGACTGTTTTCAGCGTTAAGAATTGTCATCGTTAATCTCCTTTCGAAATTCTAATATAAACTGTTCCAATAAATCTTCCAAAAATCCCGTTTCCAGCTCATGAGGATCCAGAGACAATCGTTTCGGCGGAATTGCATTTTTTGCCCCACGATAGTTTATATCAATATTTATTTTGGAAAAGCCGGGACTTGTTACCATAAAAGATGCATATACATGCCTGCTGCGCAAAATTAATTCATTGCAATCTTCCCCGTTTGTCTGCTCTATGGTTATATTGAATAATTTTCCGTCATATTTTTGCTGAATGTGATAAAATGCCGGAATAACAATTTTTTCAATCTTTTTCTTAAATTCTTGCCTGAAAAGCTTAAAATTGTCTCCTGTAACACTGATTTCAGCAGAATTTCTTTCGGAAACATCACAATTAATTGCTTCATGCAGCTTATTCAAAACCTCATTTACAAGCTGCTGTCGTGTTTTATAAGCTACATTCGCAAAGCCGGCATAAATTTTTTCCGGCAAAGCTACTTTTATCTTAGCCCATATTTTTTCCGCATTTTCAATATTAGTATTATGCAAAAGCAAAAAATATTTGCTTGGAGCAAAACTCATTAATATATCATTCTTTCTTATATTATTAATAATATTAATTTCAATCTGCTCCGGAGTTATCAGAAATTTAGTTTTTTCGTTTGGAGATATAGCGACAAGAACCGCATTTAAAGCCTCTGCCTTGATACTTTCAAGTTCTTTATCCAAAATATTTTCATAATCCAAAAAAATTTCATTACCGCTCTTCAAAACATTATTTTTTACAAGAATATCCCTATATTGCTGATTTTTACTCATAAGTGATGCAACCCTCAAAGCACCGGTAATTTTTGCATCAAACTCTTTTTCGTCGCAAAAAGGAGTAATAAAATTCAAAGCACCGGCCATAGAAGCTTCTTGTACAAAATCACTGTTTATATTATATGCAAATATTATAACAGCAGCCTCTTTTAATAATTTTAACAATTCTATTGTTTTTAAATTATTACCTTCACTGTTAATGATAACTGCAGCAGCCTTAAACAACTGAATTTTACTATAAACAGAATCAAAACCGTAACGAAATATCTCGTCACTCTTTCTGAGTTTTAACCTTGAAAGAATGTACTCAAAGAAATCAGAATCATCCGAAACCAAGACTATTCTGTTTTGCATTTGCCACCTTACGCTAACTCTGAAATCAACAGTTCAGCTTTTTGCATAATTGTAGTTCTCAAATCATCAATATCAGCAAAATCTATTCCCAAGGTTTTAACAAAATCTTTATCCAGAACGTTTTGATTAAAATTTTCCTGAACCAGTTTATCTACTAAACAAACCAGATTGCAAGGAACAGGAATTGAAGATAATGAAGGCGTATGGTGATATGAAATTATATTTGCAAGTAAAATAGGAAGCTGCCATCTTTTTGCAAGCAAAGCGCCTGTTTTAACATGGTCAGAGTCAAAGTATTTCTTTTCGGCATCAAGTATATCCGCCCCGTCATTCACGGCTGAAATTACTTTGCTATAGAGTTTTTCATTTGACATATGCAAAACCATTTTACCGACATCATGTACAAATCCCGCAATAAAAGCTTCGTCTGAATCCATAATTTTCGTCAAATTAGCAAGATACTCACAGCCAGCCGCAACACGCATAGAATGTTTCCAGAGCTCCTTATCGCCCTGATTTGACATCATTGGTTTCATCGCAACCGCTACAATAATGTTTTTCACTTTTACCATTCCTAAAAGCGAAAGAGCAATACTGATAGAGCTTATCTGCTGCGAAAAACCGTAATAAGCGGAATTTACAAGTGCTAAAATCTTTATGGTTAAAGACTGGTCATACATTACAATATCACCGAGCTCTTTCATACTTGCCGTAGGCTTTTTCATTATATTCAAAGCTCTGACTATAACATTCGGCATCGCATGTATGTCTTTCACATTGTTTACTAATTCTATAGTTTTATCCATATTAATTCACCTTCTTATACCTGTAAGTGTTTCTTGATTGACAACAGACTTCCGCTTGCGCCAAATGCCGTACCGATAAGTAATAACGCTATAATAACTATATTTTGCGCATATTGCGGAGTAGGAATCAAGAAAAATTTATGTACATTAATCAACAGACCCTGAACCCAATTCAGAGGAATTACTGCAATAACTGATGAAACAAAGCCGTAGAAAGCTCCTTGCATAACCAGCGGGGTTTTAATATACCAGTTACTTACACCCATCAAGCGCATAATTTCTATTTCATCCTTTCTTGATTGTATTACCAGCTGAATTGTATTATTGATAATTGTAATTGTAAGGGCTGCTGATATTATTATAACAAAAATCATCGTAGTATTCACTACATTTGTTAAAACTTGCATTTTTTTAGCCAGCTCTTTTGCGTAGCCAATATCCTCCACCCCGGCTATAGGCTTAATTTGAGTAAACACTTCACCTATATTTTCCGGTTTATCAACACGAACTCTTAATGTATCGGGAAGAGGATTAGAAATATCATGCAATCCGAGTTCTTGTTTCAGACTGTTCCAAGACTCTTCTTTTGTCTTTAAAGTAACGCCTTTGACATGCTTAATCTCTCTTATCCTGTCTTTTACGATGGAAGGGTCGGTATTATTTTTCAAGTAAACGGAAATTTCCAAAACATTACCGAGTTCGTTTGCAAAAGTTGAAAGGGAGAGAGTAAATCTGAACAAAACCCCGAACAGTGTTAAAATAGCCGCCATTGTTGTTATTATAACAAGGTTAATAATACCGGTTCTTCGTATATCATTGACAGCTTCCATAACAATACGATAAGCAATACGCAGTTCGCACAACCAATCTTTAGGGATGTGTTTTTTCACTGTCTTTTTTAACTGCTGTCTGCTATTGTCCATAAGTACCTGCCTGAATGTCTCTTATAATCTCACCTTTATCAAGGGTCAGCACCCTTTTTCTGAATCGATCTACCAGCGTATAATCGTGTGTAGAAACAATCACCGTAATACCTCTCTGGTTAATTTGTTCCAGAATTTGCATAATTTCCAAAGAATTCTTAGGATCAAGATTTCCGGTCGGTTCATCCGCAATAAGCAGCGGCGGTCCGTTAACCAAAGCTCTTGCAATACTTACTCTCTGTTGTTCGCCGCCAGATAATTCAGAGGGCTTAGCTTTTGCTTTATCCAAAAGCCCTACAACTTTAAGCGCACCGGTCACCCTGTTGCGTATATCAGAGGAACTTATGCCCAGCGTTCTTATAACATATGCAATATTATCGTATACTGTTTGGTTTTGCAAAAGTTTATAATCTTGAAATACTATTCCCATGCAACGTCTAAGATTAGGAACTTTCTCCGGCGGCAGATTTGCAATATTAATTCCGCCTATTAAAACAGTTCCGGTTGTAGGAGTTTCCTCCTTATAAAGCATTTTAATAAGAGTCGACTTCCCCGCACCCGAAGCTCCCGTTATAAAAACAAATTCTCCCGATAAAATATCAAGATTGATATTTTTTAGTGCATAATTATTTTTGTATTTTTTTGTAACAGATCTTAATTGTATCATTTCTTTAACTCAATAACTTTATTTGCAATACTTTCCGCATCAAGCCCGTAAAATTTCAGTAATTCATCCGGCTTTCCGCTCTGCCCGAAACAATCGTTAATTCCTATTCTGCAAACTTTATTCGGTGCATTTTCCGACAGCACTTCGCACACTGCCGAGCCTAAACCGCCTATAACAGAGTGGTTTTCTACTGTTATTGCAAGCTTAGTTTTATTAACACTTTTTAAAACCGTTTCGCTATCCAGCGGTTTAATCACCGGAATATTCACGATTTCAGCCGAAATACCTTTTTGCTCCAATATTTCACCAGCTCTTATAACTTCTGAGAGAATATCACCGCAGGTAAATAATGTAACATCAGAACCTTCTTTTAGAATAACCGCTCTATTCAAGTCGAATTTATAGTTCCGGTCAAATACATCCGGCACGTTCATTCTGGAAAGTCTTATATAAACAGGCCCGTTGCATTCAGAGGCAAATCTTACGGACTGCCTTGTCTGCTCGTAATCACCCGGAACAATAACCGTCATGTTAGGAAGCCCCCGCATAAGCGAGATATCCTCAAGCGCCTGATGGCTTGCTCCATCCTCCCCGACAGTAATTCCGCCGTGAGCGCCGATAATTTTTACATTAGCTTTTTGATAACAAACAGAGTTTCTGATTTGATCGTAAGCTCTCCCTGTTGCAAAGACAGCGAAAGTTGCCGCAAACGGAATTTTCCCCGTCAATGACAGGCCAAGCGCAGTTGTCATCAAATCCTGCTCAGCAATACCGACATCAAAAAACCTACCGGGGAACTTTTTTGCAAAAATTGCTGTTTGAGTCGAGCCGGATAAATCGGCATCCAGAGCCACGATAGCGGGATTATTTTCTCCCAGAGCTGCTAACTCCTCTCCGAACGCTCCGCGTATAGATCTTTTAGAATCGTAATTTATCTTCAGCATAATTCCCCTTCACAGAAAATTATACCATAAACTCAGAAAAACTTACAAAAAATTCAAACCCCTTTAAAATAGTCACATATAAGCTTTTCTTTTTTCGGAAAAACTTTTTTTATTTTTTCCAATAACGGATTTTTTTCCAATTTCTCAAGTTCCTTTTTCAGAATAGCCTTTTCTAAAATCAGAGTATTGTACAATTGGTCACATACGTCCGAAGATGAGCGGTGTAAATGCATTTTTTTTATTTGTAATTCTTTTTGGTATATTTGTTTCTTTAATAAATGTTTTTTCACAAAAGACCTCTCAAGATAAGAATAAAACTTTATTAAAAGTTTTTCAATCAATCTTTTAGAGTATTCTTTGAATTTTTTATATACAAAATGTAACAACTTCTTAATATTTAGACAATTTTTGAGAATTTAAATACTTTTATAAAACATAACAACATGAGGAATATAGAAACAATGCATCTTTGCACCTTGCATTGTAAATTTTTGTAACAATTTCTGAAAATTTTCTAAAGTTTTTGAAAAAAATGCCGTTATCTATGGGAAAAGTAGGATTGTATTGTTACGAAAATATAGAAAGGAGTTAAAATGACTACAGTAGATTCTAATTTACAAAAAGCTTTGGATTATTGTATTAATTCCGGAGCTACAGTAGAACAAAGTGCACAGCAATACGGTGTGTCAAAAGAAGAACTATCCGAATTGTTATCTGAAATGCTAAATCCTTTAGGCGGCGGAGAAATCGGTGATAAAGCTGAATTCCGGAAATATGGCGATGCTAAAGTTGCACATGCTAAATTAAAAATCGGAGCACAAACGTTCAACATAGTAGCAGTTGGTATTGACGGTGCGGAAGGTGCATCATATAGAGTTTACGATAAATTCGGAAACAGCATTTCTGCGCAAGACTTAAAAGATACATTTAAGATTGACTCTTTTATAATAAATGACAACGGACAAATTAGTGTACAGGTTTATCCCGATGCACCGGAAATGCATATGGAACAAAGGACAGATGCTAAATACGGGTTTATAGATACAATTAAAAATTTCTGGACTCGCGGAGCAAAAGAAGCAGAAAAATTTATTGCAGTTGTAACTCCTGACGGTGCTAAGACTCCGAATGGCAAAGGAGTTTCAGCTGATGTTGCGGCAGAAGGAAATTCTGCTCTTGCACAAGCAGGAACTACTGGCGGCACTGCTGCAGGAACAGCGACAGACGGAGTAAAAGGCGGCAACCGGAATAGTACTGCAGCTGCCGGCATCCGGAATTCAAGCCCTGAAGCTGTATCTGCAGATTTCGCTAATACAGCCGAGCGTTACGGATTAGGGAAAGAATATGCAGGTCTTAATGATAAAGTTCAACAAGGCTGGGCAGGCTTATCAAATGAAGATAAAAAGACTGCTACGGATTTAGCTGCAAGTGCTGCAGAAAAGCTGGAGCAAGGCGATACGGCTGGTGCTAAAGAAGAAGCCAGCAAATTACAAGCCTTTTTAGGTAAATTTATACCCGGACTGGGTTTAATCGATCTTCCTGACGAAGTTGTTGCTGCTTGTCTTGTTGTATCTGTTGTTGGAATAGCATACGCAGCTGCAACAGGCGGTTTAGCTGCCGGTGCTGCGGCATTAGCCTCAAGAGTTGCTTCAAGTTCTGCAGGCAGAGCAGCGATGGCTTTTGCCGTAATAGCAATGGCAAGCTGCAGTGATACAAATATAGGTATGGAGAATATTCAGATAGCAACGGTAGAGCTGGACATTAACCCTAACAGCTCTCTTGAGGATGTAATAAAAGAAATTAATGAAAAGGTTACTGACATTAAACAGGTTTCAGAGGCTCAGTTATATATTTTGAAACAAATTCTTGAAAACCAAATTTCTCAAGGAATGACTATAGAACAAATTCTTGCTCAAGTTGGTAATAGTGCTATAGTATTAGAAGTTTTAGTTGAATGCTTAACTAAAAATAATATATTATTAGAAGAAATTAAGAATGGAATTGACGCTAGTGGTAAAACTGACAAAGAAATTTTAAAAGCTTTATTAGAAGTAAAAGAAACAGTCAATGTTTTAACTGATTTAGTTGCTAGCATGCCGGAATACAGCAAGCAGCTTAATGACATTTTAAATGCGATAAAAGAAGGTAATCAGAATGTTGCAACACTTATGAGTATGGTTACGAACCTGCTTTTACAACTTGAGGTTAATGGTGAAATTCAGGCAGATATCTTAGAAAAACTTGATGAAATTCAGAATTCTAATAAGTCTGATGGTGAAAAACTTGTAGAAATCCTTAATTTACTGGCAAGCATTAACAATAAACTTGATACAGTAATAAATCAAATTAATCAATCATTTGATAATGATCAAGATGTTAAAGCAGCATTAGAAAAATTAACCAAGCTTGTAGAAGACGGTAACGCAAAAGCTGATGTTACAAATGAATTACTGAATAAACTACTCACAATGATGGAAAATGGTGTATCCAAAGAAGATATCAAGGCTATCATTGAAGCTATCAGTAAAAATGGTGACAAAATCGATGATGTTAACTTCTTCTTGAATAAAATTCAAAATCAGGATCAGGAATTCCAGCAAAAAGTTCTTGATATGGTTGCAAAATATGGTGACGCTGTATTCGACATTCTTGAAGCAGCTCAGGGTAATGGTGATAAATTAGATGCAATTGCTCAATTACTTGCTAAAATTCAAGGTCAAGACGAAAAATATCAACAAGAGATTTTAAATGCAATCAATACACTCGGAGTAGACATTTCAGGCAAACTAACACAAATTCTAAATGTTGTAAACAACGGTTCTGATACAGGTAAA
Organism: Candidatus Gastranaerophilales bacterium; assembly: GCA_944322625.1. Lineage (GTDB taxonomy): Bacteria > Cyanobacteriota > Vampirovibrionia > Gastranaerophilales > Gastranaerophilaceae > CAG-196. The sequence continues at coordinate 1,167 of CALUPN010000020.1, read as the reverse complement.
GCTGTTATGGAATTACTCAACAAGGTGCTTGAAAAACTTGATAGTATGGATAGTAACAGAAAGGCTGAAGCGAAAGCTATTATTGATGCTATTGCAAACATTAAAGTCAATGGCGGCGGCAATGGTAATGTCGATCTATCATCAGTCGAGAAAATGCTCAGCGAGTTGTTAGAACTAACAGCTAAAAATAATGGCTTGCTTGAAAGTATCGACGGCAAAATGGATGTTATCAATGTAACAATCGAAACTGCTAAAAATGAAATTCTTGCAAAGATGGATAAGAATGATGCTAACACAACAGCCATCCTGAATGCATTAAATGAATTCAAGAATATATCTAATGCAAATGACAAGGAAATTTTAGAAAAAATGGATACTATCATTAATGTCCTTAATAACATCAAAGACGATAAGTATGATGATACTAATTTGATGGCAAAACTGGATGATATCTTAGCTGCAATAAAAGACCACAAGGTAACAGTTGATGTAACCGGTAAGGTAACTTGCGAATGTAATTGCGGCGGAAACCATGAAGGTATCCTCGGCGATTTGGAAGATGTCTTAGGCTAGAATACATATTTCCCAATCAGATATGGTGCGGATTGAAAATTTTCAATCCGCACTTTTTTTATTTTTATAATCTCTAACGGACCGGCACCCATCCTAATCTTCCCTCACCAGGCACTACTGTCCGAGATAAATTTTAGGAGTAAAAAATATTAACCCAATCCCTATATAAAACCCCTCCCCGAAATCAAAGATTTCGACCCTCCCACACAGAGGTCAATCTGTCGGGGAGGATAAGCTTCACGCCAGGCGTGGCTGTCCCCTCGCCCCTTGCGGGAGCGGATTTGCGGACGGAGGGGTAAATGGGAGAGTCCGGATAGCGAACAGACTGAACCGGCTAAGCCGTGAGGCTTGAAGGTGAAGCTCTGTGAGCGTGGAGCAAATCCAAGATAGAGGGAAGAATTTCAAGTTGAGTGTAAACGAAACTTAGAAATTCGGGTGAGGGGTCTTTTTTATGTCTAGACATTAGGGAATGTGCCGCAATTGCAGTTATGTAGTAGTATATGACAGTTGTTTATAACTTTATCTCGGACAGTAGTGCCTCACCGGGGAAGGGAAGCTCTGCACTTGGCGCTGGCTCCATCCCTTTTGAGGGAG
>CALUPN010000019.1 GCA_944322625.1 Candidatus Gastranaerophilales bacterium | reverse complement strand
AACATTACATCAGTTCAACATTACAGATATGATAAGCTTTCACGCAGAGAAAAGTATGAAGAAGACAGAATAACCGATAAATATATATATAAAAAAGACGGGAACTGCGCTTATGAAATACATTATGAGTATGATGGCTTAAAAAGAATTACGGGTATTAATAAAATAAACAAGAATAATGAAATATCGGTAACATATCAGTATGATAGCTTAGACAGAATTGTAAACAGGAAAATGTATCTGAATCGGCAGTTGTTTTTGAATCAGCAATATGCCTATGATGTACTTAATCGTGTTATTGAATATAAGGACGAAAATCAGAGAATCGTTGTAGAGAGTATAAGCAAAAAAAATGAATTGATATCTTACTCAATAACTGATAAAATAGGAAATGAGATTACGGTTAAAAACCATATTACGGAAACCGGTTATGTTGATACGGAGTTTTCGCTGAATGGTCATTGCGTAATTGTAAAAGATGCGAATTATGCGGATAATGTTATGTTAAAACGACCTAATGCAAATGAAGATGATTTAGATTTGATAATATCAGGGCTGTATAATACACAGGTTAAAACTGCTGACAGACGGGTAAGAAATATTGTCAGCGAAAATTCAACGGGACTTATAGATAAAAATATAGAGTTAAAGATACTTCCGATATCAATCAGAAAACGTGTTTTATATAATATTGCGTCTAAGTCTGAAGCTTAAAATTTTACAAAAACAAAAATATATAGTATAATATACTTGCGTGAATCAGATTGTCAGGAGGTTTTTATGAAGGAAGAGTTTACTACAAATCAAAGACGCTGGTATGACAAAGATCCGGTTTTATCTTCAGCTATGAAAACTCTTGAGGAGTCTGATGATGAAACGCAAATTAAGGTTGCATTGAACTTGATTAAAATAATTACAGAGCATCATCTTTCCAATACGGAATACGAATCTGTAGAGGATATTGTCTCAGCAGCGGAAGATGTTCTTGATGATTCAAAACATGGCAGATGGTATGACCTGGACGGAACTTTAAGAACCGCCATCAGCTTGCTTCAGAATTGCCCTGATGCTACAAGAGGGGTTATTGCTAAAGAGATGGCTAAGAATGTCATTGATATCATTAAAAAAGAAGATCAAGATGATGTTGATGATGTTGAAATTGAAGTTCCTGAAGAATAGCAAATTTTATTTTCAGCGGTTTTCATAAAAATAAAGGAGTTTTTTATGATAAAAATAACACCGCAAATTTATACCAAAGCAGCAAAATTATCCGAATGTAAACAGACCGTGCAAAAAGTAAAACCTCAGTTAGATTTTTCCGGTGAGGAGTATGGTTATTTTAAAGCCGGAGACAAAATTGTTAAGACGATATTCCCGAGATAATTATACGGTTTCGATATTGTTGTTTTTACATTATTTTAGTGCTTAGATTAAAGTCTGCCCCGATATAAAAAGCTTATTAAAAAGTATAAGGGATTCTTCGGGCTTACTAAACGGTTGTTTTCGCTCTCAGAATGACCGGTTGTTGTGCAAGTCTGTTAGTATTCACTCCTTTGTGCAATAGTAGCGGTTTTTTACATTAAATATAAAACATCAATAAATTCTCAGCTGTTTGGTTTATTTATCTTAGTCAATGTCTATAGGGCTTTTTTGGATTAAATCAATAGCTTCGCGCGCTGTAAATACCAAATCTTCCGGTATATTAGATATTGTGCAGAACTGGCGCAGGACATCTATTACGCGCTTAAAGCATCTTACAATATCGCCTTCTCCCATATCAACCTGATCGATTATATCATCCCACTCAGAGCCTGTTGCCCACATTTCAATAAGCGGAGAGTAGAAGGCATTAATGTACATCGGATCTTCAACATCGTATTTTTTCTGTTTTTTATCCAAATCCCGCTTAATATCCTTAATTTTATTCAATCGTTTTCTGACATTAGGAGAGAGAGGTAATCTTGAATACAAATCCGCACGCATATCTTCCGTAGTAATTGCGCAGACAACACTCGCAAGCTCTGCAGGCGTAAGCCCTTCAAGAACTCCTGAAAATATAATCTGTGCTAAGAAGAGTTCGTTTTCCGAGCGGATTTGGGAGATTGTAACTCCTCTCTCTGTCGGATAATCTTCTTTTAAATATCCGTATTCCTTCAGAACGGCTCTGTGCGAAAGGAATTTGTTCCAGAAAATATCTTTCTGTCTTTCGATTTCCTTGTTTAATTCCTTTTGCTTTGCTTCATAACGGTTAAGGACGTCAATATTTTTCATGTGTTTTTTAAACAATTTGCAGGTGTCACACTCATAAGAATGCATTTTATGAAGCATTTCTTTTGTCTGGCGCCCGAATTCTCTTGCGTCATCTGAAAGCGGGCGGTTTTTCTTTTTTTCCTGTTTCTGTATAGTTTTGAATACACGCCTGTTTTGAACGTATATTTCCCTTATTTTATTGTATTCAAGCAAATCTTCATTAGTTTTATTACAATAACATACAAAAGAATTACACTCGTTTATTTTTTCACTAAACTGGTCGTGCAAAAGTAAAAGCGGCTCAATTCTTGAATTAGAAGAATAATATCCGAAACTTTTCAGTACAAGTTCTTTAGCTTCATCCAGAGTAAACCTTTGAAGCAGATTAAGAACCATTGAATAGCTCGGAGAGAATTTGCTCTCAAGCGGATTCGCGTCACTCAATACCAGCTCTGCGACTTCCTCTGGGGTCTGGAAGGGAGAGCCGACAATTACAACATATCCTATTTCATCCATCCCGCGTCTGCCTGCACGACCCGACATCTGGAGGAATTCACTCGGAGTAAGATTTCTGTGGCCGCTGTCTGTTCTTTTGCTTATTGAGCTTATAACCGTAGAACGCGCCGGCATGTTAATTCCTGCTGCGAGTGTTTCAGTTGCGAAAACTACTTTTATTAACCCTTTCTGGAAAAGCTTTTCGACTAATACTTTCCAGCCCGGAAGCAGTCCTGCATGGTGCGAAGCTACGCCTAAAAGCAGGTATTCAATATGTTTATTTTTGTATAAATACGGATTTTCCGCTATATAATCATCAATGATGCGTCTGATTTCTTCCTGCTCCTTAGGAGTTACCAGGCAGAGTGATGCACAGTTTTCCATCTGTTCATCGCATTTTTTTCTTGAAAACGTGAAATATATTGCAGGAAGCATATCTTTTTCCTGCAGGTTTCTGACCACATCTTTTACCGTATTACGCTTTTGAACGGCTTTTCCGCGCCTAAAGACTTTCTTTTCCGGCTTAATTTTTTTATTCAAAGTTCCGTTTGGCGTAAGGAGCGGAAGCAGAGTATTCGGCTGGGATGAGTCAAAATAATAAAATCTCAACGGCACAGGACGAAAATCAGTGTTAATAAGTTCCGTTTTTGAATGTACCGTATTAATCCATTCAGTAAGTTTATCCGCGTTTGCAACCGTTGCGGAGAGAGCAATTATCTGAACATTTGTCGGACAATAGATTATACTTTCTTCCCAAACCGTTCCTCTCTGTTCATCATTCATATAATGAACTTCATCTAAGATAACGTATTTTACATCTTTAAGGTTATCTGTAACAGAACCGAAATTAGTGCCGTAAAGCATATTTCTGAATACTTCTGTCGTCATAACAACAATTTGTCCGCCTCTGTTTATTGAAGTATCACCGGTAAGAAGTCCGACTTTTTCGGAACCGTATTTTTCTGAAAAATCGTTGTATTTCTGGTTGGATAAAGCTTTCAGAGGTGTTGTATAAAAAACTTTCTTCCCTTCTTTTAAGGCGCAATGAATGGCGTGCTCTGCTATAACTGTTTTTCCGGCTCCGGTAGGGGCGCAGACTACAACGCTTTTACCTTCCGTAATACAATTACACGCATCTTTTTGAAAATCATCCAGCTCAAAAGGGAATTCGTACATGCTTACCTCATCTAACTACTCTTTCTTTATTATAACATAAAAGCAAGGACTAAAAGTCCTTGCTTTTCAGGGTAAATATACCCCCTCAAAATTATAACAAGTTCAGTGCTATACTCGGGGTTTGGTTTGCAGTTGCAAGTAATGTAGCTGAAGCCTGTTGTAAAATCTGTGCTTTTATGTAGTTTGAAGATTCTTCCGCAACATCTGCATCTCTTAATGTTGACAATGATGATGTAATATTTTCAGATTGAACACCAATTGATTCAATAGCAGATTCAATTCTGTTTTGAGCAGAACCTAAAGTTGTTGCACGTGCTGAAATCTCATTAATAACTTTATCGATTTCATCAAGCATTGCAGATTGTCCACCGGTAATTTTTGTTCCATCATAACCTGAACATGCTTTTGCAATACCTTCAAGCGAGTTATCACCGCCGGGAACTGTTGCATAAGTTTGGAATAATGATTCTACATCACCCTTCTTAAATAATGATTCATCCAATTCAATTTGGCTGGAATCATCGCTATATAAACCTACCTGAAGAGCAATTGTACCCATTGAACCGTCCATCATATTCAAACCGTTAAATTCACAGTTTGCAGCAATACGATCGATTTCTTGAAGTCTTGCTGTGATTTCTGATTGAATAGCTTTTAATGAATCAGAACCGTAGGTTCCGTTTGCAGCCTGTTCTGTCAAGTCTCTTACACGCTGCAAGTGAGAAGATACAAGAGCATAAGTGTCTTCTAATGTTGTCAACATGTCAGCACCTGTTGCTGCGTTGTCTGCTGCTACATCAAGAGAACCCAATTGAGTTTCCCAGTTAGTAGCGATTGAATAACCTGCTGCGTTGTCTGCCGCGTGGTTAATCTTGTAACCGGTGGTCATTCTTTCGATTGCGTCGTTCAAAGAGCTTGTTGCTTTGCTCAAGTTTGACTGAACGATGAGGGATGAAATGTTTGTGTTGATTGTTAGTGCCATTTTTTTACTCCTTTCTGGCGATCACATCCTACGAATGCGTCCTTGCATTTGTCCTATATTTTCTTAATTCCACATCCGGAAAATTAATAACACTTTTTGATTTAAATTGTTACAATTCTTTACAAAATAGGTCTGAAAATATTGTTAGTGCTATAATCTTTTATTAGACACAGGAGTTCGTATGGGAAAGATAGTTATAGACCAAAATCGTTGTAAGTCGTGTTATATATGCACGACAACTTGTCCTAAGGGACTAATTAAGAAAAGTGACAAGACTAACAGGCTCGGAGATTACATGGTAGAGTTTGTTGATGAGAAAAATGAGTGCATCGGATGCGCCATGTGCGCTAAAAGATGCCCGGATATGGCAATTACGGAAGTATGGAGATGAAGTTAGTGACTAGTGAATAGTGAATAGTGAATAGAATTTTACTATTTTAAGTCACGAGTAATACGGTAAATAAAAAATAAGTCTAATCACTATTCACTATTCACTAGTCACTAACTAAACCACTGGAGATAAAATGACAAACAGAGAAGAAAAAGTTTTAATAAAAGGGAATTATGCAATAGCGCAGGCTGCTGTAAATGCAGGGTGCCAGTGTTATTTCGGATATCCGATTACGCCTCAGACAGAAATAGGCGAGTATTTGAGCGGAAAGATGCAAGAACTCGGGCGCGGATATGTTTGCGCAGAAAGTGAATTAGCCGCAATTAATATGGTTATGGGAGCAGTTGCTACAGGGGTTAAAGCAATGACTTCTTCATCATCTTGCGCGGTAGCTTTGATGCAGGAAGCTCTTTCATATGCAGCATCAGATGAATTACCTGTTGTTCTGGTAAATGTAATGCGTACAGGCCCCGGTCTGGGTTATATTTATCCGGCTCAGGGAGATTATAATCAGGCGGTTTACGGCGGAGGAAACGGTGATTATAACTTAATCGTGCTTGCGCCGGCTACGGTACAGGAATGTGTTGATTTAACTTATAGAGCATTTTATCTTGCGCAGAAATACAGAAATCCTGTTATACTTCTTGCGGACGGGCTTTTGGGGCAGATGATGGAGCCTGCAAGTTTCGGAGAGTATCCTTATCCTGAAGTGGATGTTTCTTCGTGGGCTTTAACCGGTGCAAAAGGCAGAGAAGCAAGAAAGATATATTCGGTTGCAACTGATGAAAAGAAACAAATTCAGCATATCTGTGATTTACACAGGAAATTTGAAGTAATAGCCGAAAATGAAACAACATACGAAGAATTTGAAGTCGATGATGCGGATATCGTTCTTGTTGCATTCGGCTCTATGACAAGAAATATAAAAGCCGCTATGAAAGTCTTAAGAGCAAAAGGTATTAAAGCAGGCTGTTTTAGACCCGTGACATTAAATCCCTTCCCGCATAAACAAATTCATGCTCTTGCAGAAAAAGGAAAAGAGTTTGCAGTTGTAGAAATGAATATGGGGCAAATGTTTAAGGATGTTAAATATGCTGTAGAAGGACTCTCTGATGTAAGTCTCATAAACAGGGCTTGCGGAGAGTGGTTAAGTGTTGAAGAAATTGTTTCATCCGTTGAAAATGTCTTGAGGGGCGGAAAACAATTAGCGGCAAGTTTGTAGGAGAAAATAATTATGCAACAGGTTTTTAGTATTCCTAAATCAATGAAAAAAGATTTCAGATACACATTCTGCCCCGGCTGCGACCATGGTATTGCAATAAGGCTTGTGGCAGAAGTTCTTGATGAATTGGGGCTTAGAGAAAATACTATATCATCTACTTCTGTGGGGTGTTCGGTATTTTTATATGATTTTCTTGATATAGATTGTGTGGAAGCTCCGCACGGCAGAGCTTTGGCTTCCGCAACAGGGGTTAAGAGAGCAAGACCCGACAAGTTTGTATTCACATATTCAGGGGACGGAGATTTCGCTTCAATCGGACTTGCAGAATCAATGCATTCGGCTCTGAGGGGCGAAAATCTTTCTGCTATTTGTATAAATAATACAACATATGGTATGACAGGCGGCCAGCTGGGGCCTACAACAATGATGGGACAGGTTACAACGACATCTCCAACCGGCAGAAATGCTGAATACTTTGGGTATCCGATAAAGATTGCCGAGCATATTGCCCTGTGTGACGGAACAGCATTTTCTGCCCGTGTAGCATTGGATAGCGTTGCTCATATTAATGAAGCTAAGAAGGCTATAAAAAAAGCTTTCCAAACACAGCTTGACGGAAAAGGCTTCGGCTTTGTTGAAATACTTTCTTCTTGTCCTACAAATTGGCATATGACACCGGAAGAAGCTCATGAAAGAGTTAGAAACGAGATGATACCAATATTCCCGCTTGGAGTATTCAAGGAGGTTAATTAATGGAAACTAATTTTATATTTGCAGGATTTGGAGGACAGGGAATATTGCTTGCCGGAACAATCTTAGCTAATGCATTTATGATTGAAGGCAAAAATGTTACGTGGTATCCATGCTATGGAGCCGAAATGAGGGGCGGAACCGTAAACTGCGAAATAGTTGTTTCTGATAGTGAAGTAAGCTCTGTTCACAAACAGGATACAGATTACGCAATAGTTCTTAATCAGCAGTCTTTCGACAGATTTATAACAAGAGTTAAAGCCGGCGGAACAATTATTGCGAATTCTACTCTTGTCGCCGAGGCAAGACCAAGAAATGATATCAAATATGTTTTTGCACCAATGACTAAACTTGCTAATGATTTAGGAACAAGTAAAGTTACAAATGTTGTATCTTTAGGCGTTTTAGCGTCTGCTTGCAGTATTGTATCAAAAGAATTTTTAGCAAAAGGTATTGAAAAAGTCCTCGGGGCAAAGAAAAAGGATTTAATTCCTTTGAATTTAAAAGCTTTAAATGCCGAGTGAAACCCGATAAATAAACTCGGTGTATTTAATTTACCGCGTATTTTGTATGGAGATTATTTTTTTCAATATTGGTTTATGTTAATATCAAATTATGAACAAACCGGAATTATTAATGCCTGCAGGTAATATTGAAAAACTTAAGTATGCCGTTAAATATGGCGCGGATGCCGTATATTTAGGCGTGGTAGATTTTAGTTTGAGAGCTATGCGCAAAGGAGAATTGATTACTTTAGATAATTTGAAGTATGCAATTGATACCGCAAGAGAAATGGGCGCAAAAGCTTATCTCACACTAAATATATACCCCTTTAACAGCGATATAAAACTTTTAGAAAGCTGTATGGATAAAATTGCCGATTCTAATCCGGATGCTTTAATCATAAGCGATGTAGGGATTATGCGTATGGCCAAAAAATATATGCCGGATACGGATATTCACGTAAGCACGCAGGCAAATATTTTAAACTATGAAGCAGTAAGGTTCTGGCAGGATATCGGAGCAACAAGAGCTATCTTAGCAAGAGAGCTCCCGATAAAAGATGTTGCGGAGATTAAAGAAAAAGTTCCTGAAATGGAATTGGAATGTTTTATTCACGGCGCACAATGTGTTTCATTCTCCGGAAGATGTCTGCTTAGCGACTACATGACCGACGGCGAAAGGAAAGCTAATTCGGGAAACTGCTCGCAGCCTTGCAGGTGGAGCTACAAGCTTGTAGAAGAAACCCGCCCCGGACAGTATTACGAGATTGAAGAGAACGAAAAGGGAACGCATATTCTGAGCACAAAAGATCTTTGTCTTGTGCGCCACTTAAAAGAAATGATTGAAGCCGGAATTGATTCTTTTAAAGTAGAAGGCAGAACTAAGAGTCTTTATTATGTTTCTGCTGTTGCAAAGGCTTATAGAGAAGCAATTGATACCGTTATGAAAAATCCTGATGCGGATATGGAAGAATATTATCAGGAGCTTTTAAAAGTAGGAAACCGCGGTTACACAACAGGTTTTTACTTAGGTGAAGGCTACCCCAAAGACGGTTACAGCTATGATATATCTAAAGGGCTTGCAGGAGCAGACTTTTTGTGCGAAATTCATGACTTTGACGGAGAATATTATAAAATTAAAACTAAAAATAAATTTAATAAGAATGAGGATATAGAAATAATTTCTCCGTCTGAAAAATTTGTCACTCAGGTTACGGAGATAAAAAATTTGAAAGATGAAGATTTAGAACTTGCAAACACAAATGGCGAGCTTCTGGTAAAATTCACCAGAGCACCAAAAGAGTATAAATATGCGCTTGCCAGAACGGTAGGGATAAAATAATGTTAATGAAACCTGATTATAATTTAAAAAGTATTTATGAAATAGATTTTGCCGAACTGAAATCTCAAGGAATAAAATGCGTAATGTTTGATTTGGACAGCACGGTTATGGTCTCAAAATCCGCCGATTTTCTTCCTGAGACGGTTGAGTGGTTTAATACATTCCTGAAAGATTTTGAAGTTGCAATAATATCTAATAACAAGAATGAAAAATATATAGAAAATGCGTCAAAAATAGCTCCTTGCAGGGTAATAGGCCGTGCAAACAAGCCGAACCCCAAAATAATGAGAGAATATTTAGCATCCGTAGGAATAGAGCCGTGCTGTGCGGTAATGGTCGGAGACCGCCCGCTAACGGATATTCTTGCAGGTAAGCTTTTAGGCTGCAAGACTATTTTAGTAGGTTCAATTAATCCTAAAGAGAACCTGCCTACAAAATTCGTACGCGCTCTTGAGCGGAGTACAATCCGCGGTTAAAAAAAAGTTTTTGTAAATTTTTCTAACAATCGTATATACTCTATCTTGTTATAACTTGCATATATCATTATAATAGTGTACAGGTTACACTTTAGTCGGGTAGGGATATAATATTGAAAATTAGCGCAATCAACGGCCAAATCGGCTCTCAGAACAATCATCAGCAAATCAAAAAAACTAAAAAACCGGATTTTAAATCTTCTATGATTATGCCTATCTTGGGCGGAACCGGTACTGCAATGCAATGGATTGAAAAACAGGGCTATCTTATATCTTTCCTGATACAAGACGGTCTCGGTATGACCCTGCCGCGTGTTGTAACCGGATTTAACCGTGATAAAGAGGTTACGGGAACATATAATATACAAGAAGGGCTTGAAGTATTAGGCCGCGAAGGTATGACAGGGCCTTATATTATAGGTGTAGCGCCTGCTGTACTTGCTGTTACAGGATTATTTTGCCGTACAACAAATACAAATACAAGACTCATTAAACGCCTTAGCGAAAGCTTCAAACAGATGGTTAAAGACCCTAAGTTTGATTCAGCAGTAATGCAGGATGCTAAAAAGTTTAAACAGGAATTTTATAAATATCATGTAAGTTCAATTTATAAAGAAACAGTTCCCGGTGATAAAAATCCGCAGGAAACAATAAATTATATTCTTGAAGAAATGAAACTTGTAGAACCGAATAACAAGAAAAAAATTAGAGACGCTGCCTTAGGACGTATTCAGGCAAGAATTAACAATAAAATGGTAGAAACTACGCCTGAATTATACAAGGTTAATACTCTTATGGTAGGCGATGAAAAAACAAAACAGGCTTTTAATTCCGGTGAAGTCATTACTGCAATAAGAGATTACGGTATTGATGCAATAGAAAGAAACAAAGAACAGTATTCTATAAATGAGCAAGCTATTGATAATATGAAAAACAGCTTTGCGACAAAAAGATTTCTTACAAATATTGCAAACGTTGTTCTGACATTAGGCGGTCTTTCATTAATTCCTAAGCTTTATGTAAGAGGCGAGGTGGCACCGGGAGCGAAGGTACACTCTCATAAAAATGGAAATCAAAATCTTGCAAATAGTCCTGTTCAGGAAAATACCGCTCCGGCATTTAAAGGAAAAGGGATTAATAATGACGGGATTTTAACCAGAATGGGTAAATTCTTATTGAAGCATACTCCGGAAAAAGTACAGGCTCTTCTCGAGTATACCGGTTATAACTTCTCAAAAACAACTTTTGCACTGCTTGCAACATTCGGGCTTCTCGGCCCGAGAGGCTTAAAAGCCTGGGAAAGAGCACAGGTGGATGAAAACGGCAAAAAGGATTTGACAGAATTGAATGAAATTCTTTTAAGAGATACTGTTTCATCTTTATCGGTTGTATTTGCTGTTCCGATGATGACTAAGGCAATAGTTCGTTCTTACGAAAATAAAATGGGATTTGTATTAACTAACCGCGCTTCTGACGGAAAAAACTGGTTTAAGAAGTTTATGGATATTATTTGGCCTTACAGTAAATTAGAAGTATTATCAGTTGCGGATTTGGATGCTATTTATTCTGAAATTGACTCTAAGACTAAGCTGCTTAATTTCTCAAAATTTATCAGTGAAAAAGGCGGAGACTTGCAGAAAATTATCTCAAAATCCGATAATGCAAATTTGATGTTTAATGATAAAACATTTACGCTTGATTCTATCAAAAATCTGGAAAAAGAAGAAAAGAATAAAAAGATATTGGAATTCTTTGAAAAATTTGACGGCTCAAATGAAACAATTGCCAAGGTAATGAAAGGGGCGGGAGAAATTAAGCATAATAATATCGCAAAAATGGCAAGAGGCTTGAATTCTCTTCCCGGTTTCCTTTCAACAGTAGTACTTTCTCCTCTGCTTCTCGGGGTATTGATACCAAAACTTACTTATTACAATACCAAAAAAGCATACGAGAAAAAATCTCAACCGCAGCAAGGGTAGTTAGTTTTACTTGTCTTCGTCGGGATCATAGGGTCTTGTTTCGTTATTTGCTTCGGCAGCAGCTTTCCCTGCAAAAATCCCGGCGGCCACTCCTACAATAGGGCCTAATGCCGCAGCTGCAACAATCCCAAAGACAGTGCCGCAAATGCCGCCTGCCAGATAATCGCCGAATTTAAGTCCTTTAAAAGCCGGAGTTTCCGGTCTCTCAACAGGCTGCTGCAATCGTGTCCCGGGGTTACTCTTCGGGAGACAAGGCCTTTGCACGGATGCAAGACTAACAGAACTCACTCTCATATTACACACCTCTTATATAATAAACACATCTGCATGATAAAAGAATGGTATATTTTTGTCAATCCTCATTTTAAATTTATAGACAGAGTTTTGTGTTTGTTATAAAATCGTTTTGCCGGCTATTTTTATTAAAGGGAGATAAATTTTTATGAAACTTCATAACTCTTACACAAATCAAGTTGAAGAATTTAAGCCGATTGAAGAAGGCAAAGTAAAAATGTACGTTTGCGGGCCTACGGTATATGACAATGCGCATCTGGGGCATGCAAGATGCTATATTACCTGGGATGTTCTGTATAGATACCTCAAATTTAAGGGTTATGATGTTACTTATTGCAGAAATGTTACGGATGTTGATGATAAAATACTGAAAAAAGCTGAAACAGAGGGTAAAACGCCGGAAGAAGTTTCAACATTCTGGTACAAAAAATTCAGCGAAAGCATGAAAGCCTTAAATAATCTGAAACCTGACATCGAGCCGTTTGCGACAAAAACTCTCGGTGAAATGATAGCTATGGTTAAGGATTTGATTAATAAAGGCTTTGCTTATGAAGCGGGGGGTGATGTTTATTTCAGGGTTAAAAAATTCTCCGCCTACGGTTATCTCTCAAAACAGCCTATTGATAAGCTGGAGAGCGGAGCGAGAATTGAGATAGGCGAGCAAAAGGAAGACCCGCTTGATTTTGCTCTGTGGAAAAAAGATGAAAAATTCGGATATAATTCACCCTGGGGGGTAGGCCGCCCCGGGTGGCATATTGAATGTTCCGCTATGAGCAGAAAATATTTGGGAAAAACTATTGATATTCACGCAGGCGGTGCGGATTTAATTTTCCCGCATCACGAAAATGAAATTGCGCAGTCTGAATGTGCTAACGGATGCAAGTTCGTTAATTATTGGCTTCACAACGGGTTTGTAACAATTAACAAAGAAAAAATGTCCAAATCTTTAGGAAATTTTCTTACAATCGATGATTTATTAAAAAATTATGATGCTAATACTATCAGGTTTTTTATTTTAACAAACCATTACCGTATGCCGGTTGAGTTTTCGGATGAAGCTCTGCAGGCTGCGTCAAACGGAGTTAAGAGAATGCTGAATGCGAAGAGAACTCCGGTTGATGAAAATATTGATATAACCCAATATGATGAATACAAAGAATTTGTTGAGGCAATGGATGATGATTTAAATACATCAAAAGCACTTGCCGTTCTTTTTGATTTAACGGGAAAAGCCAACAAAGATGTTCCTTATGCTTTTACTCTTCTTTATAAATTGGCGGAAACTCTGGGATTTACATTCGATAAAGCACGGCTTTCTGATGATGAACTTAAGGCTAAGCTTGCTGAAATAAGCAGCGAACTTGGCGGGCAGTTTAATTCTATGGAAGAGATTATAGAGAAAAGAAAAACCGCAAGAGCGGAAAAGAATTGGGAAATAGCGGATAAAATACGTATTGCGCTCGATAAAGCCGGAATTGTATTAAAAGATTCTAAGGAAGGTACGGTTTGGGAATTAAAATAAAACAATTTTTGGGAATTCTTTTATTGCTTTTGGCTTTTGCCGGAAGTCCCGCTGTTTTTGCAGATTATAATATTATAAGAGTCGGGCTTACGGATAACAAATTCCAAAATGTTCTAAAGCAGGAGGTTACCGTATTTGGAACTGCCGACTGTGATATTTGTGATAAAGAAACAAAGAAAGTTATATACAGAGTACCTGCTGATACTGAAATAACCGTAAAAAACGGAGTTATGGGGCTTGATGTTGTAATAAACGGCAAAGGCGGAACTTTAAGAGACTTTGTTATAGTATGTCCCCAAGGAGTTCTGGGGGTAAAAGATTTAAAGAGAAAAGGTGAACAGGCGCTTTACCACGGGGCTTTTGAGCTCGTGCAAAAGCCGGACAGAAAAGGGTTTTATCTTGTTAATCTGGTTGAGATACAGGATTATTTAAAGGGCGTAGTGCCTAATGAAATGCCGGTAAGATTCGGTTTGGAAGCCCTAAAAGCGCAAGCGGTTGCTGCAAGGAATTATGTTTTGGGCCCGAGAACGCAGGCTTATAATGAATTTAATGTTGTTGATAGTGTTGCAAGCCAGGTTTATTACGGGGTAAATACCGAGGATGATTTATCGACAAGAGCTGTTATGGAAACGGACGGCATTGTTGCTCTCTATGATAATGAGCCTATTCTGACACTGTATAGCTCAACCGCCGGAGGATATACTGAAAGTTATGCTTACGCTTTTTCCGATCCTCATACAAAAATGTTTCCTTCAATCAGCAAACCTTATCTTGTAGCTGTACCTGATAAAGAGGAGTTTGGGACATTAGAGGATGAAGATAAGGCAAGAGAATTCTACGGGAGCAAAGTTCCTTCTTATGATATAGAGTCTCCATATTACAGATGGAAAAAAGTCTGGGCTGTAGGAGAGCTTGAAAATGTCTTAAAATCGACTCTTGTAGCCCAATCTAAAACCGGTTTTGTTCATCCTGCGTTTAATCAGGGGGATGAACTCGGGAAGATAAAAGATATAAAAGTTATGAAGCGCGGAGCTTCCGGTAAGGCTGTAGAAATAGAATTAATGACTACAAAAGGCTGTTACCGGATTGCAAAAGAGCTTGTTATAAGACGTGTTTTTCAAAAAGACGGAATCTCGCTTCCCAGTGCAAATGTGTTTTTTGAAAAGACTCTGGATAATTACGGAAACGTAACAGATATTACGGCTTTTGGCGGAGGTTTCGGTCACGGTGTAGGAATGAGCCAGTACGGGGCAGGTTATATGGCGCAAAAGCTTGACCAGCCTTATTACAATATCTTAAGGCATTATTATACCGGCGTAAATCTCGGAACTCTTCCTGTTACGATATGCGGTGAGAAGGTTAAGCAGACCTTCTGGGCACCGGTAGGAAGAGCCCAAATAGTTGTTACAAATTCAAATACGGCAAAAATAACAGTTGTAATTAACGGAAAAACAATGGAGTTTCCTGTTACAAAAACATTATTTCAGAAAGATTACAGAATAGATATTTCGCGTTATATAGAGGATGGTGAAAATACTGTTGAATTTTATCCGCCGACTTTGGGGCGCTCGGTTACTTTATACGTGGAATTGGTAGAAAAGTATGGAACAGAAAACAATTAAAGATGAAACGCCGAGTGTGTTAAAAGCGGCCTGGCTTATTGCACTTGTAACTATTGCAAGCAAGTTTATGGGATTTGTGAGAGATATGGTTGTTGCAAATTTTTACGGCGCAACAATGGTATCTGATGCTTATTTCTATGCTCTTCAAATACCATCACTTGCTATTATTATTTTAGGCGGAGTCGGCGGGCCTTTTCACAGCGCAGTGGTAGCGGTTTTTTCAAAACTTATTCCGGATTTTGATTCAAAACCTGATGAAGTTGTTAACAGGCTGTATAACACTTTTCTGACGGTTTCGTTTTTATTTTTTGCTCTATGTTCAGTCCTTGGTTTCTTTTTTGCGGATAAAATTATGGGGCTTATTATCTCTGCAGGTTCTCCGGAACTTGTAGCTCTTGCAACTGCGCATTTTAAAATAATGTCGCCTATTATTCTTATAGGCGGAATAATAGGAATTTATTACGGGCTCTTGATTTGTCATAAGCAGTATATTCTGCCCAATCTTTCGCCGATGATACTCAGTATTGTTGTAGTGATTGTAATCTCGCTTGTTCATAATGATAATACCGGAATTATTCTTGCGGGAGCTACGACTCTGGGGGCTGTATGCCAGCTAATTGTTCAATTCCCGAAAATCAGGCAGATAGGTTACAGAATTAAACCTAATCTGGATGTTTTTAATAATCCGCAGTTTAAGAATATTTGCGAACTCTTATTCCCTGCGATACTAAGCTCTACAATAGGACAAATCAGTATTTATATTGATATGTTTTTTGCCTCAACTCTTAAAGAAGGCGCCTGGACTTCGGTTGTGTTTGCAAACAGAATTTTTCAGTTTCCGGTAGGAATTTTAGTAACTGCTTTTCTGGTTCCGCTTTTTCCGATCTTTTCAAGGCTTGCTGGAGAAGGCAATAAAGAAGCTATTAAAACATATTTCAATAAAGGGGTCGGAGTTCTGTTTTTTGCAGGCATGCCGATGATAATTCTTATTCTTTTGCTTGCAAAAGACGGAATTTCGCTTGTATTCGAACGCGGGGCGTTTAATCAAAATGCGGTTGTTATGGTGTCAGAGGCTCTTTGTTACCTCTCATTTTCAATACTTCCGTATGTGTATAGAGATTCAATTACAAGAGTATATTATGCCTTCAATGACTCTAAAACTCCTTTTATAATTGCGATGTCATCAATTGCTTTAAAGGCAGTTCTAAACTGGCTTCTGATTTTAAAAATGGATATGGGAATTGCGGGGATTACGCTTTCTACTTCTTTTGTAACCCTGTTTAATGCGGTATTTTTAGGTTTGTTTATTTATAAAAAAATAAGATTGGATTATAAAACTTTGTTCAAAAATTTTTTCAAAATGCTTCTTGCAGGGGCTTTAACTTTTGTCATCTGTTGGTTTACCGGGGTTGAGTTTGACAAAATTCAGCTTCCGAAATATATATTTGAAATTGTAAAAATAGCTGTTATAATGACTTTATGCGCAGGCCTTTATACCGGCTTGAATTTGATATTTAAAATGGATTATGCAAAAGAATTGCTAAACAGAATACGAAAATAAATGGAGAAGTGTCCGAGCGGTTTAAGGTGCAAATCTCGAAAATTTGTGGGGGCCTAAAGCCCCCCGCGGGTTCGAATCCCGCCTTCTCCGTTTTTATTATAGCAAATCGGTGCGGGGCTTTGCTCCGCACCGATTATTAATATTCTAAATCAACTTAAGCTGAAACAGTTTTTGTTGATAATTTTCTGTCTTCCCAAATATCAACAAGAGTTGAACAGAAGAATATACTTGAATACGTTCCGACTGCTATACCTAAAATCATAGCAAGAACGAAATCTTTTGTTGTAACTCCGCCGAAAAAGTACAATGCAGTAAGTGTTAATAATGTTGTAAGAGATGTATTAATACTTCTTGCAAGAGTTTGGTTAATACTTGCATTCATAATTTCACTGAATGTCATTTTCTTAGAATAATATTTCAGGTTTTCCCTAACCCTGTCAAATACAACGATTGTATCATGGACAGAGAAACCGATTACTGTAAGCAGTGCTGTTATAAATAGTGCATCAATTTGAACATCGTATAACAATCCCAAAATTGAGAATACACCGCATACAAATATCGCGTCGTGTACAAGCCCTAAAATTGCTGCAAATGCATAATCAAACTGAAATCTAAAGGTTAAGTATGCAATAATTCCTAATAATGCCAGAGAAAATGCTATCAGAGAATTCTTAAATAATTCCATCCCCAATGTCGGCCCTACAGAAGAAACCTGAACCAGCTCCGGAGAAGAAAATTCTTGAGAAACTATATTAGTAATTTTATCCTGATCGGTAGAGCCTTCTTCAATAAACTTGGTTCTTATAGAAAGAATTGCTTTAATATTGGCATCTTTTTCCTGAGCATTCACATTAATAATCTGTAAATAAGGATTTTGAACTCCGCCTTGTTCAAGTTTTGTTCTCACGTCTGCGAGTTTGTTATTTGAAATTGTTTCATTAACCCCGTATTGGAGTGTTGTTCCGCCCGTATAATCAATTCCGACTTTCATAGGTGTATGAGTCGGATAAGTAATTGTTGAATAAATCATTGCCGCAATCCCGGGCAGAAGAAGAACTGCCGAAAGTGCAAGAAACAAAAATCTGTATTTTACTATGTCTAATTTTATTTTCATTTTATTTTCCTCATTTTTAATTTTAGTGTTTCTCGACAAACCTGTAAATTTTACCCTTGAGGGAGACCTATAGTTCCTATTCTATCTTGTAGTTTCGCCTCTGTCTCCCGACCGTTTGTCTGGGTACTACTCAGCGCAAACCCGCTTGTACTTTTACCCTTGAGGGAGACCTGTAGTTCCTATTCCATCTTGTAGTCTCGCCTCTGTCTCCCGACCAAATGTCTACGTGCGTAGCACCTAGTCTAGGATACCGAATTTGGCTTTTTCGCGTTTTGTTTCGACTGCTTGATAGCCTTCGTCTATCTCGCTTGCTTTCAGCCCGAACAGAGCAGGGTGCTGAAGCTTTCCTGTACCGAAGATTAGGTGCATAAAGTTCTTAGTTATTGTGATTGCGCTGAACATAGAAACCATAACACCTATTGCAAGAGTTAAAGCAAAACCTTTAACAATGCTTGTTCCGCAGAAATACAGGATTACGCAGGTAATAATTGTTGTCATGTTTGAGTCAAAAATACTTGTGAAAGCTCTGTCGAACCCTGAATTAATAGCTGTAAAGAGTGTTCTTCCGGCTCTTAATTCTTCTTTTGTTCTTTCAAAAATCAAGATATTAGCGTCGACTGCCATCCCTATACTCAGGATAAAACCTGCAATACCTGCAAGAGTAAGTGTTACCGGAATGGCTTTAAATAGCGCGAATAACATTAAACCGTAAATTATAAGCGCAACATCTGCAATTAACCCGGGCGCTCTATAGTATAGAGCCATAAATACCATTACAAATCCTAAACCGATTGCGCCTGCAAGTTTGGATTTTGCGATACTGTCTGCTCCGAGAGTCGGCCCTACTGTATTTTCTTCAATAATCTTAGCCGGAACAGGGAGTGCGCCTGCGTTTAGAAGGTCAACCATTTTCTTAGCTTCTTCATAAGCAAAACCGCTGTCACCGCCTGATATTTGAGCTCTTCCGCCCGTAATGGGTTCTCTGATTACAGGAGCGGATTGAAGTTCGCCGTTAAAGAAGATTGCCATAGGCTGGCCTACAAGCTTTTTAGTCAAATCTGCAAACTTTTTAGTGCCTTCGCCGTTGAATTCTAAATCAACAACCCATTGTCCGTTCTGGGAATTTGTGCTCAAGTTTGCTTTTGATAAGTCTTTACCGGTAAGTCCCGTAGCTTCCCATTCAGCTTCTCCGTCTTTCATAACAGGTTTTCTGAAATCGAGTTCTGCAGTTTCGCCTAAATAAGCTTTTGCCTGATTTAAGTCTGAAACATCCGGAATTTCGATTACAAGACGTCTGTCACCGGAGCGCTGAACCACGGTTTCCGATACCCCTAATTTATTAACTCTGTTTTCTATTGCAAACTGCAAGCTTGACATCATATCGGGGGTAATTTGCGCAATTGTATTTGTAGTTTGCGCTTCTAATACAAGGCGTGAGCCGCCTACCAAATCCAAACCAAGTTTTGTCGGCTTGACACATATTGTTATTATAGACGCGATAACAATAAGGACAATCGCCCAAAACAGTATCAGTTTATTCTTCATCTATGTACTCCTTATACTATAATTTAAATTATATCCCAAATCTGAAACAAAATAATCTTGCCCGACTGTATTATATAGAATCAAGCGTAAAGATTAATTCCGTTTTTTCGGCTTTTGTAAGTTCAACAAGCGGACGTCTTACATATTCTTCAATAATTTCTTTATATGCAAGAGCGGCTTTTACGGGAACCGGATTAGGCGCCATAAACAGCTTTTTGAATATCGGATAAAGCTTCTGGTGCATGTTTTTGGCTGTCATAACATCACCGGTTTTAAAGTTTCTAATCATTGATTTAATTTCTTTTCCGAAAAGATGTGAGGCAACAGAGATTACGCCGTGTGCTCCTAAAGAAAGCATCGGAAGCGTAAGACTGTCATCACCTGAATATACCGTAAAATCTTTAGGGCAGTTCATTTTAATATCGGTTATAACGTCCATATCTCCAAAGCTCTGCTTAACTGCAACAATATTTTGATATTTTCTTGCAAGAGTCTTTATTGTGTCAACAGACATGTTAACTCCAGTGCGTGAAGGAATATTATATAAGATAACCGGAATTTCAACGGCTTCTGCGACTGCTGAAAAATGCTCAATCATGCCTGTCTGGGAAGGCTTGTTATAATAAGGAACGACTGATAAAATAGCATCAGCCCCTTCTTTTTCAGCCTTTTTAGACATCATAACAGCGGTTTCTGTAGAATTAGAGCCGGCTCCCATAATAATCTTACCTTTTCCTGCGATTGCTCTTTTTGCACTGCACAAGATTTCGATTTCTTCTTCGTGGGTCAGAGTCGGAGACTCACCTGTAGTTCCGGTTACAAGAACGGCATCAGAACCGGTATTAACAAGCTGGTAAGCTAATGCTTCCACTTTTTCATAATCGACTTCTCTTTTTTCGTTGAATGGTGTTACCATTGCCGTAATTACTTCACCCGCGTCATATCTCATATATTCTACTCCTTTATTTGTCTCTTATTATACTACAGAATTTCTTTAAACTCATGCACTTCTAAAGTTGTATCACCGTTTTGGAATATTCCTATCTGTGAAGTTCCGTACCTGTGCGAGGTATTAAATTTGTATCTGTAAGCTGTGTCTGCAGCCATTGTTACTTTGCCGAAATGTTTTAAATCCGCAACTTTCTTTAACTGCGGCAAATTATCACCGGATTGAATACAAATAGAATAATCAAGCGGAACGTTTGAATTAAGAATTTTAAACAGTACATCTAAAACCGCGTCAATTTCTTCAAAGCTGTTGAATTGATATAGAAAACCGCCGTCATAATTCATCGAATGAGCTCCGGTTTTTTCGGCGATAAATTTGTTCATTAATTGGTTTTGCTCATCTATATTAATATTCAATTCCTTGTGTGAAAATTTCTTTTTCAATGCTGTATGAATAAGGATTGCGTATTTGCTGATTTTCTTTTCTTCCTTTTTAACATTGTCCTGCAGGTTCTTATTTATAATTTTTTCTTCGGCTTTTTTATAAGCTCTCCAGCTGTCGTCATAAATATCTTCTATTTTTTCGGTAATCATTATAAACAAATTCATCAAATAGAAAGCTATAACCAGAAGTATTAACGCATTGAAGAATTTAAACTCAAAAACAGCCCCGAAAAAGTTCAGTGAGCCTGAATAAATGCTGTCTCCAATCTTAACGAGCCCTTCTAAAAATCCTCTTATAAAGTTAAGCCAGCCCCAGTCCCCGCCTGTCAGGTTTTCGACCCAGTAGAACAAGAGCATTAAAATACAAAACACTATAACAATTTTCATAAACTGCCAGAAACTTTTTATGAATTTGAAAAGAGCTACCATTAAATCATGCATTTTTATTCTCCTAAATAAATATTATCAATTAATCTTACGTTTTCGACCCTGCAGGCAATAAGTGCAATTGAATCGTTATTAGCCTCTTCTTGTTCTTCAAGAGTATTTCTGTCTAATATTTCTAAGTATTCTAAATCATGCTTATCGGTTAAATAACCGTAAGCTGTTTCTTTTAAAGCCTCAATATCCGTAATTCCTTTTTTATAGCATGCTCTTATATTGTTCAAAATTCGGCTTAAGGTAAGCGCGTTTTTTCTGCCTTCTTCCGATAAATATTTGTTTCTTGAACTCAATGCAAGCCCTGACTCTTCTCTTACAATCGGACACTGAATAATTTCAACCGGAACATTCAAATCTTTTACCATCTTCTTGACAATAACGACTTGTTGGGCATCTTTTTGACCAAAAAACGCACAGTCCGGCCGGACAATGTTGAATAATTTCAGGACTACGGTACAAACTCCGTCAAAATGTCCGGTTCTGGTTTTACCGCAGAGTTTATTTACATAAAAAAACGGAGGACATACATAAGTCAAAGTATCATTTGAAAGCTTCTGACCTTCTCCGTACATTTCTGAGGGCGCGGGAGCAAATACCAGATCAACCCCTTCTTTTGTACATAACTCAAAGTCTTTATCCAATGTTCTTGGATATTTATCATAATCTTCCGCAGGGCCGAATTGGATAGGATTGACAAAAATCGATACTACAACCTTATCACAAGTTTCCTTTGCTTTTTTTATCAAACTTAAATGTCCCTCGTGCAAAGCTCCCATTGTAGGTACTAAACCGACTTTCAAGCCCTTCCAACTTTTCACCGTATTTTTAACTTCTTCTGTTTTATGGACTAACATTTTATTCCTCTTCTTTATTTATCTAAAACTAAATATTTACGACGTAAGTTAAAATAACTAGCTTAACTTATTACTCTCTTCTTCCGAAAGTTCAAAAGACTCCTCTTCAGAAGGGAATATCAATGTTTTTACATCATTTTTATACTGTGTGACACTTTCTAAAACAACATTGTGCAAATCAGCATATTTCTTAACAAACTTTGGTTTAAAATCCGTATATTTGCCTAAAATATCATCCGTAACAACTATCTGCCCCGAGCACGCATTACCGGCCCCGATGCCGATTGTCGGTATTGTAAGATTATCGGTGATATATTTAGCGCTCTCCGTCGGCATAAGTTCAAGCACAACGGCAAAACAACCTGCTGCCTCAAGTTTTTGCGCGTTTACAAGAATATCTTCAGTCATCTCGGCAGTCTTACCCTGGATTTTATGTCCGCCGATAGTATTCATAAGTTGAGGAGTAAAACCGAGATGCCCCAGTACAGGGATTCCGGATTCCACACATCTTTGTACAAGAGTAAGAATGTATTTATTACACCCTTCAAGTTTAATCGCGGATGCTCCGGCCTTAATCATTTTAGCAGCATTTTCTAAGCCCTGTTCTACATTTATGTTATAGCTCATAAATGGCATATCAGCTATGATAAAAGAATTTCTCGCTCCCTTTGATACGGCTTTTACAAAAATTTTCATCTCATCCGCAGTAATTATATATGTGTCACGATAACCCAAAGCTACCATTGCAAGAGAGTCCCCGACAAGTATTGCATCAACCCCGGCTTCTTCTATCGTTCTTGCCGTAGAATAATCATAAGCAGTTAACATTACTATTTTTTCTTTTTTTTCTTTTAGTTTTTGGAACAAATTTACCGTTTTCATATTATTTTTTCATAGCCTTTCTGTACCAATAATATACTGCTCTTGCAACTCTTCTGGAACTGTGTCTTACAAGCCCCTGTTTATTTTCTTGAATAAGTTTTTGTGAAACAACTTCAATTCCTATCGGCGCAATATTTTCCATATCCAATCTTACCGGAATTGAACCGCTCTTTGCATACCCTTCCGACATATTATCAGGGAGACTGTCATTTACAAGAACGGCATCAAGTATTTTTCTGCCTTTTGCATGCGCAATAAGAGCATTTACATGACTTGCAACCGAATAACTGTCTGTTTCTCCGGGTTGAGTCATTATATTACATACATAAATCTTTCTTGCATGAGATTTTTCTATAGCATCTACAATGCCGTCTACAAGAAGATTAGGAATAACGCTTGTGTACAAGCTTCCGGGACCCAGAATTATTAAATCGGCCTCTTTTATTGCCGTAATTGCCTCCGGAAGAGCATGACAATGTTCAGGCTCTGTAAAAAGACGTTTTATTTTTCCGTGAACTTCCGGGATGTTTGATTCTCCATGTACAATGGTTCCGTCTTCAAATACTGCCGCCAGCTTCATATCATCCAATGTTGCGGGAAGCACCACTCCTCTTATATTTAATACATTTGAAGATTCCTTAACCGCTCTTACCATGTCACCGGTAATTGAGCATAGTGCCGTTAAAAACAAATTTCCGAAACTGTGACCTTCCAGCCCTTCACCTGTTTTAAATCTGTACTGGAATAATTCCGTAATCAAATCTTCATCATCAGCTAAGGCGGCAATACAGTTTCGTATATCGCCAGGCGGCAAGATTCCCAATTCTTCCCGGAGTCTGCCGGAACTCCCGCCGTCATCACCTACCGTAACAATTGCCGTAATATTATTGGTATATTTCTTTATACCGCGAAGAAGCATCGAAAGCCCGGTTCCGCCGCCTATTGCTACAATCTTTGCACCTTTATTCAGTTTTCTTCTACGATATAATTTCTCGAGAATAGAATCGTTACCTTTTTTGTTATCCATATCCATTATGGAAAGGGTTGTTTTTTGCCAGCCTTTGAAAAATATTACAGAACCCACAAGAATAAATATAGCGGCCAAAAAATTCGACGGTAAAATCAATGCGGCTTTTCTTATTAATTCCAGTGTAAGATAGATGGGTCTTACGTTTGCCAAAACCATAAAACCAAGTACTATCATTATCGAACCTAAAAATATCAGAAAAAACCAACGCTTGACTTCAAGCCCCGGAATAAGCCAGCCTACATCTTTTGTGACTTTAACATTGTTTTTTAAATTAAAACCCATTACTTAATCCACCCATCCTGACGATTTTGCATTAATATAATTAACCGGCGCTGGAGTTATTAAGTTTCTTGCTTGTTGTATTAACTCCAAAGAATTCTTGTATTTGTTGGAAAAATGAATTGTTGCAACCTCCGTATAACTCATACCGCCAAGATTGTTTCTGATTTGCGAAGTATGCAAAAGATGCTGAAATCTTTTTATCATCTCATAGTTATTTGTATTATCCGGAACTGAATAATCAACGGTTAAATCAGGATTATAAGTTTTTTCCAAAGAAATTTCCTGTGCTGTTTGAATATTAACAAAATCTCCGACTTTCGCCGTGATATCACCTGCCGGAGCATAATACACAAGCCACTCTGAGCACTTTTTAATTGCACGTGCTATATTTGCCGAAAAAGTAAAATCTTCGCCCGCCATTTTGTACATAGCACCGTGCGGTCTTACATGTTCAATACTTAAGCCGTATGCTTTAGCGAAAGACATAATCGCACCGACCTGATAAACAACCAGTGCTTCCAGTTCATCTTCTTTCAGTTCTACCGGCCTGTAGCCGAATCCTTGAATATCATTAAAACCGATGTGAGCACCAATTGCTACGTTTTTTTCTTTTGCTCTTAACATTGCTTCTTTTATTGTCACGGGATCGCCGGCATGAAAGCCGCAAGATACATTTACGGAACTGACATAATCAAGTAATTCATATTCCTGAATGTTTTTATATATCCCGTATGCCTGAGCTAAATCACAGTTAAAATCTATATTTTTGATTGATTTCTTTTCAATAACTTCCTGCATCATATTCTCCCTACATTTATATCCCTATTATACAATCAAAAGATTATTTTGCTATACGTTTAGCTATTGATAAGAAAAATTTTTTATTTTAAAACAAAAATCACTCGCCTGTTTCTCTGAATTCTTCATCGGCTTTTTCCCCCAAACGCTCAGAGTTCGGTTCGGTATCATTGTCGCTGTTTTCTTCTTCTTCTGCTGCTGCATTCTCTTCTTCGAGCAAATCTTTTATATTTTTCTTGTGTTTCTTTGAGTTCAAAACAGATGCAACATTAGACATTGCAAGCGAATTCAGCGTTGCACGTAAAAGAGCGCTTCTGTCAACAAAAGGCTGATTATACATATTTTCGCCCTCTTCCTCCTCTAGGGGCGGAAGATACATGGCTTCAGAACCATACTTATCCTGACTCATTTTCGCAGCAGTACCTGACGGGTCACCGCTTTTAAAGTTAAATGCTCCGCCTATACCGTAAAAACCTGCCGATCTGTTGTCTACCACTTCAAGACCTCATGTTAAGGATATTCACTAACACAATTATAAATATCCTCTCAGCATAATATAACCTCTAAAAAGATTATTTGCTAGTTTGTGACAAAATTGTTACATTTTACACCGTACGAAATAAATTCCAAGCCCTCTGTAACCTGATAATCACTACTTACGGGTTTATTAAGTTTATCTTGCAAAACAAAATATGTTGAACCGGAACCGGACATTATCGAATCGGGGAAACTGCTTTTTATTGACTGAAGCTCTTTGTAATCATTAAAAACCGCATTTTCTAAATCATTATATAAAAACTTATTTATAGCCATGCCGTTAGAAATTGCATCAAGCATTTTTTCAGTCATATTGTTTTGAGGTTTTTCTTTCAACTCCGCATACTTTCCGTAAGCTTCTTTTGCGGAAATTCCCAAATTTTTAGGCTTAATTAATGTTACGGGTAATTTTAAATTTGAATTAATTTTAGTAATTTTTTCCCCTCTGCCTTCCGCTAAAATACATCCGCCTTCCAAACAGACATTCAAATCCGAACCAAGCAAAGAACAAAGCGTATGTAATTCCGAACGATTAAAAGGGCTTTCTAAAAGTTCATTCAGTCCCAAAAGTGTGCCGGCTGCATCAGTACTGCCTCCCGCAAGGCCGGCTGCTATCGGAATATTTTTTTCTATATAAATATTTACATCCGCTTTTACGCCGGATTTTTCCATAAATAACCGACAAGCTTTATATACAAGATTTTTTTCATCATACGGTATTTCTGTACTGTTTCCGCTAAGCAAGATTTTAGCCTCAGAGTTTTTTTTCACCTCTATTGTTAAATAATCGTAAAGGCTTATTGTCTGCATTATACTTTTTATATTATGAAAACCATCCTCTCTTTTATTTACAATTTCCAGTGTAAGGTTAATTTTTGCGGGACAGTTTACTTTAATTTTCATATATCTTAATTTCTCCTACAGTCTTTCCCTGAATGGTTTTAATTTTATTATCATATTCAATGTTTCCCCAGCCGAGTTTGTTAATCATATTCAGAGTCGCAAACCTTCTTGCTTCCATGGAACAATCATTGATTTTAACCGCAAATCCGTCTTTTTCTTTTATATTCATTACAATGCATAACCCGCCAGCTCCGGCTTTTGCAATCAAATTCTCCGTTTTTTGCACAATTTCCGTCTCAATACGTCCTTCCCCGCCAAAAATGTATGGGTAATGTCTTATTGATTTTATAATTTTTTCATATTGAAGTAAATTTTTAAAGCCGGTCAGCATATTATGTAGAGGCATGCTTAAAATAGGCACTCCGCATCCGTCTGTTGTTTCGGGGTAAATATTTTTAATTTCACACAGTTCGTTAATTTTATTCTTTACTGTTTTTTGAAGCGGATGTTCGCGCTTGTAATAGGTTTCTAAGTCCCAGCCGTTAATTTTGCATAAAACAAGAAATCCGACGTGTTTGCCGGAGCAATTATTATGAATTGCCTTTGCCTTTTCGCTTCTCAATAGCATTTTATCCTGCATTGAACGGGAGAGAGGTGCATGGACTCCGCATTTTAAGAGAGCTTCATCAATATTATATCTTTTTAATATTCTTCTTGCAATTTCGATATGGCATTCTTCTCCGGCATGCGAACCGCAAACAAGTGCGAATTCATCTTCTTCAAAATCAGCTCCGTAATCAACAAGAAGTGAAGCCTGCAGGGGCTTAGCGCAGGAGCGCAGATAATAAGGAGTTTCATCTCCGGACGGAATACCCAGCCTTTCAATGAAGCCCTCATGAAATTCTTCTACAAGTCCGTCCCTTATGTATTCAATACGACTATTCATTTTCTTTATGGTCTTTGATAAATGTTAAAAGAGCGTCTATTTTTTGCTTAAGGATTTCATTTTCTTCCTTAAGCCGAGTATTTTCGACTCTGATATCAAAACTTTCTTTTTCCATCGCAAGGGTAGGAATATCATCAGGATTAAGAGAAAATCTTTTCCCGGCTTCTTCTTTCATAAAGATAATACTTTTTACGTCTTTTTCTCTCACAAATCCCATCTGAACCATTAATTCCGCAATAAATACGTGTTTGCCGGACGCATTCATTTCCTGCTGTTTATTAAGCACCTCATCAAGTTGTTCAATCGTCATTTTACCGGCACGAATAAAATATTCACCCGTACGGTATTTTCCGGCAATAAATCCCGCTATCGCGCTGATAAGATTCGGAACTTCACTTGAAAAGAAACCTGAAGTTCTGCAAAAAGTGAAAGCTTTTGCTACTTCTTCAAGAGTAAAATTGTTTTCGATTGCTATTTCAATCAGCGACATGCCCTTTGAACAGCAGTTCATAAAAGAGTAGATACTTTCATCAAACTTAGATTCTTTGGTAAGAAGCTCATTTTGACCGAGTTCAGACAAAACCGGTTTATAAATATGAAAAAGTTCACCCTCCTGAACATCCAAGAACTCATTACTTAAATAAGTTGTTAAATCATTTGATAAATTTAAAAATATGGTTTGCTTAATCCAAAGAGGGAATGCAAGCAATTTCTCCATAAAATCTATAAATAAGCTCTTACTCATGAAATAAATCCTTCTTTTATATGATAACTTCAGTCTAATTATATCATAAGATAATAAAAGTTAACATTTGTAAAGGAAGCTTCATATATGGGAATGGATGGTTTATCCATATCTAATACAGGTGCCGTTAAGGACCCGACATCTGCCGAACTTACCAACAAAACCGAGCAGGCAGTACAAGCTGATGCCGCAAATGCTGGACGCCAAGTCCAAAGTCTCAGCGTTAACCAGCGTGTACACTCAAAGGATGATGAGGAAGGTACAAATAACTCTAAACAACAATCAAAAAATCGGCAAGACACCTTTAATGACGGGTTAGTCGAAGAAGAAACCGATACGGATGATATTGAATCAGATATTGAAGAAATTGAAAATCCTAATAAAGATTTCTATGTAAAATTAAACGTAAAAGATGATATAATAGAATTATATGAAAGTTCTACAGATAGATTAATTGAAACAATATCCGGCAATGAACTTGGGGAATTGGTCCAAAAGCTGAATATGGCCTCCGGTATATTTGTAAATAAGAAGGTTTAAGGTATGTCTCCCGTTAATCCATACAGCAAGTATATAAAACAATATCAAACAAGTAATATTACGACGGCAACTCCTGAAAAGCTTATGATACTTTTATTTGACGGAGCATTGCAATTTTTGCAAAAAGCTAAGACTGCCATTGCGGAGGGAAATCTAAAAGAACGCTCGGAAAATATTGACGGGGCAAGAAAAATACTCAGAGAGTTAATGCGTACAATTGATTTGGAAAACGGAAATGATGTTGCAAAAAGTCTTTTCAAGCTTTATAACCGCATGACAATGAATCTTATAAAAGCAAATGTTACAAGAAAATCAGAATTAATTGACACTGTAATCGAAGACATAACAAATATCAGATGGGGTTTTCAAAAAGCAATTGAGATACAAAACGGTACCGTAACTTTAGAAGAAGCAATGCAGGAACAACAGGCCATGGAGGGTGCCGAACATCCCCTTTTGAGAAAGGATGATAATAATGCAGGATGAACAACAATTTGAACAGCTTATGCTTCAATATACTCAATTGAAAAACGGTTCCGAAGATATCTCAAGAATGATTGACAACGAAGATTTTGACAATGCCATAACAATGATAAAATCCAGAGAGCAAGTATTTTTGAGCTGCAAATGCATGCTTAAATATCTTGAACTTACGCCGGTTGAACAAAAAAAACTTGACAGTATTCTTGATGAAATACGCACTCTCGAAATGCAAAATATTAAAAAACTTGAAAAAGGCATGGAAAACATAAAAAAAGAATTGAAAAAGACTCAAAAATCACAAAAAATCCAACAGGCCTATGATTTTCCCGATAACCAAAAAGGCAGTATAATAAACATTCAGGAATAGATAAAACTCTTTAGTTATGCGTATTACAGCCGGATTACGCTCCGGCGCCGGTTTTTAATATATTTGCCTGCTTGTCTGCAAGCTAGAAAAAATAGTACTTTCCAACAAAAAAGTACTTGCATTTTTCAATGGAGTCTGTATAATAGAATTTGTAATTAGAAGAAAGGAGTTTTATAATGAACAAAGAAGAATTAGTACAAGAAATTGCA
>CALUPN010000018.1 GCA_944322625.1 Candidatus Gastranaerophilales bacterium | reverse complement strand
ATATTCTGTTGTACTCTATATTTATATCTTATGTATATATAAAGTATTTAAAGAATGAAAAATTGCTTTTTTTGATTGAATTATTAAGAAATATTAAGACATTTAAAAATAAAACGGGTAAATTTTACAAAAATATTATACCTCACCTGCAAAAACGGCGTTATTTTATATTCTTTTTAATCAAATCTATAACCTCTGCTATGGAATAGTTATTTTGAGTTACAAAAAATTTTTTTCCGGTTTTTACTCTTACATAATCCAAATTATTACCGTCTAAAAAAGTTTCCGTATAAGGTTTTAACATGATTGCGGGAATTATTATGCAGTCCGCTTCAATATTTTTTACGGAATTAATCAAGTCATCAGAAGTAATAAGTCCCGCAACTGTAATATTCTCTCCCCAATATGTTGATTTAACCGGTTTTATAATAACTTTCAAATTTTTAATTTTATTCAGTTTTTCTGAAATATATTCAAAAGCACTTTTTGAAGCAACAGAACAAGCAAAACAAAGAGTAAGCGGCTGCACTAATTCTCCGGGAAGTTCCAATGCTTCAAAATCATCTATTAATGTTCTTAAAGACCCAACGCCGTCATCTAATTGTGAAAAACTTCCATAATACTCAGCTTCCGGGATTTTCTGTTCCGCTATCAGAAAAAATTCATCCGAACAACAAACTTTTTTATATTTAGATGCTATTTCAATGGTTTCCTTTGCAATTCTTTTATCAACCGTTTTCAGTTTTTGCTCTCTGAATTGTGTTATTCCGACAGGAACTATTGCTACGGAAAGAAGTGTATCACCGAGAGCAGATAAGTCTTTTAAAGTCCGTTCCAGTTCGGCTCCGTCATTATATCCGGGGCATAAAACGATTTGCGAATGAAAAGGGATTTCGTTTTTTTTAAACCACTCTAAATTCTCCATAATCTTTCCGGCATTAGGATTTCTGAGCATTTTAATACGTAAATCAGGATTTGTTGTATGCACTGATATATAAAACGGTCCTAAATGAAGTTTTGCAATTCTTTCTTTATCTTTATCGGTAAGATTCGTTGTTGTAATATAGGTTCCTTGCAGGTAAGACAGCCTGTAATCATCATCTTTAATATATAAAGTATCTCTGAGACCTTTAGGTTGCTGTGCAACAAAGCAGAATATACAGTTATTGAGACAAGGCTTTACTTTATCAAAAACGGCGCTTTCAAATATTATTCCCAAATCTTCATCATAATCTTTCTCCAGTTCAATTTCTTCTATTTCACCGTTCTTTTTCTGTATTTCGACTGTAATAAATTCGTTTTTACATAGAAAGTTGTAATCAATCATATCTTGCGGACGTTCTCCGTCTATTGAGAGGAGAATATCGCCTTCTCTGATTTCAAGCTCTTCTGCAATAGAGCCGGGGAGAATACTGCTAACGAGCGCCGGCATTTTTTAATCCTTCTAAAAGTAAAATTAAATTTTTATATTCACAAACCAAATTATCGAAAACCATTTTGGGAAAGTAAGAAAAATCTTTATTTTTAAGCATGCTTTGTGTTTCAATTAGCAGGCTCTCAGCCTTAATCCTTAAATGCTTAATCAATTCCTCCTGTTCATCCTTATTAAGTATATCTGCGCATGCAAGCTTTATCCGGGCTGTCGTTAAAAACTGCACGGGATTATCTTGCGGCGGGGAAATAAGAAGTCTTTTCAATTCGTTAATACCTTCTTTTGTAGCGGAATAATAATTAGAAGGTCTGCCCCCGGAGGACATTGTTTTTTGACTTTTTACAAAACCATCTTTTTCAAGTCTGGTCAAAGCAGGTTTTATTGTTCCGTAACTCGGAGTTGTAAGAACAGAAAATGAAGCCCGTATTTCTTTAGAGATTCCGTACATCGTTAAAGTTTTTTTAGATAGCTCAAATAAAATTAACAGCTCAATCATAACTGAATTATATCACAATTTGCGGAAATAAAAACTAAGTTTATTAAATATCATCTCCTCTGATTATTGCAATAAATTCTTTCGCAAGCTTTTCGCTCCACTTGTGTCCGGTTTCTTGTTCAATAAGAGCAAGAGCATCCTCTTTAGTTTTTGCATCTCTGTAGGGCCTTTTTTCTAAAAGTGCAAAATAAGAATCTATGATTAAAATAATTTGTGACTCTATAGGAATATTCTCCCCTGCAATTTTGCTCGGATAACCTTTTCCGTCCCAGTTTTCATGATGCTTTTCAATGATAGGAATAACATCTGCGATATAAGATATCGGCTTTAAAATTTCTCTTGCCGCAATCAAAGGATGTTGTTTGATAGATAGCTTATCTTCTTCTGAAAGCGGTTCCTTTTTACCTAAAAGTTCTTTAGGAAGCATGGTATTTCCGATATCATACAACAGAACGGCAATTTTTAATTTATCAATAGAACTTTTAGGCAAATCAAAGCGTTTAGCCAGTAATGATGCAATCTGAACTTTTTGTTTAACACCTCCGGTCCGGTGCTCAGGATTATAAGTTGAAACAACAGCATCCGCAACCTGATAAAGCTTTTCATTGTTAATATTCATTTCTTGTAATTTTTCCGCCAAAAATCTTGATGTATTCTCATCTACCGGTATTCGGTGTTTAGTTAAAATATCAATAAACGTATTTACCGCAATATCCTGCCAAGATGTTTCATAAGCCGGTTTCGCAACCGTAACTCTGTTTCTGCCGTTTCTTTTTGATTCATACATAGCCTGATCGGTAATTTCAAGAAGTTCATCTACATCATCAGAATGCTCAAGATATGTTGCAACTCCGAGACTGGCCGTGATATGTCCTATCTTTTCCAGTTCAACCGACTCTATTGCTTTTCGTATACGTTCAGCAGCGATACAACCGCCTTCTGAATCAACCCCCGGCAGTATGAGATTAAATTCTTCACCTCCCAGACGGGCCGCTATATCAATAGAACGCGCATTATTTTTCAACACTTCTGCTATTGCTTTTATTGCAATATCACCATAGTTATGCCCGTATCTGTCATTTATTTGTTTTAAATGATCCAAATCCAGCCCGATGACCGTAAATTTTTGATTCTGTCTTACTGCACGTGTAGCTTCTTTTTTTATAAATTCTTCAAAATATCTTCTGTTATAAAGTCCTGTCATTCCGTCAGTTACCGCTTGTTCCTTAACGGCTTGAAATAAGTCTGCAATTGTAATTGCAAGCTCAATTTGTTTTGCAAAAAGGTTTAAAAAATTCAATTCACTGCTGCTTACATTTTCACGGGAAGAAAATACAAGCAACGAGCCGAAATGAGTTTGTTTCGATTTCAACGGAACAAGAATATAAGATTTCATTTTTGCATCGTTTATAAAATTCTTTACAGTATTTTCATCCAGTGACGGAATAAAACCGCATATCAATTTTGATAATTCTGAGGAACGATATATTTGATTATTTGCTACTGCATTTTTTAATTCTTCAAAATCAGGAAATTTCATTCTGTAATCAGCAATATCACAGTTAAAATATTTTTTAAATTTTTTATTTAAATCATCTCTTGAAGAAGCAACAATTTGTAAGTATTCACCGTCATTATCCGCTTTTTGTTTAACTATAAAACTGTACAGATAGCCTAATTCACCTTGCAGACTGTTAACAATGGCATTTAAAACGCTTGACAAAGGCTTTGAAGAGTTCATCATGTCCCAAATATGCTGTAATGTTAGCATTTGCTTATTTGCTCTGTCCAGTTCTCTTGTTCTGGCCTCTATTTCAGCTTCAAGTCTTGCGTTTTTTTCATATACTTCCACTAATGATAAATTACCGGTGTAAACTGAAGATTCTACTTTTTCTATTTTATTCTTAAAATTTTTAATGCTGTCAAAAAATCCCACAAATGCCATCCTATAATTCTTGACTACCCTATAAGTATAGCATATTCTCCTGAAATTTAAACCTCCTTGGCGGGAATTGAACCCACGACCTCGGGCTTCGGAGACCCGCGCTCTATCCTACTGAGCTACAAGGAGGTACTATATATTGTAGTTTAGCACAGTTATAAATTATGTGCCAGAGACTTAAATTTTCATTAAGATTTTTTTATCGAAAAACGGCAAATTTTTTTTTTCAGATGTTTTATTAATAATATGAAGATACAGAATTTTATACATACCGCCGGGTTTATTAGTATGCTCACAGCAGCCCCTTTCATAGCACAAAACAGTTTTGCGGGGATGCCCCAAAAAGATTGTTTTGTAAGTTCTGATTATACAATCACGCCTGAAGGCACGAGTAAAAAAGCAGTACTCGCCGGTGCTCCAAAACCATATATAAAAATTGCGGGAGAAAATAAAATCGCAAAATTTGTCGTTGACCTGTCTAAAAATGTTTTATACAAATATGACTCAAACGGAGAAGCTCTGGCAGCGTATCTGATAGCGAGCGGGAAAAAAAGCACCCCAACTGATAAAGGTATCAGGATTGTAACGCATACCGAGTCATATCCTTACAGGACAGCTCCGAGAAGCACAAAAAGACGCAGAAATCCGGGAGCATACGGTCCAAAAATTATATGCCTAAACAAAATTGACCCTAAAACAGGTGAACAAAGCCAAACCGGTGAATTTATCCACGGCACAAATCAACCAGGAACTATCGGTAAATATGTTTCACACGGTTGTATGAGGATGGATAATGAAGTAATAAAAACTTTATCCAAAGAAGTTCAGCGCGGCGATATTGTAATAATTAAATAAGGCTACTTTTTCTTTTCAGAGCGTGCTTTTATTGTAATTCTGATTGGAGTACCCGCAAAGCCGAATGCCTCTCTTAATTTGTTTTCTATGTATCGTTTATAATGATCTTTTATTAAATCTTCACTGTTTACAAACAGAACAAATGTGGGCGGTTCAACAGATGCCTGAGTAGAATACATTATTTTCAAACGTTTGTTACGTATTGTTTGCGGCGGGTTGAGTGCGTAGGCTTCATTAACGACTTTATTCAGGAGCCCTGTGGAAACCCGCTTCAAACGCTCACTTTGAACTTCTGCAGCACGTGTAAATATATTGTTTAATCTCTGATGTGTGACTGCACTTATAAAAATTTTAGGTACATAATCCAAAAAAGGTATTTCGCCGGCAATTTTTCGTTCGAATTTATTAATGGTATTTGACTTTTTGTCCTCCACTAAATCCCATTTATTTATAGCTATAACCATTCCTTTTCCGGCTTCGGTTATTATTGAAGCAATTTTTTTATCTTGATCGGAAATACCGTTTACTGCTTCTGTCGCATCAATAACCATTAAAGCAACATCACATTCTCTGATTGAGCGAATAGCTCTGTCTACGGCGAACTTTTCAACTCCGTAATCAACCCGTGCTTTTTTTCTTATACCGGCTGTATCTATGATAATATAATCTTTGCCGTTGTACTTTAATTCAGAATTAATACTGTCTCTTGTTGTACCGGAAATATCTGAGACAATAACCCTGTTTTCACCGAGCAAAGCATTCACTATCGATGATTTTCCCGCATTAGGTCTCCCGACAATTGCAATTTTAATTTTATCGTTTTCTTCTTCAATTTTTGCGTACTCAAAACCTTCCGTTACCGCATCCAACAAATCTCCGACCCCGCCTGAACCGTGCAGCGCGGAAAGAGCAAGCGGTTCTCCTATTGCCAGAGAATAAAAATCGTTTATCATTGATATTTGATGATGAGAATCAATCTTGTTAACAGCAAGAAATATCGGCTTCCCGGACTGTCGTAAAATATTTGCAATATCACTGTCAACCGGAGTTACCCCTTCAATTCCGTCTACAAGAAAAATGATTTTATCGGCTTCTTCACAAGCTATTCGAGCTTGATCATATATGGAAAGCATTATTTCATCTTCATCACCGGGAATAATTCCCCCGGTATCTATAACGGTAAATTGTTTATTCTGCCATTCCACATCAAAATATATTCTGTCACGTGTCACGCCGGGTAAATCATCAACAATTGATTGACGTCTTCCTACAAGACGATTTACAAATGTTGATTTCCCTACATTTGGACGACCTACTACTGCTACTATCGGTTTTATTGACATAACAAGGGAAGTGTATCATAAAAAGATTTATTTGTATAGAGCGATAAAAAAGCAGTTAGTGTTTTATGTTCCGATATATTTCTGCATGGATAGAATTTGCTTTTGTTATGTATTTTGAAAGCTGTATATATTTATCTCCGGCCTCACCAAGAGGTGTTTGCAATTTTATCAACTCATCTACGCTTTTGTTTATATTTTCAAGCTTCTCAAGCGACTTTTTTAATTCTATGGCCGATGAAATTTTATGAGGGAGCTTTGAAATAATTAATGTTTCCAACATATCGAGAAATTTAGAAACTCCTTTAAAACAGCTCTTTATTTTTAAAGAAAACATTCCCGTAATTTCTCCCGTAATTTTTGCCGAAAGACTCGTTTCATTATATAAAAGCATTAAATCTTCCAGTTCATATTTTAATTGTTTATATCTGTTAAAAAGCAGTTCTGATTGTTCAAAATCATGAATTTCATTTGCTGTTTTTATTTGTGATTCTATATTTTTTAATTCCTCTTCTACTGCAGCAATCTTATATTCAAGCCTGAACACTTCACTTTTAACATCCTTATACGCTTCTTTTTGAAGAATATTACAATCGTAGTCATTTATATGCCGGAATGATTTAACGGAAGTGGGGGATATATTTTCCGGCTGCAAAAAAAAGTTCTCCGAGTTATCCTCCGAGTAGTCAGACTTGTTTAAATTATTTATAAATCTGTCATCTCCCATACAGTTAAGTATACTATTAAATCTCCATTTCTTCAATTTTATGTTTTATTTGAAGTGCCGGATAATATTCAGGAATAAATTTCAAACATTCTTTTATTGCAAAGTATGCTTCTTCGTAGTCATGCACACGCATATAATATTGAGCCAGCATAAAGTGTAATTCTGCATCATTATAATAAATCTCTTTAGACTTTTGCATATAATTATATGAAGCAGATAATAAATTATTTACATACATTACCCTGGCGGCAAATTTATACGTTTCTTGATTTATATCCGCAAAAATCTCCAAACATCCTAAAACTTGTTCAACGTAATCTAATTTTTCATTTTTCAAAAGAAAGTCCAAATCTATTTCTAAAAAATTTCTTATTTGGAAAAATGTCGGATATTTATCTAAATAGCCTCTGAAAACTGCAAGCAAAACCCTCCCCCATATAGCTCGCGGGGAATCAATGCTTAAAAAAATTTTTTCTGCGGTTTGTAAATCTTCGTCTAAAACTGCAAGATAAGCGTGCTCAATTGAGTTTGGTCTTATTATGACTTCTCTGCAATCAGGATAAAAAAAGAAAAATTTTTGCTTATTCAGGCTAACCATTCTTTTTATTTATTCTTATAGAATTCTTTTTTGTTTGATTTTCTTCAACAACGATTTCTTCTTCATTGACTTTTTCATCAGGTGTAATTTTATCGTTCAATTTTGTCCCGTCTTTAATTAAATTTGATACAGAATCTACCGAAGAAATATTTGTATTTTTCCCGATTAAATTAGCAAGTTTAATCTGTAAATAAATTTCTTCTCTATAAATCTTAACGTCCTTATCAGCTTGTATTGCAACTTTACAAACTCCGTTACGAGCTTCGACAATAGTTATTTCAATATTGTCGTTAATCATTATTTTTTGACCGTTTTTTCTGGTTATTACGAGCATCTTATTCCTTAAAACTATTTTACTTCTTTAAACATGGGGAAACTTATATCATAGCCGGAGCCGGATAAAACTATCTGTCCGGCTTTATTATTATCAACATTAAAAACTAAAGGCGCAAGCAAATTTATTGTTGTTCCTTTCGGATTATCTTGCGGAATAGAAGTAATATTCATGACAAGCACACTTTCAACGCTTGTTATTCCCAAATCATTTACAATATTATCCGGCAAATCTATTGTATAATCGAAATCCAAACTCGCAACCGAAATTACCGGAAATGCCAAAGACGGGTCTTCAACAGCCTGAAGCCACTTAAATAAAGTTTCTTTGCCGGGTTCTAATATTACAAATTTTTTGAGAGTATCAAATCCAATAATAGGCAAAACAAAATCGAATATCCGACTCTCATCTACATCTATTTCTCCAAATCTAACCGTATTTAATTTCATTATATTTCTTTCTTAAAAACCTGATGACATTTGATTTGTCAGTAATGACTGTATAACCTGCGGACTTAATGAAGAATTTTTGCCGTTATTCCCCATAAGCATATTTAACATAACTGCCGAATTGTCTTGCCTGTCCGTAAGCAGAGACATTCCCCCTGCATTATTCAACCCGAGAAAATCCGTCAAACCCGCTTTTTG
This sequence comes from Candidatus Gastranaerophilales bacterium, assembly GCA_944322625.1. Taxonomy (GTDB): domain Bacteria; phylum Cyanobacteriota; class Vampirovibrionia; order Gastranaerophilales; family Gastranaerophilaceae; genus CAG-196. Next base: position 21,847 of record CALUPN010000018.1, on the reverse strand, counting down.
CAAAACACGTAAAGCTGACACAATTTCATCATTTGTAGGACCTTGTGAAGAAAAATCTTTATAATCTTTAAACTGTTCCGGCGAGATTTCATTTGTTCGATTCATTTCACGCATTAAATTTTCTATTTTATGCTTTTCATAATCGCTTCTTACTTCGTCCGTGAATCCTGAGCCGAATTTTCCCTGAACGAAAGCATCAAATGCTGATGTTTCAGAGGCCTCGTTACATTTATCCGGGGTTTCAAGACAGTTTTTCCCTCTCTGAGCGAATATCCCGACTCTGCTGTCAGGGGTTAACGTGATTACTTTATCATAATTGCTTATAGCCTCTTCCTTTTTACCGATTTGAGCGGCAGTCATTGCCAAATAATAGTACGCTATCGCATTTGACGGATCTTTTTTTACTATTACGTTTAATACATCATAGCATTGCGAGTAATTGCCGGCCTTATACATTTTTATAGCGGAAGAGAGGGATGCACCCGAACCGGATTTTGCGAAAGCAAAATTTACAGTAGATGCACAAACTAAAGACGCCAATAAAACTAAAATATACTTTTTCATAATAATCCTTCTTATTCAAACTTTCTTTTAATGAAATTATACACTAATTTATTGAATTTTATATACACCATGTAACTGAATTATACAATATCTTTATAAGGATAACAAGAGCTTCGTCAACAGAAAGTCGCAAATTTCTTTTTCTAATTGTACATTATAAAGTTTGTTAATTTCTTTTATAAAATAACAAGGGCTTGTTACATTAACTTCGATAATTTTGCCGTCAATCACATCAAGCCCGGCCATGAAAATACCCAGAGCATTTAATTTTTTAGCAACTTGGCCGAATTTATACATTTCTTCGTTTGACAGAGACGCCTCTGTTATAAAATTATCATTATGAGTATTAAACTTAAAATCATCTTTGCTTGGCAGCTTTTTTATACAATAATTTAAAACTTTATCCCCCAGAGTCAGAACCCTCTTATCACCGTTAAGAACATCAGGAATAAATTCCTGTACCATTACCAGAGTTGTTTCATTATCGGTCATAGTATTAATTATTGTTCTGGTATTCGGGTCTCCTTCATACAGATACATGACTCCGGAACCAAAGCAACGGTTCAACGGCTTTAAGACAATTTTTTTATGTTCGGATAAAAATTGCTCAATATCGTTTAGCGATGCCGTTACGATATTATCCGTCATAAACTCTTTAAAGTATACACTGTGAAGTTTTTCGTTAAAATCTCTGATTGCACGGGGTGAGTTTATAACATTTGGCTTTGATACAAAATCAAAGATATATGTTGCATTTATATAATCAATGTCCACGGGGGGATCAGGTCGAAATATAACGATATCAAAATTGTCAATCATTTGTGTTATCTTTACGTCTTTATAAAAAATGTTATTGTTTGACAGAAATGTCTCATAACATTTTGCATAAGCGATATCTTCTCTTAAAGATAACAACGGTATTGTTGTAATAAAAACTTCGTTTTTTCTTTCTAACAATTCTTTTATTATCCAAAAGTTTGTAACTAAGTTATTAAATTCAAAATATTTCAGTTCAATTTTGTCTATAACAAATAATATTTTTTTCATAAAATCCCCTTTATAAGATTATCACCTACACAAAACGAAAACAAGATATCAGAGATTGATTAACCCTGTTGACTTAATGCAGATATATACATTATTATTAACTTGTAATGAAGAAATATAAAAAACAGAAAAAAGAACCTTTTATTTCGAAAATAGCTAATTTTTTATTAACTATTTTGTTTGTTTGTCTGATAGGTTCTCAAGTATGTACTGCGGCCAATAATAATTTGAGAATTGCTCAAGTAAGCGATGCACATTTTTCATCATACGAAGAAAATACCTCTTATAAATTTTTAAAAATGTCTGCAAACCTATTAGATGATGTAATCTTTCAAATTAATACCTCAGGCCCCTATGACTTTGTAATGTTTACCGGAGATTTAATTAACACTCCCAAAATAACCGAACTGGAGAAATTTATTGATCACGCAAAAAATATTCTCTATCCCTGGTATGCCATAGATGGTAATCACGATATAGGTATCGATGGACCGTTGACAAAAAATAAATTTCTTGAAGTTCTTGCAAATGCTAATGAAAATATGCGGCAGAAGAATATATATTATGCTTTTACTCCCAAGAAAGGTTTTCGCGTAATTTGCCTGGACTCTATTATAGATTATAAGTTGACATCTAACGGTGAAATATCAAATGAACAATTTTTATGGCTAAAAGAAGAACTTGATAAATATACGAATGAAGTTGTGATTGTTTGTACACATGTCCCAATAATAGAGCCATATACCAGTCCGAATCATCAAATGGAAAACGAATATGAATTGAGAAAGCTTTTAAAAACCCATAAAGCTCCCGTAATTGTATTGCAGGGGCACTATCATGCAGCGAAAATAAAACAGGATGAGAATTTACTGGTAGTTTCTTGTCCCTCACTTGTTACTTATCCTAATGCTTTTAGAGTAATTAATATTAACTCAAATAAAAAAAGAACTCTGGTTGATGTATACTTAAAAGAAACAAATTTAAAAGATATTCAGTCGCGCTCGAAATTGCGATTATTAGGTTCTGAAAGATTATATGGTGAAGAATGCGACAGGAATGCAAGTTTTGAGTTAAAAACTAATGGAGAATAGAAATGGGTGATTTTAAAATTAAATTCAGAGGTGTAAGAGGTAGTTATCCTGTTGCGGAAAAAGATTTTTTAAAGTATGGCGGCAATACTTCTTGTGTAGAAGTTCGTGTCGGCGGGCATTTAATAATTTTAGACGCGGGAACGGGTTTGATAAGTCTCGGAAATGAATTGATGCAAAAATATATAGAATCAGGCATTACTATAACGGACAGAACCCCGGTAAGATGTACAATTCTGCTTAGTCATATACATTTGGATCATATACAGGGATTCCCGTTTTTTAGGCCTTGTCATTTAGCCTCCACAAAAATGTGTATGTTAGGGGGAGTGAATTACAATGAAACTTTGGAACAGGAACTTGCAAAACTCTTATTTACTAAATCATTTCCGCTTGATTTAGGTGATATAGCGGCCGATTTAAAAATAATAGATTTAAATGAAACAAACTATATAATTTTCAAATCCGGCGAAATGCCCAGCGTGGTGAGGGTAAATGAGTTAAAAGAAGGTGACTATACCGAGGACGATGTTGTAATAACTTGTTATAAATCTTATGCTCATCCTCAAAACGGCGTGTTTATCTATAAAATTTCGTATAAAGGCAAAACTCTCGTATATGCAACGGATAAGGAAAGTTATCCCGGCGGGGACAGGAAGCTTGTTAAATTTGCAAAGGATTGTGACTTGCTTATCCATGATGCCCAATATTCTACGGAAGATTACTTGAGTATTTATGTTCCGAAGCAAGGTTTTGGACATTCTACGTTTGAAATGGCACTCGAATGCAAGCAGCAGGTAGGAGCAAAGAAAATGGTCTTTTTCCATTTTGACCCGAGTTATAATGATGAAAAACTGGATATGCTTGCCGAAGAGTATGCTTCAGAAAATGCAATTATGGCGCATGAAGGTTTGGAAATTGATTTATTATGATAAAAAAAATCTTTTCGATTTTACTTTTACTTACGCTTTTTTTGTGTAGCGCATACAAAAAACCGTACCGCTATACAATTGATGCGGAAAAAGATGCTTTTTTGCATAATAATATAGGGCTTAATTATTTGAAAGACAGAATTTATTATGCCGCAATCCAGGAATTTAAAATTGCAATACAGCTGAGCCCGAATACACAGGCAACTGCTATTTTTAAAAATAATCTTGGAGAAACTTACACTTTTATCGGTTATCCGGACATGGCAAGAATTTGTTTTGAAGATGCAATCAAGCTCTACGGATTAAATTTTAAATATTATTTAAATTTGATACAATGTTATGCTCAACTTGGAATTATCGGAACAAAAATAAAAGAATATACTAACACCCAAAACCCGTATGAAAAGATACAACTGGGACTTTTGTATATACAGAACGGAGAAGTAAGACGCGGAGTTATAATTCTTGACGAGTTTTGCATGGAAGAACCCGATTTGCTAATCACCCCGGCTGTTCGTCAGTATCTGAAAGAGATCACTGAAACAAAACTGTAATTATCGTAACAAAATTCTCATACTACTGTCTATAATACGATTAAGGGTTTCCGCAGAGTCTTTAAACAGAGCATTTTGACTTGTGGCATTTTTGATTATATCATTTATGAAGTTTGGTTGATGTCCGATTTCTTTAAATAATGAGACCGCCTGCTCTACCACTTTTGACATGTCTTTATCATGCGAAAATGAATTCTTATTTTGAATTTGTCTGGTAAAACGCGCAAGCAAAGTGAATGCTTTTAAATGGAGCTTTTCAACCGGACGATATTGCTCTTTAGGAATATTTTGCGCAATAAAGCTTAATTCACTTCCAAATAAAAGCGGGCGTAAATTCAAACAAAAACGTAAATTCGTCGGAGATGCCATAAAAAAACAACTTAGGACATCGTCATGAAGAATTCCTTTACTAAATCTTTTGTCCATTGATAATATTTTTTGATATTCAGCCAAATCCGGGGTTTGATTATTATCAAGCTGCGCAGAAAACATTAATAACCTGTCGTTATTAGTACTAAAACTGTTTGCAAGAAAGTTCTTGTATCCTTTAAATCCGGGACTGACATTATTTACATTATTTATCTTCATATCGTTTATAAAAACCATAAAAAAATTTTTTGCTATTAATCTAAAAATATTTTATAATAAACTTATGAATAAGAAAGCCGTTTTTGCAGGTAGTTTTTATCCTGAAAATCCCGATGAACTGAATAATTTGCTGGATTCTTTTAAAGAAACCGGAAATTCGGATTATAAATCAAAAGCCATAATAGTTCCTCATGCCGGATATATATACTCCGGTCATGCGGCAATGGCCGGTTTTCAGTATTTAGAACCAAACGAAAATATTTTTATTATAGCACCATCTCACCATGAGAATTTCAACAATATAGCACTTCCTAAATATACATATTTTGAAACCCCCTTAGGAAATATTGAAGTCAATAACAGATTAATTTCAGAAATTGTGGAAAAATTTCCATGTATAGTCGCAGATGAGGTATTTGAGAAAGAACACTCTGTTGAAGTTCAGCTTCCGTTCCTGCAAAATCTGTTTTACCCCCAGAGGCAGAGCGCTGTAGATTTTGTAAAAAACTTGAAAAAGCTCGGAAAGAAAATCAGAATCGTTCCGGTATTGACAGGCAATTGTGATTACAGATTAATTTCAGATTTAATTTCAACATACTGGGAAAATTCCTCTTTTGTAATTTCATCTGATTTAAGCCATTATTACACACAAGAGCAGTGCAGACAGATTGATACTTATACAGCAACAATTATTGAAACGGGCAGAATTGAATTTCTGGAAAATGCTCAAGCTTGCGGTATAGTCGGAGTCAAAGGACTTATAGATTTTGCAAACAACAATGACTGTTCGCTTATAAGAGCAGAAATGTACAATTCAGGCGACATAAGCGGGGAAAAAGATAAAGTTGTAGGTTACGGCTCCTGGTTTTTGTATGAAAATTCAAGAAATGATTTTATTGAAAAATATTATTCAAAATATGTTCTTGAAACAGCCAGGAATAGTATTGTTTATGCTATTAATCAGGAAGAATATATTCCGCGCAAAATTCCATCGGTACTCACCCAATACGGAGCTTCTTTTGTAACACTCAAGCTGAACGGAGAACTGCGCGGCTGTATAGGTTCAGTTTATCCCACCAAACCGCTCATTCTGGATATCATAGATAACGCTAAAAACGCAGGTTTTCAAGACCCCCGATTTGAACCGCTTACAATTGATGAGTTAGACAAATTGGAAGTTTCCGTCTCGATTTTATCCTCTATTGAAAGAATAAATTTTAAAGACGAAAGGGATTTATTATCAAAAATTTATCCCTATGGAATAATAATTGCAGAAAGAGACAGACGCGCTGTTTACCTGCCGGTAGTTTGGGAGCAGCTGCCTGATAGAGAAATATTCCTTAGTTCTCTAAAAGAAAAAGCCGGACTTCCGCCTGATTATTTTTCAAGAACTTTAGAAGCATACAAGTTTAGCGCAGTTTATATTACAGAGGATAATATTATTTATACATAGTTAAAACAATGTAGCCTATTTTAACCAACCATGTTCTTTGACAAAATTTCTTGCCCACTCAAATACGGATTTGCCGGAGAACCCTCGTTTATCCATATGTTCCATAGCCGTTTTATCTTGAGAATACCTATATGTTGCAACAGATTTATTATATGGAACAAAATATGGATATCCAATTTCTACAAACAAACATTCTTTTCCGTCTTTGTAGAAAGTTCCACTTAATTCTTTTCCCAGAGCGTCTTTATATGTTTTCTCAGTAATTACCCCTTCTACAAAATTCCGAGTTTCTATGCGGTTAAACCCGATTTTACCGATGTTAGCTTTTATTGTTCCGGTATATTTTTCGCCGGTTTCTTTATTTACTAAAATATTGTCTTTTATAACTAACCCTTTTTTAGCAATACTCTTACTGAAATTTCCTTTGCTTGCAATTCCGCACCCTACAATTACCATACCTGTAACTCCTATTCCTAATGCTAACATTGCCCGATTTTCCTTTGAAGCCTTTTTCTTGACATACGGTTGTTTATTTAATGTATTTGTAGATTGAATTTGTACTGGTTGTATCATTTTATTCTATATCTTTCATATGTAGACGATTCCGAGCATCTAAATTATTTGTAAAACTTTTATTCAAGTTATATAATCCATCAGCCAACTGTGCCCAAAAAGACTTCTTAGGAACTTTTTCTTTAACTGTCTGCACTACCGGCAGAACTTCTTTTGCTTCTATTTCTTTTAAATATATTTCTATTTCACCTGCTATATTTTTTGCTTCTTCAATATCTCCATTCCATACTTGTTGAGTGTAATAATCTAGATATGATTGAGGACTTGAATATCTGTACTGCCACTTATTACTGAATATCTTTGCATAATCAAGATTTTTCCGATTCCCAATGTACATATCTTGCGAATTTAAATTTTTACACGTATTATTATCTTTACCAAATTTCTTACTAAAAGCTAAAAATTCCGCACTTTCAGGCAGGCTATTACGTCCAAAAAGTTCATTAAACAACTTCACAACCTGCATTGTACATTCAGCAACAAAACCACTAGAACGAAAATCGCAATCCATATTATAATTTTTCACGCTCTATTTGAATTGCTTTGATAAAATTCTTAAAAGATATCTTGTTGGACGTATTATATCTTGTAACATTGTTATTTTTATCATCCAACCGGCTATTTACATTAATAGACAATACATTCATAAAATAAATCCCTTATATATATTACATTGTACTAGATAAATCTTAGCAAGTCAATACAAATAGCGGATTCACACAATATTTACTCCAAATTTGCACTTCGTTCAAGAACTTTTTCCCACCTGTAAGCTGTTTCAATACAATCTGTCAAATCTTTTTCAGGCCTCCAAGCAAGAACCTCTTTAGCTTTTTTGTTATCAGCAACGAGTACAGCAGGATCGCCTGCACGGCGCGGACAAGCTTCAAGCGGAATTGAAACCCCTTTTACCTCTTCGCAGGCCTCAAAAACCTCTTTTACGCTGTTTCCTTCATTAGTGCCCAGATTTATATAATTTGTTTCTCCGCCATTATTCAAGTAGTCCAAAGCTTTTATATGAGCCTGGGCTAAATCTTCTACATTGATATAATCTCTTACGCAGGTGCCGTCTTTAGTATTATAATCCGTGCCAAACATTTTGAATTTCTTATCCGGTGTTGCTTTCAAAATATTTGGAATTAAATGTGTTTCAGGATTGTGCCATTCGCCTATTCGGGCTTTTATATCAGCTCCTGCTACATTAAAATACCGGAGTCTTACAGATTTTAGGCCGTAAGCCCTGTCATAATCATCCATAATTTTTTCAACCATTAATTTTGAATTCCCGTATGGATTAATTGGATTTTGCGGATGATTTTCATCGATTGGCGTATAAGAAGGCTCGCCATAAGTTGCAGCAGTTGATGAAAATACTATTTTATTTACCCCGAATTCCAGCATTGCATTTAAAAGATTCAAAGTACCATATACATTATTATAATAATACTTTTGAGGATTTTTAACACTTTCTTCGACTTGAGAATACGCGGCAAAATGAACTACAGCCTCTATATCTTTATTTACAAGAAAAATTCCTCTTATATCATCCAGGTTCTTTAAATTTCCCTGCACAAATTTAAGATTTCCGTATTTTTTCATTGTCTCAATAATTTCAATATGCCCGAGCTCCAGACTGTCAAAAACAATTACATCTTTTCCCTGCTCTAATAATGCCAATACAAGGTGGCTTCCAACATATCCTGCTCCGCCTGTTACTAATATCATATTACCGCTCCTTCCGCAGTCTTAATTCCGCCGTTTTCTATATTATATATTTTAACATCATTTAGAAATTCCCGCTCAAATAATAATGTGTCAACCGAAGTTATTATCGTCTGTGTATCTTCTCCTATTGATTTTAAAAGATAATTCTGTCTGACTTCATCCAGTTCCGCCAGGACATCGTCTAGCAAAAGAACAGGAGAAAATCCCGTTTTTTCCTTTATTATCTCAAGTTCAGAAAGCTTAAGAGCAAGAACCAGAGTTCTCTGCTGGCCTTGAGAAGCAAATTTAGATGCATCAATCCCGTTTATTTTAAATTCTATATCATCTCTATGCGGCCCGACACATGCCTGACGGCGCGCAAATTCTTCCCTGCGTCTTTCCGCTAACTCCAGCTTTAAATAAGAGCTTATTGCTTCAATTTCATCTTCAGGACAGGTATAATTTAAACTGAAACTCTCTGTTTCACTAATTATCCGATGTTTTTCACAAGCTATTTTTTCTATTTCTTTCAGGAATTTTTTTCTCAAAAAAATTATATTAGCCCCGCATATAACAAGCTGTTCATTATATATATCATAAAGAGCTTCGTCTACAACTTCGTTTTTCAGCAAATTATTTTTTTGAATTCTTATCTTATCATATTTAGAAAGTCTTTCATCATAAGCCGGATATATCTGCGATATGGCTCTATCAAGCCAGTCTCTCCTGTCCTGCGGAGTTCCCCTCAGGAGAAGCAGGTCTTTTGTTGAAAATAGCACAGTTTTTAATACAAGCTTAAAATCCTTTGTATTAGATTTAACCTTATTTATTTTTGTTTCCCGCTTCTTTTCCGTATTATAAGAAAAATCAAGCTCTATATCCGTACTATTTTTTTCTAAAAGAGCGCTGATTTCAAACCTGTCTTTCCCGAATTGTATTAAATCCGAAACTGCAGATGTCCTCGGGGTTTTTAAGCCGGATAGAAAATAAATACTCTCTAAGATATTAGTTTTACCTTGAGCATTTTTCCCGATAATAAGAGTCTTTAAACGCTCAAAATCAAGTGTTATATCGGTACAGTTCCTGTAATCCTTAAGCGACAGCTTTAATATCCTCATAAGATAAGTATATCACAAATCCTAAACAGAATATTTTAAAAATCTTTTGTTTATAGTATCATTTTCTTAAGAGTTGGAGGTTATTCAAATAATGTCAGTTGCATTAGAACAAAAGCAAGGATTGATTGCGGGAGACGGACTTTTGCCCGTCAAAATGGCCCAGTATGCTAAAGAAAACGGATTTGATGTGGTTGCGATATCTTTATCAAATGATAATTATGCGCAGCTAAAAAAATACTGCTCCAAAGTTTTTTCTTTTTGTCCCGGCGAAGTTCAAAAAATTGAGGATACTCTTAAGAATGAAGGAATAAAACAGATTACTTTTTTAGGTAAAGTAAGCAAAACAATCCTTCTCAAGCGTCCAAAATTTGATGCAAGGGCTTTAGAGTTCATAAAAAAAGCAATAAGACTCAATGATGACAAAGTAATGTTAATGATAATAGAAGAATTGGAAAAAATCGGTATAACGATTTTGGACCAGACATTATTCATAAAGAACTTGATGATACCATCCGGAATTCTCGGGAAAATTCAGCCGACACAAGAACAAATAGATGATGTGAATTATGGCTACTGGCTTGCTAAAGAAACAGGGAAATTGGATATAGGTCAATCTGTTATCATAAAAGACAAGATGGTAATGGCAGTGGAAGCCATAGAGGGTACTGATAAATGTATTAAGCGCGGCTGCAAGATAGCAAAAAAGAATTCCAGAGTTATAAAAGTTGCAAAACCTTCTCAGGATAAAAGATTTGACATTCCGGCAATCGGACTTAAAACCTTAAAAACAATGAAGAAGTATAAAGCGGATTTGATTGCGGTAGAAGCCGGAGAGACAATTATTGTAGACAGGGAAGAAGTTATCAAATTTGCTAACAAGCATAATATTGTAGTAATGGCAGTATAATATATGAAAAAGATTTTTATAATTACGGGAGAATATTCCGGCGATATTCACGGAAGCAAAGTTTTGGAATTCTTAAGGCAAGATTTTCCTGAGATTCAAGCAGAAGCTATAGGCGGTGAAAATCTCAAAAAAGCAGGAGCAAAACTCTTTTGTGATCATTCTGAAATGTCCGGTTTCGGGTTTAATTTAAAAATGGCTTACAGTCATTTAAAACTTGAAAAGAAACTCTGTGATTATCTGCTTAAGGAATATAAACCCGATTTGGTATTGCTTATTGATTACGGAACTTTTAATTTAAGGGTCGCAAAACGCCTCAAGGGACATGGCATAAAGGTCTTTCATTATATCCCGCCTCAGGTCTGGGCCAGCAGGAAATGGCGGATTAACGGTATAAAAAAATATGTGGATAAAGTACTCTGTATTTTTCCGTTTGAAACAGAACTTTATAAAGAACATAATATAGATGTTCACTATTGCGGACATCCGCTTATCAAACAGCTTCCGCCAAAAGCTGATAAGGTTGAGTTTTTTAAAAGACATAATCTTGACATAAACAGACCTCTTGTATCTGTATTTCCCGGTTCCAGACCAATAGAGCTGTATTTTCTAGCAGAAACTTTTATAAAAGCGGCAAAAAAATTGCAAAGATTGCATCCGGAGTTACAATTTTGTATTTCTCATGCACCGAATTTAAGTGATGATATTTTTGACAAATATATTAAAGATACGGATTTTAAAGTTATAAAAGGTGAAAATCAAGCTTTATTAAGTGTATCTGATTCGCTGATACTGGCCTCAGGCACAGTTGCTTTAGAAGCTGCTTTATATCAAGTTCCTATGATTATAGGGTATAAAGGGCCTTGGATTTTATATTTTCTGTATTTGTTATTCAGATGTATTAAAAAAGTTTCTTTACCAAACATTATTACCGGTGAAGACATTGTCCCCGAGCTGGTACAGCATAGGTTTACTATCGAGAATATAAGTTATGAAACGGAAAAACTTTTGTACGATAAAAAATACAGGGCTGAAATTATAGAAAAACTTGGGCATGTAAAAGAAAAACTGTCTGAGAAATATTCAGCGAAAGAAGTCGCATATTGCATAACAGAGGAATTAAAAAAAGAAAATCCGGTTGATTAACCGGATTTTAAATTTTCTACAACCTTTTTCTAACCTTATATATATAAAGTTATTTTTTTTAGAATAATTGCGTTATTTATTAAGGAATGTTAAATATCATCCATAACACCTAATGTTTGTCATTCTCAAGATATTTTTTCGCACAGTCAAACATAGAATTTATCAGTGCCGAATTTGAATAAATATTCATTCCTGCAGATTCAAGAACTTGTTTAACACGGTTTTCCCAAATTGTATAAATTTCTTCTTCAGGCATGTTCAAAGCTTTACCAATCAATTTCAATTCTTTATAATCTATTGGTACAGGTAAGGCTCCGCGCAAAATATCAACAATATCAATACGCTTTTTTCGCGGAAATGCTTTTAAAAAAGAGACAACCGTTAATTTATTTTCTTTAATATAATCTTTGATTATTTCAACTGATTCATCTGTAAGAATAGGTTCTTGCGGAATTCTGTATTCTGCAAAATCTTCGGGAGAAATATCCATTACTGTTGCGATTCTCTCTATTGTTGTACCTCTTGTAGAAAAAGGAACTGTTTCATCAATCAGATTATATACATATGAAAGTGTTACGCCAATCATTTCAGCAAAATCACGTTTATGGAGTGAATTCTTTTGCAAAAATTTCGCAACTTTTTCTGAGCTTTTTTCGGGAATTATTTGTTTCATAATATTACCTCTCTTATTTTGTTAACTATAAGATAATGGATTGTAAAAATTTTCATAACCCTACTTTTGATAGCCGATAAGTTTATTTATTTCAGAATTAAAATAATAACAGGGGTATTTTGTATTTGTTACGCAAATAATTTGAAATATCTGCATTGCAAAGACCTTAATATTAAACCTTGTTTGTATTAATATGAAAATATGAATTTAGACGCCGTAATAGATAGCTTGCTTTCACCGATTGCCGATAAGGTTTCCGGCTTAATTTTCTCTTATGTAACCATAGGAGAGATTAGGATTGAACTTCTTGTAGCACTGCTGATAATTGCCGCTTTGTATTTCACTATAAGAACCGGATTTATTGGAATTTGGGGTTTTAAACATGCAGTCAGGCTTATTACAAACAGATACAAGCATAAAAACCCGAATGGTTTTCAAAGAAAGAAAAAAGGAGAACTGTCGTCATTTCAAGCTTTAAGCGCAACAATCTCTGCTTCTGCAGGCATCGGTAATGTTGCAGGTTCGGCTGCTGCTGTTTCTGTTGGCGGTCCCGGAGTTATATTTTGGATGATTGTTGCCGGCTTTTTCTCAATGGCATTAAAATTTTCGGAAGTGCTTCTCGGAGTAAAATTCAGAAAGACAAATCAAGACGGAACAACTTCCGGAGGGCCGATGTATTATATTCCTGTCGCATTTAGAGGAAAATCAGGGAGTAAATCTGGGGAAAAATTCGGGCAGGCACTGGCTAAAATTTATGCAATATGTTGTATTTTTGCAATGATTGGAGGCTGGAATTTATTCCAGATTAATGCAATGACAGCACAGTTTACGGAGGTTACCGGCGGTGATAAAAGTATTTTTGCAAATAACGGTTGGATATTAGGCTTAATCGTTGCCGTAATTACCTGGTTTACAATAATAGGCGGAATTAAAGCTATAGGGAAATTTACTTCAAAAGTTACCCCTGTTATGTGTTCATTGTATGTATTAAGCGCATTTCTTGTCTGCCTGGTAAATATACATCACCTTCCAGAAACAGTTGTTCTTATAATAAAAGAAGCTTTTTCTCCCAGGGCAATGACCGGTGGTGCATTTGCTTGCATGTTATGGGGTTTTAGGCGTGCAATGTTTGCAAACGAATCCGGTTTGGGAACCGCGCCGATTGCTTTTTCTGCAGTAAACACCAATAAACCGGTAGCACAGGCTTTCGTCTCTATGCTGCAGCCGTTTGTAGATACAGTGATTGTCGGAGTTGCAACAGCATTTGTAATTGTAGTTTCAAAATCTTACTTAACAGTTGACGGTATTGCCGGCATTGAACTTACGTCAAAAGCTTTTGCAACAATTTGTCCGGCGTACCCGATACTTTTAACCGTTATGGCAAGCTGCTTTGTTCTGTCAACAATGCTTTGCGGCTCATATTACGGACTTAAAGCCTGGGGGTTTTTATTCGGTGAAGGAAAGTTTAAAACAAGAATTTTTCAAGCGGTTTACTGTTTATGTATTATTGCAGGTTCTGCAATGAACTTCAAAAGTATTATTAATCTTTCCGATGCAGTTACTCTATTTCTTGCAGTTCCGAATCTTATTGCAGTTTTTACTCTTTCAAATGTCATAATAAAAGAGCTGAAACGCTACTGTGAACGGTATGATATCGGCGGAAATTTTGTTAAATTTTTGAAATAAAAATCTTTTCATAAAATATGACAGAAATTTTCCGATTCCATAAATAACACCTTTTGTTTTTCTTTTGTTTGCTACAAAAAAGTTGCAAAAGAAAGAGAAAACTATGTCGAAATCACAATGTAAACTTTTGTAACAATTTACCAACAAATCCTAAAGTTTTCTGAAATTATGCCGATATATATATTACAAAGGGAAAATAAAAAAAGGAATCAGGGCTATGGGATTAAATGTATCAATGGATTATTCTTACCAGCTTGAAAATCGGGAAAATTTAAGAAACGCAGCCAGAAACATTCTAAACAACAGCGGTGCAACCTCTGAAACTGCACAAAAAATTATCGAAAAGACAATCTTTGAAGGTGACAGACAATTAAAGGAGGTTTATACTAACCCGCAGCTGTCAGTAATTAAAGCTTCTACACAAATCAGTTTAAACAATTCCTTAAAAGAGACTCTCAAGTATTTAAGAACACATGCAGGCAAACAGCAAGTTAAAGAACCTGTATTGGGTGAATTATGGAATATATTTTCCGCAAATAATGAAGCTTCGGAACACAACCCATACAAAGGTGAATTATGTGATTTTCAAATAGATAAAAATGCAAAAAACATTTTTGCGGCAGCGTAGAAATATACAGGAATTCTCCTCAAACAAGGCGGAAACACTGAGTGTTTCCGCCGCCTCACTATACAAGGACTTTCACGACAGCCTTTTTTACTTGCTTGGGGTTTTCGACAGCCATAGACGGTTGATGTGCATCTTGCGGATAAAGAATTAAAAATTCTCCATTTGATAAATGTTGAAAGCTATACGATACATTACATGATAAAAATTCAATATCCTTTTCTGCATTATAAGGTTCTATTGTAGTACAGTCAGAACAATCAACAACTCCGACTTGCTCTTCACCATCTATTACATATTGGATATCAATATATTTCCTGTGAGCTTCAAAAGGAGCTTCTGATTTTGTAATATAAGTTTGTATATTAGCATATATGTTTTCACCGCTAATCAAATATTTACCGTCAGGAAGATTGTTCAAATCATTTTTCTTTAACCAATCAAGCCCTTTCTTTATATTTTCATTTAACTCCAAATCTGTATTATTACTATACAATAACCCTTTCCTCATAATTCCTCCTTTAAACTCTTCTTTACAAATCTTAACAAAAGATAAAAAAAAAGGCAATTTTTAAAAACAAAAATACTTTATATTAATGTAAGGTTACAAAGGTTAGAAAAAGTTAGGTAGGTTCACTATGTTATTAGCATTCTGGCAGGTCCAGAGGTTAACACGCGAAATAAATCAACTGGAAAGGCAGGCAATAGAGACCCGCAACAGACTTTCGAACTATCAAAAGTATGCGAGTGTCTTAGGCGGTACATCTGTTATGACAATGAGTAATGTCGCCGGTATGTCTGCTGAACTTCTGCCCAGAGCTGCAATGTTTGCACAGTTCTCTAACCAGGCAAGTTCAATGAGTGCTATGCAGAACTTACAGGTAATGAAGATGAGCGGTATGGTTCCTTGGACAGGAAATCCAATGGCACAATATCAGATAGAGATGAGTGCTTTTGCCAAGTTTAAAGAAGAGTCAATGAAAGCTCTTAAACAGCAGGAAATTCAGGTTCTTAATGAAAAGGAAAAAGAAATTCAGCTTGAAATGAACTCTATTGAACAAAGAATAGCAATGAAACGGGCTGAACTTAACTCCGTTAAACAGTTAGCAAGTCAGGAGGCTAGAGATGGCGCACCGAGCTTTGGACTGTAGAAAATAGTTTAATAAACTCTAAAAACTTATAGTGTGAAAATAATGTGAAGTGTATACCTATTAACTTAAAAATTCCCCTCGCCTCTTATCCAAGAGGCTTTTTTTTGGGGGGGAGGAGTAAAGATACCACGGAAGTGAAATATAAATAAAATCTTTTTATATTTTTTTTGTGATATATTATTCATACATCACAGAATTTATAGGAGTACATTATGCAAATACAAAAGACCAGCACAAATTTTCAGGGTATATGGTTTCCGCAAAAAGTCCAAACCGGAGATTTAGATAAAATAAAAGATTTTTTGGCAAACGAAAAGAATATCACATTTATTAAAAGACTTAATACCCGCGAAACAGACATTTTTTTCACTAAAGGAATAAAAGAAGTTGGCTTTTCTCATCAGCGTTACGGCAGTTTAGAAAAATACGGAGCCGGAAATATACCGACAGAGGATTTCACTAAAAACACAGACAAAATTCTTCAAAATGTTTCAAACGCAATAAATAAAGTACAACAAGCCTGGAGAGACGTACTAAAAAATTCTTAAAATATCAAAAAAAGACCGGAATCAACCGGTCTTTTTTAATAAACAGGTATATCTATCGGATTTAACAATTTAACGGTTAAAACACAGCCTTTATTAATATAGACATCTTGACCTTTCCTAAACATATCGGCAATACTGTCACCAATCCAATACCCTACACCGCCGATAAAACCGCCAATTGCACAAACAGGAGTTGTCAGATACTGGATACCGGGAGCTGACTCGCCGGCTTTTAATCCGTAATTAGTCGAATTTTTGGTTATCTCAACGGCTCTGTCATAATTTAACTGCAAAGCTTCTCCGTAACCCAAATTTTTATACAAGCTGCCGTCATAGTATATTTTATCAAACCTGCAAACAGCCATATCAAGAGGAATTTGTCTGCCGTTTGGAGTTACTACGTGATCAAAATCAAGATAAAGTTTTGCCCCTCTTGAAAATCTTTTTGCAGTGTTTACCTTTGAAATACTGCCTCTCACAATAGAGCCCTGCGGCAAGACAATAATCTCACCGGCAGAAAGTTCATTTTTCAATGTTGCTGTAAAAGAATCACCTTCACATCCTGAAAAAGTGCTGACAGGCTGTAAAAATTCAAGCTCAAAAGTAGTTCCCGCAGGAATTCTTTTAGTTCTGGCGTCCGCCTTAAAAGTTCCGGCAAAGGCAGGAATTGAAAGTAACAACGCTAATATTGATATTATTAAAAACCTAAATATTTTCATAAATAAACCCTCTCTTAAATTCTAGTTGATTGTAGCACATTAAAACAGCAAAAGCAATTGATACAAAAGCTTTCTTACAGAGAAATCTCATCAATTTTTCCCGAAGCTTTTTTAATAAGCTGCGACGCCGCTATAGCAGTCAACGGTACACATATTACGATTGCAATACTTCCGATAAGCGCTGAAGCTGTTTCGGTTACAACCTGATTAAGATTAATAAATTTCTGCAAATCAATATTTCCCGCAAGCAAAAGCAAAGGTAAAGAGCCTCCTAAATAGACCAATATCAAAGTATTTGCCATTGTGCCTATAATATCCCTTCCAACATTCATACCCGAAATAAATAACTCCTTAACAGATTTAGAATTATCAATTTCGCAAATTTCGTTAATTGTACTTGCAATAGACATTGCAACGTCCATGACAGCACCGAGGGTTGCAAGCACCATAGTAGAGATTGTTATACTTATAAAATCAAGTTCCGGGTGAGCCGTGTATAAAAACATTGAATTCTCTCCGGTAAATCCTGTAAGGTGCGCAGTAAGCATTGTTATATAAGAAAGAGCACCGGCAAAAAGCAAGCTTAAAGCAGCTCCTATTATTGCAGAAGTACTTTTAGCATTAAACCCTCCGACCGAATACATTGTCGCAGCCGTTGATAATATGCAGATTAAAAAAGTCGCTAAAACTGGATTTATACCAACTAAAATCATCGGAGACAATAAATGCGTAATAAATAATACAGTAAGAGCGATTGAAATAAAGCTGTATAACCCTTTTTTCCTTCCGACATAAATTAATAAACCGCAAAAAACAAGCGACAGCCACACCAGCGTACCTGAACGCTTAATATCTTCAATCGAATATTCAACCCCGCTTCCGTTATCTTCTGCATGAAGGATAACTTTTGTATTCTTTTTTAATTTTATATCATAGTAAGGATTTCCTGTTAACATATTATCAAGCTCAACAGTTTCTCCTTTAAATTTTCCTGTCAAAAGCTTAACCTGAACAGCTTGTTTCGTCTGCGTAACTTCATTATCATTCAAATCAACATACTGAACATTCTGAACTATTCCTGTTTCGGACGGAAGAATTTTCCCTTCTTCCGCCATAACCGGAAGCAGCAAAAAGACTGAAAATATTAACAGAATTAATTTCTTCATAAACTATTCCTCTAATCGAACAAACTGGTCTGCGTTGAAGGCATTTTCCTCCCGAGATGCCTGAACCCTTCAGGAGATACTTTTCTGCCTCTCGGAGTCCTTTGCAAAAGCCCCGCCTGCAAAAGATACGGCTCGCAGACATCCTCAATCGTTCTTACATCCTCGCTAAGAGCCGCTGCGATAGTTTCAATCCCGACAGGACCACCGTCGTATTTATCTATAATCAGGCTTAATAACGCTCTATCAGTATTATCAAGCCCAAATTCGTCAATTTTAAGAATATCCAGCGACTCATTTGCAACTTTTTCGTCAATTGTTCCGTCATATTTAACTATTGCAAAATCCGAAACTCTTTTTACGAGCCTGTTCGCAATTCTCGGAGTACCTCTTGAACGCCTTGCAATAGCCTCTGCGCCTTTTTCCGTGATATCGACTTCAAGAATTTTTGCAGTTCTCATAACAACTTTTGTAAGCTCTTCTACAGTATAAAATTCCAGCCTGTGAATCATTCCAAACCGGTCTCTTAGAGGACTCGAAAGTTCACCCGCTTTTGTTGTAGCACCGATTAGCGTAAATTTAGGAAGCGGCACTCTTAATGTTTTAGCGGTTTGGCTTTTACCTGTTGTCATATCAAGGGTAAAATCTTCCATTGCAGGATAAAGTATTTCTTCCGCGACTTTATTTAAGCGGTGAATTTCATCTATAAAAAGAATTTCTCCGCCTTTCAATGACATCAAAATCCCGATTATATCCCGCGGCCTTTCAAGCGAAGGAGCAGAAGTTATTCTGATTTCTACTCCCATTTGTGCTGCAATAACACCTGCAATTGTAGTTTTACCTAATCCCGGAGGCCCGTAAAAAAGCATATGGTCTAAAGGTTTTTCACGCCTCTTAGCTGCCTCTAAAGTTATTTTCAAAGTTTCTTTTAAAGCAGACTGGCCGATATAGCTGTCAAAATCTTTCGGCCTGATATTGCTTTCAAATAAATTATCATATTCTATTGTTTCGGATTTTACTATAGGGTTCCTCTTAACCCTTTTCTCCAATCCCTCATCGTCTGATATTATCGCCATACAATAAATATTAGCACAAAATTTTAACAAACTCTATTTGTATTTTCACCCTTTAAGTAATCTCTTATCAAATTAAAAGTTTCTTCTAAGATATAATTAACGGCCTCGGTTGTATTGTAACCTATGTGCGGGGTTATTATTACATTATTAAGTTCAAACAATTTTTGAGTAATCAAAGCGGTTTCAACACAATGCGGTTCCGTTTCCGAAAAAACTCCCGTAACTTCACCTTTATAAGTCGTTATAAATTCACATTCAAGTACATCCAAAGCTGCGCCTTTTACTTTCCCTCTGTGAAGGTTATCATACAAAGCTTTTATGTCTAAAAGTTCCCCTCTTGATGTGTTTACAATATAAACTCCCTCTTTCATTTTATTAAACTCTTCTACTCCTATCATGTGGTAATTATCACCGTCATAAGGCCGATGAAGCGTAATTATATCAGATTCGTGTAATAATTCATCCAATGTTACAAAACGGCATTCACCGCTTAGTTCAGGATTTTTCATATAAGAATATATTAAAACTTTCATTCCGAAAAATCGTGCAATCTTAGCTACTGCCGACCCTATAGCGCCGCATCCGATTATGCCGATTGTATAAGAACTTAGAATCCGACCTTCATAATTCTTATGCCTGATTTTATGTTTTTTCATATCAAAATAAGCGGGAAGGAGATTTCTAACAAGTGCAAGAATAAGAGTTATAGCATATTCTGCAACTGAATTTTTTCCGTATTGCTCAATATTAAATACCGCAATATTCTGCTTTATGCAATAATCCGTATCTATGTGGTCATAAGCACTTGAACGGGTAGATACAATTCTTAAATTTTTAAACCGGCCTAAAACTTCTTCATCCAATTTTGAAGTTGTAAAAACGCTTATAATATCAGTTTCATTAAGCATTCTTTCATTAAGCTCAAAATGCTTGTTAAGCGGTTCTTTTATAAAAGTTATATCAAAATCCTTTAAATCATTCTTTGAAAAAAACTCTTTTTCAGACTCTCGAAAATCAAACATTAACATTTTCATCTTTAAAAATCTCCTATATAGAGACAAGTATTAATGCTGATTAAATTATAACTATTCTACAGGCTGGTAATATTTGGTATAAATTAAACTCCGAAAATGGAAGCTTGATTTATCAAATCCATTTTGTTTCCGGCAAGATTAATTACCTGATGAGTGTATGACAACTGTCTGCTAAGAGCAATATTCTTACTTGAACTAAACTCGCTGCCTTTTGCTAATATAGCCTTATACTGTTCCCGTTGTTCTTCCTCCATTGAACTCAAATCACTTCCGTATTCTCTTGTAAAAGCAATTCTTTCTTTTCTGGTATCACGAACTCCCTGCAGGTTAAAATCAAATATTTTACCCCACATAGAAGCCTTTTCTTTTGCCTCATTTAATTCATCCGAAGCTTTCTCTATCCTTTCATCAAAATAATTGTCAAACAGAGCTTTACTTAAATCAACGCGTTTTCCGTCAATAATGACAAACTCACCATATCTGTCTGATTGGATTTTATATTTCTTACCGTCAATAACGGCTTCATTATTATATGGATTAGTAGTTACATTAAACGCCATAGTTTTATCCTCTTGTATATATAAAGTATATTTCTCACTGAGAATTGCTTTTTTTTCAGCATATTGTAAAGAAATATTAAGCGAGATAAGACTTTGTCTTACAATAATATCCATCTGTTTCGCCCCCGGAATATAATAAATCTGTTAATTTTTGTAAATATTTGCGGATATTCAAGCAAATTGCAACAAAATAAATTTTCACAGGATTTACTATGAATATAGGATATACAAATAGCAGAGTATTTCATTCAAAGGATAAGAAATGAAAATTAGTTTTAATCCGTCAATGCCGCAAACAAACAATATTGCACAATCTCAAAATAAACACAATAGCAATATTTCTTTTCAACGCAGATATTATGAAGCTGAGGGTTTTCAATACTTTGAAAACGAAATTGAAAAGAAAAGCAGAGGTATTGGTAAATTGATTGCAATGTGCTTAGGAAGCATTTTATTACCGGTTGTAGGCATGAGTTCATTCAATTTAAATGCAACAAAAACTAAGTAACTTATAGTATAAATCTTTAAAGAAAAGTCTTAGTGTATTGCCGGATGTTATAGTCCGGCAATACTACGTTTATAATAGTATTCAACACATATATGAGCTGCATAGCATAGGTTTGGTAAAATCTACAAACTCATCTTCTCAAGAATCAATATCTATCATAAAGATAGATTCTGGATAGAAAATTCTTAATTATATGTCCCCGGTTTTTCAACGTTATAGTGTTGCGATTGCTTCTTGAATCCACCATAAAATAAATGTAAACTTTTGTAACAAATTGCCGCAAAAGATTAAAGTTTTCTTCAGAAAATGCCGTTAATAGAGAATGTAAGATAAATAAGAATAAGGAAGGGAAAACGGAAGAAATGGCTGAAATTCACGGTTATAGCGCTAAAGCACTCATAAATTTATTCAGGAAACCCGAAAGTGATGAAGG
>CALUPN010000017.1 GCA_944322625.1 Candidatus Gastranaerophilales bacterium | reverse complement strand
AAAACTTAATGAAGAGTTTCAAATTGAAAATGCCGTAAATTTAGTCGGATATAATGCAGTGCTTGCAGAGCATAAAGCATCCGGTCAAAAAATGATTATAGTGGATTCAGGCAGGAAGCCCCTTCTTACCGAAAATGACATAAAGAGCAGTGAAATTGAAAACAAATTAAAAAAATTATCCGAAAAATTTAAATATCAGGCAATAACGGTTCAGGATATTAAAATTGTTGACAGAGGTTCTTTAAATATATACGGGCAATCTGTTCCGTATGCGAAATTTGAGGCAAAAGTTACAAAGCTTCCGTTTTCCGATATTTCAGGTATTGTAGCAAGTGTTACAACATCTGACGGTTCCGAAAAACTTGCTCTTGCTTTAAGTGAGAAAAATAAATATTCGCAGCTTATAACAAACGAATTTTATAAAGATGTTCGCCAAAGTGAATAATCGTTAATTTGTCTTGCTTTTTGTATAATTTGCGCAAGCTTACGGTTTATTACCGCAAGTTTTTCATTATACTTGCAATCGGAAAAGTCATAGTTCTTATTTACAAAGCGAAGATTTTCCGCTTTTTCTATACGTTTGTCAACGTCGTATTCGACCCGGCGAATATTTTGTTCTCCTATGATTTTATATCTTAGATATTGCAAAAGATTTATCTGTTCTTCATAAGTTTTATTATGTAAAAAAGCTTCTAAATTAGGTTCTTTTAAAACCCGTTTACCTTCCAGATTTTTTAAATAAAATATTTGTGTGCCGTCCAAATCGTGCATCTTATTGGAAATTGAGACTTTTCTTGCTAAGAATTTGGGATTGAATATTTCATTAAAGAACTCTTGCGTCTGTTTCATAAATTTTCCGGTATCGCTTTTACGTATTTTGTTATAGAAAAAACTCAGCGGCATAAAAAAGCAGAATCCCCTTACGATATTTTTTTGAGTTAGTAAAGGGGTAATGTTGTTTATTTCGCAATTATCCGAACTGAAAATTTCTATACCGGTTTTAGTGCCGGCAGTTTCTTGTAAAGTGCGTTTGAAAACGGAAGGTTTCATTTCGCGTTTCTCAAATTTATCCTGAAGATTGTCAAAAAAGCGCAAATTGTATTCTCTTGCTTTTTGCAAACGTTCTTGCAGCGTTCCTCTTGAGATTGATAAGGGTAAAGATGTTTTTTCTCTGATTATTTTTATTTTGCTCATATTTAGTTAAAAGTTGTAAATATTTTTTTTGCTATTTAACGAGTGTAAAAATCTTTCCATATATGGAATTATTTCATTCAGCATATTATAATGGCTAAAAAGCTTATAATTAATCGGGAAGAAACAGAAAGGCCGTTATGAAAAAGGTTTTATTAACGTTTTTATTGCTTATATTGTTTATCGGGGTTTGCAGGGCCGATGACAAATATTCAAAAGAGTATCTTCAAAATCATAAACATTTTTCGATTATGAATCCTATTGCCGAAGGTTTTGCAAAACACACTATAAAGTCTGCTCTTAAAAAGGAGACCGGTGCAAGTTTTGATGTTGAGTTTGAGGGATACACTCTTTCGAGCATGAAAAAAGGCATTTTTAAATATCTTGAACTTACCGGGGAGAATGTTGTTTCCGAAGGAATTCCGATTCCATACGTTCATGTAAAGTCGTTAAGTGATTATAATTATATCGATTATACAAAAGAACCGGCAGAATTTAAGTCTGACATGCAATTTGAATATGATATGATTTTATCGGATGAAAGCATGAATCAGGCCTTAAAACACGGCAGTTATGCGAAAGTTCTGGATAAAATCAATAATATTGCATACCCTTTGTTTCAGGTAAAAGGGGTAAGAACAAAAATCATAAACAATATGGTATATATTCTGGTTGATTATAATTTTCCTATAATGCCTGCTTCAAAGGATAAGGTTTTTGTCTCATCGACAAGTTTTAAAGTTGATAAAGGAGAAATTATAGCTTGCGGTGTTAAACTTGACAGCGCATACGGAAATATTTCGCTTAATAAGGTAGCAAATATGATAAATCTTTTAAATCCGCTCGGTTTTACGCTGGATTTGCTGGAATCAAAGCAATGTGACGGAAAAATTGAGAATGTAAATATTGTTAACAACAAAATAAAAATTAATGGTAAAATATTTATAAAAGGAGAGTAGACCATGAATTTTTCTCAAAAACTCGGTTTGTTCATTCTTATCGTAATTTCTGTTGCGTATGTATATTTTTCATTTTTCGGTAATAACGGATTTCATTTTTCGCTTGAAAAGGACAATGTGCCGTCCGATGTAAGTGAGCTTGAGCCTATTGATGAACCGCAAGATGTCGTACCGGCAAAAGAACATAAAATTAAGGTTGTAAAAATATATGTTTCTGACTCAACGGGTAAGCTTCGTTCTCTAAACCGTAACTGTGACGCTGCTGTTGAACATTCCTGCTTTCAATATGCAATCAAAGAATTGATATCAGCTCCTTCAGCCTGGGAAAAATCTAAGGGATTTACTTCAGAAATTCCTTCAGGAACAAAAATTTTATCAATACGTGAGGGTGAAGGCAGTGTTATGATTGATCTTTCTTCCGCTTTTGAAGGCGGCGGAGGAACCGAAAGTCTTTACATAAGACTCAGCCAATTGATAAAAACGGCAAAGGCTAATACAAATCTTCCCGTATACCTGTATATAAACGGTCGTCAGGCTGATGTTATAGGAGGAGAAGGTATTATGATAAAGCAGCCTTTAAGCGAGAGGTCTTTGGATGGCTGATGAAATAAAAAAAGATTTGGATTATTATCTGAACCTCAATTGGACTTTGATTGAAGGGGTAGATTTGGATTTTAACGGAAATCCTTATCATTATATTGAAATAAAAGAAATCCCAAGTTTTGCATTTTGTGCAAAAACGCGCGAAAAAGCTCTTGAAAATTATAAAAAACAACTCCGTCTTTCTCTTATGTTAATGCTTGAGGACGGTGAACATATTATAGAGCCGGGTGAAGAAACCGAAGATGATATAGATTGGGAAAGCATATGTCCTTAACTAAAATATCAGAAATTTATATAAGTCCTATGACAAAGGATGATATAGACGGGGTTGTAGAGATAGAGGAAGAAGCATACGGCCCTCATCATTGGGCAAAATCATCTTTTTACGACGAGATGTCAAATAAGCTTGCTAAATATTATACGGCAAAAACAGCGGACGGAGTTCTTGCAGGTTATGCGGGAACATGGCATATTATTGATGAAGGACATATTACAACTATTGCCGTAAAAAAAGATTTTTTAAGAAATCATATAGGCGAAGCAATTATTCATAAAATTCTTGAGGATTGTTATAAATATGGGGTAAAATATTTAACGTTGGAGGTTAGAGCTTCTAATTTTCCGGCAATAAAGTTATATGAGAAATACGGTTTTCAATCTCTGGGTACAAGGAAAGGATATTATCAGGATAATAATGAGGATGCTCTTATTATGTGGACTGAAAATATTTTTTACGATAAATTTAAACAAAGATATGACGAAAATATAGAAAATTTGAAAAAATTAATTAGCATAAAATGAGTAAACGTGTTCAGAAACAAATAAACAGTTTTAAGTATAAAGGCGAGCCGATAAAAATTACATTAGGGACGCTGATATTAACTTGCCTTTGTATTCTTATGATAATAATAGCTACATTTACGCAGGTTACACTTAAGCATCCGTATTTACCGCTTGATACATTGGTTTTTTTGTCACAAGATGTAAACGATGTTGATATGATACATCATTTTATAACAAGTTATAAATACATTCCTCAGATTCCGGTAGTATTTTTTATTGTTGCACTGATGGGACGAAAATTCGGAATTTTATCAATTGCAGGGTATATAATTTTGGGTATGTTTTTCCCGATATTTGCTCTCGGCGGCGGAGTAAGTTATTTATTTGAGTATGGTTTCGGTTATATTCTTGCATTTATCCCGGCTATATTCTTTGCCGGAACGCTGTTAAAAGGAAAGCCTGATTTTTTGCGTGTTTGTTTAATTGGAATTATAGGAGTTGTTATAATACATGTACTCGGAGTTTTGTATATGCTTTTTGTTGCAACTTTAAGACATGCTCCGATGGATTTGGTTACAAGCTGGATAGTTTCACAAAGCGGAGTGCAGGTTTTGTATGATATATTTTTCTCCGTCCTTGCGATTTATCTGGGTAAAGAGACAAGAAAACTTTTGTGGATAATCATGTGTTAAATCCGCTTCCGGCTTTGTAAAGGCTTACTTGTTTTTGATTTGCTCGGCAATCTTTTTGCAGCGCAGCTTATCAATTTCTTCCAGCACTTGATTAACAGGAACTTCCCAGGCTCCTGCCGTCGGAGCTTGAAACGGTTTGATACTCTTATACCAGCCGATATCTTCACCTTCGGTTTTAAACCATCTCCATTCGACAATTCTGTTAAATAATCCGAAGGTTTTAACTCCTAATGCCCCCGCTAAGTTCATTACACCGTTATCTGTCGTAACCATTAAATCCATACAATTCATGGCGCAAGCTGTATCTTCCCAGTTTTTGAATGTTTTACCAAGTCTTATCAAAGTTAAGTCTTCAGGAATCATATCCATCTGACGCGTCAGGTCGTCAACCTGAAAACTGTATACTTCTACGTCAGGAAGTCGCATAAGGGGATACAGATAATTAAGAGGAATGTCTCTGTCCGTTTCTTTACTTGCAAGAGTTCCTTCATATGCGATACCGATTTTAATTTTTTCATTATTGTTAATATACGTTTTTTTATACGCATTAATTTTTGTTTTCGGAACTTTTAAATATCCTCCTGCTTTCGGAATTGTGTCAGGTCTTGTTTCACACACAATCGGTAAATCCATCATTGCAATCCAGTAATCATAGTTTATTTCCTGTATTTGATTTTCCGTGTATATATCAACTCCGAGTTTTGAATCTTTAAAAAGTTCGACAAGGCCCGGTTGTACAACAAGTGAAACTTCTTTGCATCGCTGCTTTAAGTCGTCAAGAAATCTTACAAACATTATCGAATCGCCGAACCCCTGTTCAAAATGTACAAGTATGCGTTTATCTTTAATGTCAATTTTCATGTTCCATTTTTTCTTTTTGGTTGTTAAAAGTTGCGGGAATGAAACATTCTTTAAATCTTCTTTCTGGAATCTATGCTGGAGGAATTTGAAGCCTTCCGAGAAGCGCTTATGCCTTACAAGATATGCTCCGTATGCGTGCAAGTCGGAATGTGTCGGATTGAGATACATAAGTTTTTGATAGAATTCATCCGCTTTTTGCAGTTCATCAAATTTGCCGTAGACGTAGGCAAGGTTTTTAACTACAATCCTGTTGTTCGGAGCAAGCTCGTATGCTTTTGTCAGGTATTCTATTTGCTTATCTTTAAACTTATCTTGATAGCAGGTTGAATATAAGTGACCGAGCATATTGTAGATTGAGAAATTGTTCTTGTTTTTCTCAAGCGCTTTTTCATAATATTCGATTGCTTTTTTATTATCTTTAATATCTGTATAAGTTAAATCTGCCAGATATACATAAACATCTTCTTTATCGGGAGATACTTCTTCAAATCTTTTAAGGAATTTTATTGCTAAATCCGCGTTTCCGATTAATTTCATACAAAGACCGATATTTTTGTAGATGCTTACCGGAAAACCGGAAAATTTCATAATTTCTCTGTATTGTTCCAGCGTTTCAATATATTTTTTATCCAGAAACATTTTTTGTGCATATTGGAGTGCATAATTCATATATTGATTAATAATTTTATTTCTTTCAGCTTCGTCCGGAATTTGGGGAATAATTTCTCTGTATATTTTTAAGCCATGTTCAAAATCATTATTTCTGCAATAATATTCCGCCATTGCAACATCTAAAGATGTAATTAAATCTTTAGAATTATCCATCGGAATTTCTTTTCTTACAACGAGCCTTTTGGAAACTTGCATTATTTTACTCCGTCCCTCTTCAATGTTAGCCTAAAAGTATAATAACATATTGCCTGTTTTTTTTGAACAGTATTTGCTTAAAAATGGGTTATTTGGATTATAAATTTTCGACAGCGGCTTCTATTTTAAAAATTACGGGTCTTAATCCGTCATTACAAGAGCAAATTGCAACCCCCGGTTTTTTTATCCAGTCACCGTAATAGAACAACTCATTCCGGCAGCCGCCGTGAGCCAAGGCAAAAACATATTGATATATTGCTTTCCAGGCTTCGTTGCAAAATCCTTGAGGACATTCCCAATCCGCATAAAAGACTTGTCCCTCTTTAAGCATAGGGCAGGCAGAAAGCCCTTCAACACCGTATTCTTTGGCTAATTCTTCATCAAAATTTCTTTTTAAGACCGTAATTTTGCATTTTTTCATGTGTTATTCCTCATAAAATTATATCAATTTCCCGGCCGAGTTCCTCAACAATTGGTTTTATTTTTTCATTAAGTTCCGCCTTTTTTAGCTCCGGATTATTTGCCGTTAATTTATGTATTTTTTCAGTAGCTTCTTTTATTTTCGGGTATTTGTCAATTATTTTTTCCCCTATAATTTTTGCATAATACCTGTATCCTCTGGAGCCAATACCTTTAGAAGGTCTATCATTGAGTGCTGTTATGACTTGTTTCCAGCCCTCTGTTCCGTTATAATGAAATATTTTAAGCGTTGTTGTTTCCAGAACAGCATTAGTGTCCAGTTTTGCTTTAAAATTTATTGTTGAAGTATTTTGGATAATCATTTTACATAAACCTGTTATGTTCTTTTTCCCATTCTACAGATGTCATTCTGCCATGTCCCGGATAAATAAGTGTTTCCGGAGGGAGTGTAAAAATCTTATTTTCTATGCTTTCTACTATCCGGTCAAAATCACCGCCTTCTAAATCGCAGCGCCCTACGGATTCTCTAAAAATGGTATCTCCTGAAAACAGTTTGCCGTCTGTAAGGTAACAAACTCCGCCTTGTGTATGTCCCGGAGTATGAATGACCTTGATTTCCAAATCCCCCAAATTTAAGACGTCACCCTCCTGTACGTAAATATCTATTTTCGGAATTGTCATTTGAGGCATACCAAACATAGGAAGATACTGATTTGTTTTTTCCAGCCAGCCTAAATCCGCTTTATGCATCACAACTTTAACATCAGGATTAGGCCTAATTCCTGCAATATGATCAAAGTGACCGTGGGTTAGAAGAATATACTTAAGCTTAGCTCCCGCCCTATCCAGCTCTTCATAAATGTCACCGTCAACAGCAGAGCAATCAATAAGAGCAGCTTCTTTAGACTTCTCATCAATTATTAAATAGTTATTATTATCAATTGGCGGTTCTATAAAAGTTTTCAAAATCATTATCAATCCCCTGTTACTTCCCAAATACCGGCGGCGGTTGTATATATAAAGGTTTCAGCTTCCTCCAGTCGGTTTCTGTTTTATTAAGTGCAATTTTTACGAGAATCTCTCCCAGCGGATAATTCCCCTGCTGGTAAGATACAGCCTTATCTGTAAATTGTTTAAACCTCTCTAAAAGGCTGTTATCCGTAATTAAAACTCTATCTTTCACCATTTCATCAACTTTTTCAAGTTCAACAGCTCCGAGAATTTCTCCGTCAAAAACGTAAGCTTTATTTTTTCTTGCATCCAGTGCAACAAGGTTATCTTCGCCTAAAATTTTTGAAAGTATTTCAAGCGACGAAACTCCGACTGCTTTAATATCAAGCTGCTGTGCTAAAACTCTTGCAACGGTTACGCATGCTCTAATCCCTGTAAAACTTCCCGGCCCTATGTCAGTTGCTATCATGTCGATATTTTCCGGAGTCATACCTGCGTCTTTAAGGATTTTTACAATGGTTGAAATCAGATAAGCCGAGTGATAATTCTCTCCGTCAGATAAAATTACTTCGCTTTTTATAATATCTTTATCTCTGCCCAGTGTGACATAAGTTTTATCAAGACAGGTGTCAAACGCTAATATATTCAATTCTTTAATCCTTCTATTATTTTTTTATTCTTTTCTCCGACAGATTTAAACTCGTAAATTCTGCTGTCATCATCCGCGTAAGTTACATTTATTTCAATTCTCTCAAACGGAAGTTCTCCCTGAGAAAACTCTGCCCACTCGACAAATGTTATTTTTTTGCCTTCCGAGTACTCTCTGAGCTCATCCGTAATTGTTTTTATTCCGGCATGTTCAAGTCTGTACAAATCAAAATGGTAAACCGGAATTGAAGCGCTATGGTATTCGTTTAAAATGACAAAACTGGGACTTGTGACTTTTTCTTTTATCCCTAGAGCTTCCGCAACAAGCTTTACGAAAGCTGTCTTTCCGGCTCCGATTTCTCCGAAAAGGTTAACAAAACAACCATCGTTTTTTACAAGATTTGCAAATTTATACGCCAGCTTTTTTGTATCATCTAAAGTTATGCATTTGCATTTATACATACCCTGTTCCTTCCGCCTTCTTTTGCTTCATATAAAGCTTTATCCGCACATCTAAACAGTTCTTCGCCCGACTCTTCGGGGTTAAACTCGGCAAGTCCCATACTTATTGTGACATTTATATTTCCTTTGTCAATAGGAATCAGTGTGGTTTCCACAGCTTTTCGCAAACGTTCTCCGACAATTTGTGCTTCTTCGATATGCGTATACGGAAGAAGTACGGCAAATTCTTCACCTCCGTAACGTGACGGGATATCAGATTCTCTTAAATGTTCTTTAATAATTGAAGCTACGGTTCTTAAAACGCTGTCACCGCTTGCATGGCCATAAGTATCATTAACTTTTTTAAAGAAATCTATGTCAATCATCATTGCGCACAGAGGATTTTTCTGCCGCTTTGCGGTTGCGATTTCCTGTTTAAGTCGAACTTCAAACTGACGTCGGTTATTTAGTTCTGTCAGTGCATCCAAAGTTGCGTATTGAAGCATTTTGGCATAAGTATTTGCACGATTGATTGTAATTGCAGATTGTCGCGTTAGTTGTTCCAGATAACTTATATCACGTTTGGAGAGTTTATCCAGTGTGCTTCTTGCCGCAATACAGCCGATAATCTCACCTTCGGAAATTAACGGAAATGCACCCGTTTTATCATTATTTGTGAGGATGTATTCAGTATCCGGAGTAAGCTGCTTGATTGCTTCGTAAATTCTTTCATCATTGCAGGCTTTGGGCCAAACAAGTTTGTATTCATTATTCTGATACAAAAATACATATATTAAATGATCTGAAATAAACCTATCAAGCATTTCACCAATCAGAGGCACAATATAATTAAGTTCGTATTGTGTTTCAATGATTTTAGCTATGTTTTTCATTGAATCATGGAATTCCACGTTAATTTTTGACTGCTCGTTAAGAACAATATTCTGAATTTTTAAAGAGACCTGAGAGGCGAAAATTTTTATCAAAAACAGAAATTCTGTATCAATAAGCGTTTCTTGAGAAAATACAAGTTCAAGGAGTCCAAAAACTTGTTCTTCTTTTATAAGCGGTATATAGAGTGATTTAATCATAAGTTTAATTTCGCCTATTGCGGCAGGAAGTCTGTATGCTTTTGAATTAATAACAAAATCGTGTTTTTTGATACTTTCAAAAATATTATAAATTTCTGATGAATCTTCAATAATATTCCAGTTCCCGCCGCAATTACGCATGGTATTTGTAACGCTGTCATATACATAGGCTGCGAAGCTTTCGAAGCTTATATATTCTTTAAGCATAGCGTCAAGTCCGGCTATAAGTTTTGTAGTGTCAATTTCTGCAGCAAGCAAGCCTGAAATTTTTGATAAAAAATGAAGTTCTTTATTTTCCATTAATATATGTCGTCCTCGTTATATTTGTTAAAAAACTCAAATCCGGCGCAAGTTTTAAAGTTCTTGAGTATTGCTTTATCAAAATCTTCGTCCGGTACGATTTTTCCGTTAACATAAGTATAACTTATTCCTGTTGTCGGCTCATCCGTAAGTTTTTTTGCATAATATTCGTCGCTTGTTATGAATTTTCGTGAAACATCGTTTAAAAGATTAAAAATATAAGCTGACTGCAGATTTGATGAGTCCGGTTCTTCTAAAATAAGTATGGCGGCTTTTTGGAGTTCATTTACGGAATCCCGGTATCTGTGAATACCTCTTAATAAAACCGCAAGATTATAGTGCGCTTCATATCTCATAGGCTCAAGTTCGATTGCCTTGCAATAATCAAGGCCGGCTTCTCTGTATTCACCTCTTAGATGATGAGCTACTGCTTTATTATAATAAATATCATAATTCTTCTTAAGTATTTTAAGTGCTTTTTTATAAGCTTCAATAGCTTCTCCCAGATACTTATACATTAAATATCTTTTTTCCGGCGGAAGGTACATTGCTTTTTGTTTATATGCTACTCCTTTATTATAATAAGCAATTCCTCTGTTACCGCGTACACTTTTAATGTTACTGTATACAAACGGTATCCATAGTTTCAAAAGTCTTATTTGAGTAATTGTATCAAATTGTTCAATTGCTTCATCAAAGAAACCTAAATCTTCAGAATATACAATACCTAAATTCATTCTTGCCATAACATATTTAGGATTATATTGAATAGCATGTTCATAAGCATCTACTGCCGAATAGTAATCTTCGTAAACCGCATAAATATTTCCGAGGTTGAACCAAGCTTCATAATGCTCAGGAAAAAGCTTTAGCCCTTCTTTATAAAATTCCAGCGTTTTAGCCATATTATCCTGCGAATAAGCCTGATCGCCTCTATAGATGTAATACATTCCTTTTGCTTTCATTGCTTGTTTTTCAATCCAGCCCCAGAAAAAGAAAGCTAAAAGAGCTAATATACAAATAAAAATAACAAGAGTTACTTTAGAAAACAGTTTTTTGAAAAATCGTTTCATACGATTAAATTATAACATAATCGGGAAATTTTTATTAAATATGACCTGAATATTTTCCAAACTTATAAAAAGATTATTTCTAAGCTGATTTGTTGCGTCAAAAACAGTTTGTCTTTACTGGTCGTTTTCCTGATGCTTGCCTTTCATCATTTTTTCAAAATCAGAAGGCTTGATGTTCTGGATAAAGTCTTTGAACTCCTGTGCTTCTTCTTCATCTTTTGCCGTATCAGTTGAGACAGAGCCGTTCATAAGAACATTTGCTGTCACATAAATCGGGGCTTCCGCTCTCATTGCTACAGCTATAGCATCTGAAGGACGCGCATCAATTTCAAGTGTTTCGCCGTCTTTTTCTAAAAATAAGGTTGCAAAATAAGTCTCTTTTTCAACATCATTAATTTCAATCTTTTCCAGAGTATAACCGGTTTTTTCGATTATATTCATTATTAAATCATGTGTCATAGGTCTTGCAACAACAAGTCCTTCTATACATCTAATAATAGCACTGGCTTCTGCAGAGCCTATCCAGATAGGAAGCGCTTTTCTGTTATCTAAATCGTGTAAAACAACTATCGGAGAATTTGTTCTTACATCTAACGCTATACCCATAACTTTCATTTCTATCATTGTTTTGCCCTCAACCGGTGTTTTTACTTGTCAAATTATACCACAAAACTAAATTATATGATATAATCGCTTGTATGAAACTAAATGTTGTATTCAATAAAGAGATTTCGGCATATTCAGATGTTCTCGGGAGTTTAGAGGGAATTCTTATAAAAAAGCATATCGATTTTCAATCTTTTGATATTGATAATATGCAAGAATACGGCGATTTTACTTTTGTAATCGGCGGGGACGGCACTCTTTTAAAAAGTGCCCGTTTTTATGCGGGGACTCCCGTATTGGGGATTAATCTCGGACGTTTAGGGTTTTTAGCTCAAGCGGGTGCGGATGAAATCGAAAGAGCGGTTGAGAGCGTACTTAACGGTCAATATTCAACGGAAGAGAGAATTATGCTGGAGGCGGGCAATTCTCTTGCTCTGAACGATTTTGTAATCAAGGGCTGCAAGCTTTCAAGAACTTCTAAATTTTATCTTGAGATAAATAACAAATTTGTCTGTGACTATATAGCAGACGGGCTTATTATATCAACTCCGACCGGCTCTACTGCGTATGGTCTTTCTGCCGGAGGGCCTGTTTTATATCCGTCTCTTGATGCTTTGGTAATAGTTCCTATATGTCCGCACACACTTAATGCACGGCCGCTCGTTGTGCCATCGGGAGAAGTAATTACGGTAAAAACAACCGATAAGCTTCTTTCAGTTGCCGCAGACGGCTCAGATACAACAGAGTGCGTTAAAGAAATTTCTATAAAAAAATCCGGTAAAAAAGCTCTGCTTGCATTTATTAATGACGACAGTTTTTATTCGGTTTTAAGAAATAAACTCCACTGGGGAATTTCGCCTGATTTGAAATAAATTTAATAAACTCCTTTGTCGTTTAAAAAGTTTGAATATTTTCGGTCAATTTCTTCTATATGGTTTGCTATCCAGCTTTTTAGAAATATTGCCATATCGAAATAGAGCATAAATTTGTTGTTTTCAAAATCTTTTTTGAACTCTTCAATTTTGTCTACAAAAAGCTTGTGCTGCTCTCGTTGTTCTTCGAGTCCGGGATAATTATATTTTTCAAGAAGAGCTTCTTCTGTACCAAGATGCTCTTTAATATACATTGATAAGTTGTTTAAAATCCGCAAAAGCGCGGCTTTATCACTTTTATCTTCCATTGCGCAGTAAAGCTCTTTTAACGTATCAAAAAGCCTCTTGTGCTGTTCATTTAAAAGCTTAACTTTTACATCATGTTTCATTTTATTCCAGATTATACTGCCCATCGAAAACTCCGTTAACTGTTTAATATAAAGAGTAGCATATGTGAAAATAAAAAACAAATTCGTATAAGAAAATGAACATTAATTCATGTTTGTCGTATATAATATCGAGTATAAATGAAGAAGCAGATAAAAATATTTTTATTAATAATAAGTTTACTAACAAGCTTAAGGGTGCAGGCAATACAAACCGTTCAGATTGAAAAGAACGCGGAGCTTGGTTTGAATGAGTGCATAAAAATAGCTTTAAACAACAGTCCTGTTGTAAGAAGTTCAATATTAAATCTCGATATTGCAAAATCCTCTGTCGGAGTTGCAAAATCTGCCTATTTCCCGAGCTTAACTCTCGGTGCCGGTTACAGACAAGGTTTTGGCGAAAGAAACCACAATATGGGAAGCTATCAGACAAGGACATTACCGAGCTTTGATGCTTCTTTATCCCAGCTTCTCTGGAATTTCGGCAAAACCGGCGCAAATATCAGAATGGAAAAGTTTAACAAAATCGCGGCTGAATACGATTTTGACGAAACGGTACTTACAACTATATTTAATGTAAAGCTCCAATATTACGGTGTTTTGGCTGCAAAATCGCTGATGGAAGTTGCAAAACTCAATGTTCAGATTAATGAAAGAAACTATCAAAGAACTTTAGCGTATTTTGAAGAGGGAATACGCTCTAAGATTGACCTTGTTAATGCAGAAGTTAACCTTAGTGATTCAAAGATATCTCTTGTTCAGGCAGAAAACACTTATAAAAATGCGATTGTAACTTTAAATAACGCAATGTATGTAGCATATGCGCCTGAATACAGCATAAAAAATACGGAAACTTTTAATCTTGCAAACCCTTATGTGCCGATGAGTTTAACCAATATTGAGAATTATAAAAAACTGCTTGAGCTTCCTGATGACGTATCAAGCGCTGTTTATGCGGTTCAGGCTGAAAAAAGCGATGTTTTAAAGGATTATACATTTGAAAAATATCCGTACACATTTGAAAAATCGGTTATTATAGCAAAAGAAAACAGGCCTGATTTAAAAGCCTTGAATGCAACCGTCAAAGCTATGAGGCAGTATGTTCTTTTAACCAAGCGCCAGTATCTTCCCGAACTTAGAGGCGGAGTCGGCTACAGTTACGCAAATAACCGCAATTATGCGGACAGCGGCATGAATGTATCTTTGAATTTAAGTACAACTTTCAATATGATGCAGGTTAAAAACGAAGTAGATATTGCAAACTCCCAGCTTAACCTTGCAAAAACAGAGGTTGATTTATTGAACCAGAACCTTTATTTTGATATCCAGAGTGCTTATGTTGATATGATTCAGCTTGAAAAACAAATTCCGCTTCTGGAAACCAAAGTAAGACAAACTTTAGAGAACCTTGAACTGGCGGATGGACGTTATATGGTCGGTTTAGGTGATTATATCCAGCTTCAGGATGCAAGAGTTAACTATAATAACGCACAAAGCTCCTATGTTCAGGCGGTTTATAACTACAATGTCGCCCGCGCAACTTTAGAGCGTGAAATAGCACTTCCTCAAGAAGAAACTCTTACGGTTGAAGAGGTTAAAGATTATCAAAAAGATTTGAAGAAACAGGAAAAAGAACAGGCTAAAAATCTTAAGAAAACAAAAAAGAAGGATAATGTATGAAGCTTCCGAATTTAGAAATACTAAAAAACTTAGATAAAAAATACCTTATAGGAACAATTGTTCTGGTTATAATTCTTGCAATAGTAATCAGTAATTTTATGAAAAACCGTGTGCGTTATCAGACAGCACCTATTAAGCGCCGTACGATTACGCAGGTTGTGGAAGCATCAGGCACAATAAACCCTGTTAATACTGTTTCTGTGGGTTCTACGGTATCAGGGCTTATAAGCGCAATTTATGTAGATTTTAATTCCAAGGTTACAAAAGGCCAGCTTCTTGCAGAAATTGACCCCAGAACTTTTCAGGCAACAGTTGACCAGAATCAGGCTTCAATGAATTCGGCGGAGGCTGATTTGGCAAACCGTGAAGCTACTCTGGAAATGAGCGAGAAAACTTTAAGAAGATACAGAAATCTCTATGCAAGAAGTTTTATTCCTAAAGCCGATTTAGATCAGGCAGAAGCTGATTATAAATCCAATTTAGCACAGGTTAATGCTGCAAAAGCGAAAATCAGCCAGACAAGAGCACAGTATAATCAATCATTGGTTAATCTGAATTATACAAAAATAACAGCTCCGGTAAGCGGAATGATAATTTCACGTGAAATTGACCTGGGCCAGCCGGTTGCTGCAAGCTTTCAGGCTCCGGAATTGTTCACTATCGCGCAGGATTTAGAGAAAATGCAGATAGAAGTTAACGTATCAGAAGCTGATATAGGAGATGTTAAAGAGGGGCAGGAAGTAACTTATACGCTTGACGGATACCCGAACAGTATTTTTAACGGAAAAGTTACACAGGTGAGGATTTCTCCGACAACGGTTTCTAACGTTGTAACTTATTCGGTTATAGTAACTGTTGATAATAAAGATTTAAAATTAAAACCCGGTATGACTGCAAATGTTTCAATTATTACCGCAAAAAATGAGGATGTCTTATCAGTTCCTAATATTGCGCTTAAATTCACACCGCAGACAGACGGAAAAAAGTATAAAACACAAGGCTTATGGGTAAAAGACGGTATGCATATAAAAAGAATTAATATCCAAACCGGCGCAAGCGATGATTCTTATACCGAAGTTAAGGGGGATAATATTTATGAAGGAGAAAGGGTTCTTGTCGGTATAAAGAGCAGTAAAAGCAAGAAACAGCAGTCTTTTCGACCGCCAAGATTATAAATGACAGCGAGAATAAAATGAAGTTTTTATTAAAGCCCTTGCAAAAAAAGCTTTATGTGTTATTTTAGAAATTGAGCTATGCTCAAAAACTTAATAGTCAGTATGCGTCCGTAGCTCAGCTGGATAGAGCATCTGCCTTCTAAGCAGAGGGTCGCGCGTTCGAATCGCGCCGGGCGTAAATAAAAAGGACAGGATAAACCTGTCCTTTTTATTTACTGGTTAAGTCCCCTCTTTTAAAATTTCCAAATATTCTTTATACGCAAAAGTTCTATTTCTGCTCTGAGTTGAAGTTTGTTCAAGAACACCAATACTAATCAGGTCTTTTACTATACTAGACATAGTATTAAAGGCTATATCAAGTTCTTTGGCTGTTTTTTGAATCTCTATAATAGGGTTTGACTCTAAATATTCAAACACCCGCATTGCATTTTTAGCTCTGCGTCCCAAACCTTCAATTTTTAAGCGATAATTACCATGCAATGATATCAACTTATCAATTGTTTCAACAGCATCTTTAGCGGATTCATAAACAGCTTCCAAGAAAAATTTAATCCATTGTTCATAATGACCCTTCGACCGGACTTCGTTCATGCGGTCATAATATTCAATCCTATTCTTTTTCAAGAAGTAAGAAATATATAATGTCGGAGTACTTAAAACTTTCTTTTCCATTAAAAATAAAGTAATTAAAAGCCGTCCGATTCTGCCGTTGCCGTCTAAGAACGGGTGGATAGTTTCAAATTGGTAATGAATTAACCCTGCTCTAATTAAAACATCAAGGTCATCATTACCATTAATGTATTTTTCTAAATCAGACATTGCCTGAACCATATCTTCAACAGAGGGCGGGATATAGCGAGCATTTTGCAAATTGCAACCTGCAGCACCTATCCAGTTTTGAGAATGACGAAATTCGCCTGGACTTTTGCTTTGTCCTCTAACACCTTGCAATAAAACCTCATGGGTTTCTTTTATTAAGCGATTACACAATGGTAATTCTTTCAGTCTATTAATTGCATAATCAGTTGCTTTTATATAGTTCACAATATCACCGACAGGTCTGTTTGTGTTTTCTTCTAAACACGGGTCTAATACATCTTCTAAAGTTGCCTGGGTTCCTTCAATTTGTGAAGACATAAGAGCTTCTTTTCTTACATACATGGAAATAAACAAATGAATATTAGGGATTCTGCTTGAAATCCCTTCTAATAAAGCAAGTTGTTTATTGGCTTTTACTAACAAATCTATAATATCCTTATCAAGTTCTATAGGCGGAATTGGCGGCAATACAGCCGGCATGAATGATTTATATGTCATATCTCCTGATAAATTGTTTTTGTATATTCCTGCTCTATTATTCATAACAACTCCGAAATTGAAATAACATGTTTATTATAGCATTCTTATTTCAATTTAACAACTTAAATTGAAATAAGAATAAACAATTTGTTACAGTATTTCAATCTCATATCCGTTTAAACTGAATTTTGTCTAAAAGCAGAATATTTCTTTTGCTTGTACTTACAATCAATTTATGTAACATTTTCTAACAGCCAAGTTCTGAACTCGTAAATTCTTTGGTATTTTTTGCGACAAAAGTCAAAATTTACGAAATATGAGAAAGGTAAGTTATAGTCATAGCTTACCTTTCTGCCTTCTAACTTGCAGTTCGATAGTAGATAATTTAGCATTTTTCTTTGTTCGGTAGGAGTTTGCTGTTTATACAGGATATAAGCGTTTTTCAACGTTTCTATAATTCTAATTCCTTCTTCATAATATTTTTTCTCCGCATAATGAAGTGCTTCGAGTT
Organism: Candidatus Gastranaerophilales bacterium; assembly: GCA_944322625.1. Taxonomy (GTDB): domain Bacteria; phylum Cyanobacteriota; class Vampirovibrionia; order Gastranaerophilales; family Gastranaerophilaceae; genus CAG-196. Next base: position 13,961 of record CALUPN010000017.1, on the reverse strand, counting down.
TTATCATGACATCATCTAAATCTTTATTCCATTTAACTCTTTTATTGTTATAGAACTTAGCGTCAACTAAATCATTGTAGTATTCGTTAGTGATTTTATCAACCTGTACCTAATTCTGCTGGCTTCTGATTCAAGATTATGAAATTGATAAATTAAGTTTTATATTTTACAAAATGACAGATTTATACTTTACAAAATGGTAAAATAGTGCTGTAATCCAATCATGGTAAAGCAAAGATGGATTGAGGATAAAATTAAAACTTCGCTTGCAACCAGACGGGTTACAGTCCTTGTCGGAGCAAGACAATGCGGTAAAACGACTCTTGCTTTTGAGCTTGCAAAACCGAACGACTTTGAATATGTTACTCTAGATGATGAAGAAGATGTTGCAAACTCTGACCCTAATGGATTTATTAAACATAACAAACAAACTATGATTATTGATGAAATTCAGAGGGTCCCTAAACTCATTACTGCAATTAAAAAGGCTGTGGATACAGATACAAGGTACGGACAGTATATAATAACCGGCTCTGCGGATATTCAAAGCCTGCTGTCTGTTAAAGAATCCTTAGCCGGCAGAGCAAAGAAAATTCGCCTAAGACCCTTTACTTATGGTGAATTTTTAGACTTACAACCTAAATTTTTTAACCGCTTAATAAATAAGGAATTTATAAATAACAACGGATGTGATAAACGTAAAATTATTGAAATAGCTTTTAAAGGCGGATTCCCGGAACCCTTATTACATCAAGATGAAATAAACGTAAAAGAGTGGTATGAGGATTATACAGACTTAATCCTTGACCATGATTTAAAATACATTGCTAACATAAAACGCCAAACAAAGTTAAGAATGCTGTTTAATATTATTAACGCATATTCTTCTAAATTTATAACGAAATCGGATTTATCAAGAGAATTAGTAATATCAAGACCTACCCTTGATGAATATTTAAGCCTCTTAGAAAAAGTTTATTTAAATTTATTTCTTAGAAGTTTTTGTTAATGCTACATAAAGATTTTTAGGACAAGTAAGTTATGTGCATCTAAAATTCTTTGGTAAATAAAAATAGACAGGAAAACCCTGTCTATTTTCAGTGTAGATTTAAACTTTTGTTTTAGGTTTTGTAAGTTTTCCATATTGTTGAATTTTTGCTTCATAAAGGTGATTATAATATTTCCTTGCGTCTCTTGCTCTGTAGTTAGGATTTGTTTCTTTTTGCACTTTAATTTTCTTTTCAGCTTTATTGATTGTATTTATAATTTCCTTTACTTCAAACATACGGGTATTATCAGCATTACGTTTTTTTAGCATGTAGTTTATAAGTTTTTTATTATTTCCGTTTATTTTTGAATATAAATTAAGTGCATCAGCATTTGATGAATTAATTCTTTTTTTGCCTATAGCCCGATCAGTTTTTCTGGTATCGGCAATTGAGCTGAAAATTTCCGGCAGCATACTGAAGCGCATTTTTGTTGCCTTATCTGCAAATTCTGCTTTTTGCCTGTCAAAAGTTTTGACTCCGAGTTTTTTAGAGACAAAATCTAAAACACTTTCTTTTATCATTGATTTTTTGTCAGTCTTTTCGGAAGCTTTAGAAATAATCGGCTGAGGCTTAGGTAACGCTGTTGAAGCAGTATCATAAGCGGTAGTTTCTATTGTATGTTTAAGCTCAGGTATTATTTCCTTTATTTGATAAGAGCGGATTACATTAAAATAATTCTCAAAATATTTAATAATGTTTTTTGTAAAAGACGGTTTTGAACAGTAACCCATTTTTATTGCTTGATTCTTATATTCAAGGGATTCCGGAGTCTCAAAAAACGGATTTTTTATATTGTCTTTTAATGCATTAATTCTGTTTTCACCGGTTGTTTTTGCTATTATGCGTATGGCATTTTTTCTGAATATATCGAGTTTTGCGGTTGAAACTCCGGTTAATATGTCATTTAAATCATTCAATGATACGGCATAGGCTAAGTTTTTCATGGATTTTTGAACAAAATTTTTCGCATGTTTGTCATTATCCAGAATTGTAAAGAGTTTGTTTATTTCTTTGAGTGTATTAATTGCAACTTGCACATCATGCATTGCTGCGGAGCTGTTTCCGTATGTATTTATGATTTTTTGTCTTATATCAGCATTTTTCTTGTTTGTTGTATGTATTATATCCAGTACATATTTATCACTGCCGTTTTGTAGAGATTTATTTGTTATAAGAAAATTTTCACATAAACTGTTTAAAACTTTATTCAGCGGGATGGAATAATTTTCATAATATACATCGGCATTTAAAATATCAGTTGGTTGAAAGTTCCAGCATTTTTTTATATTTCTTTCTGAAAGTTCGTTTTTATATAATTCAGACATGAAAGTTCCGTTTTGAAACATATCGTCCAAATTTTTTACGGAATCAGGATTGTCCTTGTTGAGAATTAAGTATGGCTTAATATCATCATAGTGTTTTACATATTTTTTACGGAAAGGAGATTCCAGCAATTGTGTTATAATCTTGGTATTTTCTTGTTTATTTTTATCCGTAAGAAGTTCATTGACTTTTTTTACAAATGTCAGATTTTTTTTACTGTTTTTTGTGTTTTCAAAAATTTTGTTTATTGTTTCAAAAGATTCTGAGAAGTTTTTAATAATATAACTATGCAGCTGATTAGGTCTTTTTATTTTTGAATAGATTTGAGTTACCAATTCCGAATTTTCTTTTTTATCAGCTGCTCTGTAAAAATTATGTATGTTATAATTTTCTGCCAGTGTATTAAAGAATGAAATTCTTTTGGAAGAAGCATGTTTGGTTAATTTTACAATATCTTTAATTTCCTGATTGAGAACATTTGCCGCATATGCTTGGTAGACTTTCTTTTTGGGGTTTTTTAGTAAATTTAAACTTGTAAATTGTATATTATTTGAGCTTGTAATTTTATTCATGACGATATTTCTCCTTTTTTATTATAAAACGCCTAAAAAAAATTTTTGTCGGCTTAAATATTATATGCAATAAATCTGCATAGTTCAATGAGAACTTCTGGGAAAATGCCCAGCAGTACAGTGGCGCCTGCGGTAAATAACAGGACAAATTTTTGAGAAAACACCGATTTTAAACAAATAATTTTTACGTTTTTATCGCATTTAGTAAATAATGGGAGTAATATTTTCAAATAATAATAGAGTGCAACGACCGTAAGCAGCAGAAGTGCGAGTAAAAACGGTATCAAAATCAGTCCGGAGCTTGCAATTGCACTGAACAAATAAATTTTTGCAATAAACCCCGATGTAATCGGAATTCCGGCCAGTGCTATTACTGAAATTGCATATGCAAGAGTCAGCGTACGGTTTTTAAAGAATAAACCTTTGAAGCTTTCTGTATCCATAGGGTTCTTATCACCGTAAACATTTAAGAAGGCAAAGACTGCAATATTCATTAGTACGTAGCATATAAGATAAAAGATTACTGCTGATAAGTTGTAAACAGAAACAAGTGAAGCCGTTAAAAGAGCATAAGATGAATTTGCAGATGCCGAGCAGGCAAAGATTATTTTTACATTTTTTTCTCTTATTGCATACGTATTTGCCCAAAATGCAGTAATAAGAGATATAAATGCAACTGCAAAAGTAAGTTCGAGACTGTTATTGAGCGGGAATACAAGCAATCTGCATACAATTCCGAACAGTGCCAGTTTCGGCACTGTTGATAAAAACGCCAGAACAGAGGTTTCTGTCCCTTTATATACATCAATAATCCAGTTTGCAAACGGAAATACCGCAAGCTTGGAAATGAGTCCGAAAATTATCATAATCGATGAAATGGAATACATTATGGAGGGTTCTTGATTTGTTATTATTTCATAAATATCTGAAATATTTATTGAACTTGTGATTCCGTACATATAAGAAACACCGAATAGAAAAACACCTGTTGAGACGGCGGATGTTAACAGGTATTTAAAACTCGCTTCTTTTGAATAATATCCTTTTGCGGCTGCAATCAAAAAATAAGTAGCAAAACTTAGAAGTTCAACTGATACGAAAAGTGTTAGGAAGTCATTTGCAGATACGATATTTATTGCGCCAAACAGTGCGGTAAGAAAAATTGCATTATAAGTATATGCATTTCCCTTGATTGTTCTAACAAGGTTTCGGCTTAAAAGTATTGCAAAAAATCCGCAAAGCAGTATCATAAAATCGAATAAGAGAGTGTAGCTATCTGACATAAGAGAGTTTTTGAATGCAAAATACTGCGGCTCTGTCTGCACTGTAGATAAAAGTACAATAGAAGATACTATTCCCAATACTGAAACAAGTCTTGCATATCTGTAGAATTTCGGGTGCAAAACCATTGATAGAATAAGCTGTAGGATGATAAATCCTGCAAGACATACATGTGGTAATAAGATGTTGAATATATCGTTTAGCATTTTGACCTCTTATTGTTAGTTTAGTAGTTTATAAGTTTAGTGGTTTATAAGAAGTTAATTTAATCCTATCATTCCGATTATTGCATTTGGATAGAGTCCGAAGAGTATTAAACCGGCAAGAACTGCGCCTAATACAACAAATTCATGTACGGAAATGTCGTTGATTTTGGCCCAATCTTCTCTTGCTTCGCCAAAGAAACTTTTGTGAAGAAATTTGAGCATATAACAAGAACTTAAGATAAGAAGCGGAAGTGAAAATACAGCTGAGAATTTCAAAACTTCCGATAAATCCGAATTCATAGCTCCGATTACAGTCAAAATTTCACTTATAAACGGCGCAAACATAGGTACTCCAACTGAAGCCAATACAATTACTGCTGCAAAGCCAAACAGGCGCGGCATATATGCTGCAATCCCTGATAAAGTGTTTATATCACGGTTTTTACATCTTAAATAAACAATTCCGGCAATCATAAATAAACCGCAGGTTACAAGCGCGTGCGCAACCATATGGAATACTGAGGCTGAAAAACCGATTTGGTTATATGCAGCAAGCCCCAAAAGCACCAGTCCCATATTTGAAATGCTTGAATAGGCTACAATTCTTTTTATATCAGTCTGAGCGTAAGCTACAAATGCGGTAAAGATTATATTAATTAAAGCCAATATTGCAAGATAAGGCGCAACCGTCTGAAAAGATTCCGGCATGGTTTCATAGTTAAATCTGTATATTCCGTAAGCTCCGGTTTTTAAAAGAATTCCCGCTAAAACCATACTTACCGGCGTTACGGCATTTGTATGTGCATCAGGAAGCCAGCTGTGCAGAGGTATGATAGGGAGTTTTACCCCGAATCCGATAAGCAGACAGATTGCAATCATAATTTGTATAGGAGCGGGAATCGGAGAATCTATAATATCCGAAAAACTTGCGGATAAAATTCCGTTTGAAATGTAATTATAATAATGAAGCAAAAGTATTCCAAGCAGCATAAACATGCTTCCTAAAAATGTGAACAAGACGAATTTTACGGCGGAATTTTTTGCCGCGTCATTTTTATTATCCGTTTGCCCCCAGCTTCCTGCAATCAGGAAATATGCAGGAATGAGTTCAAGTTCCCAGAAGAGGAAGAATACAAACATGTCAGCAGATGTAAATATACCCAAAATAGCTGACATTAAAAGCAGAAGCATTGAATAATAAAATTTGTGGCTTTCTCTTATATTAAATTTGCTTGCAACGGAAGCAAGAAGAAATACAAAAGATGTTAATACCGTTAAAATCATTGACACTGCATCAATTCTGAATATGAATTTTATGCCTAATGTCTGCACCCAATCGAGGCCGAAGAAGTGAATTTCGTTTACATAAGGATTTGCTTTATCAAAAAATATAAGCATTAAAACCGAATACAGAAAATGGAATGAAAAAACTCCTTTTGCAAAACGCCTTACGATGATTTCATTTCGTGTAAAGAGCGGTGATATCAATAATAATGAAACCGCAAGCGGCATAAAGATTAAAAACGGTATTGATAAAAATATTTCCATATATTTCCCCTCTAGCTGAATTGACTCAATATTAACGTGTAAGCCGCAATTACACAGCTTATTATAACAGTAACAATTATAAATGCATAAGCATTATAAGTTTGTACATTCCCGCTCTGAAGGCAGGAATCGTATTTCGAAAAACCTTTCATAACTGAAGCGGTAAGTTTTACTGCTCCATTCATAATTTTGTATTCAATAAAACCGAAAATTCGAACTGACAATTTACATATCCAAATCAAAGGCTTGTAATTTGATAAAATCTTAACATCAATGAAATCGGAAATCTCAGATGTGGTTTCATAAATTCGGGCAATAATTTTATTATAAAACTTCTCCAAAAATTTCGGCGTTTCTTTGAATTTTAAAAGCAGATTCTTTGTATGCAGAAAATACACAAGCCCCCATCCTGCAAGTGCGCACCAGAAAGGTTCTGCAATTTTGTATTCTGCATGTTTTCTTATAACAAAATAAAAAGCTATATTAACTAAAAACAGAAGTGCAATCGGTACAAATTCGGCAAAATTAATTTTGTTTTCAAGCTTTTCATCCTTTATCATAATTATTGAAATTCTGATTATATAAAATGCGGTTAAAAATGCGGAAATACAGAATAAAATCGAACTTATTCCGGTCATTTTTGCAAACATAATTTCTTTCGCTATCATTCCCGAGAATATTAAACCTGCAAGGCTTAAGCCTCCGAGCAGGAATGTAATATATCCCGCAAAAGTATTTTTAATTCCCAATGATAAAAACAACAGAGATTTAATAAAAGCGTGTGCGATAAATAAAATAATCGCAGCCTTTATGTTTCCGGCACCCAGTGCCCAGAACATAAGTCCTAAGTTTGCGGAAGTAGAATATGCAAGGACTTTTTTGGGGTGAGTCTCTGCAGAAGCCAAAGCCGAACAAATTATAGCTGTCACAACACCTGCTATCATAATGATTATAAGCAGATGTTTTTCAAATACAAAAAACGGCATTAGCCTTATGAGCAAGTAAACCCCTAAAGCTACCATCGTAGCGGAATGTAAAAGTGCACTTACGGGAAGTTCTGCTTCCATTGCATCCTGCAGCCAGGTATAAAAAGGAAATTGGGCGGATTTTACCATAGCTCCGATTATGAACAGTATTGAAATCACTAAGAATACAACCGTAGGCGTGTACGCGTACAAAAATGCCGGTATTACATTCATATCTTCAATTGCGAGTTCTGTAAAAGCGGGATTTCCTGAGTAATTATACATAAAATAAGAAACTGCGATTATTCCGGCAATAAGGGCGGTATCTCCTATCCTGTTCATTAAAAACACACGCCTTGAGGCTTCGGATTTTTCTTCTTTTTTATATTCAAAGCCGATAAGCAGATATGAGATTATTCCGACAAGTTCCCAAAAAGCATACATTTGGAACATATTCGGGCTGAAAAGAAGGCCGGCCATTGTAAAGTTAAACATATTCAGATATGCATAAAATCTATAGTTTTTGTCCTTGTTTTTCATATACGGTACGGAAAAAACTTGCACAAAGAAACTCACAATGAAAAGAACTAGCGCCATTATCAGAGAGAGTTTATCAATATACAATCCGGCTGAGATAGTAAAATCATTGATTTTTATAAAAGAAAACGTCTGTTCAAGAGGTGCTTCAAACTTAATAAGACTTACAAATGTAAGAAGACCGCCAAGAAAAGAGGATAGAAGTGTCAGAGCGTATATTATTCTTTTATGCACATAAACTGCAAAAAACCTCCCCCCCATGATTATTAAAAATATCCATAGCGGAAGAAGTAATATTAGATATATGTTATTTGTTATTAAGTTTTGCATTGATTATCCTTTTTAATTTTGAAGAATTCGTCGGCTGAGTGAACCCCAACAACTTCTTTTTACAACTCTCCATATCTTTCAATATCATCATCACCCTTTTTCTTAAACATAAGATAGAAAATATACAGCGCAACCGCGAGTTCTACGGCACCCAGTCCCGTATAAAACAGGGCCAGAATACAGCCGTCAAGGCTTATATTGTCACAAAAAACCGCAAAGGTTACGAAATTTATATTAACTCCAAGCAGCATAAATTCTATTGAGATTAAAACTTTGATAACATTTTTAACCAGAACCGACCCCGCAAGCCCTATTAAAAACAGAATAAGTCCGATAAATAAATAACTGTAAACAGTGACAGCCATCTATGCACCTCTCTTTCTGAACATAGAAAGTCCTGCAATTACAATTGTCAGTAATAATGAAACAAGTTCAAACGCCCATACATAATTAACGAACAGCCCCTTTGCAAAAGCAAGCATGTTATCATAAGCGTTTATCTGTTGTACTTCTACAAAGTTGAATGTATCAGGCAGGATGACAAGTGACATCATAACAAGATAAATAAATGCCAGAATAAAAATTCCCGCACTCATTAAAAATACATAAGGAACAGTAAGCTTTCTTTTCTTTGTCTCTTTTTTAGCCGGAAAATTCCCTCTAAACATTATTGAAAGCCCGAGAATTACCGGTACTGCAAGTCCGTATATTGCGGCTTGAATAATTGCATTGTATTCCGAGCCCAGAATATAAAAGAATAATCCGCCGAGAAAAAATACACAAACTGCGGCAAGCAGGGAATATATTACATTCCTTGCAAAAAGAGCCGTAAGTGCAAACGCAATAATCATAACAGACGCAGTGTAGAATATTACGGGATTATCAATCATCAGCCCCTCCTTTGTAGTTTAAGCATAAACTATTTTTATCTTCTGTAGCAAGTTCGTAATTTTTTGTCATCTTAATTGCACCTTTAGGACAGTAATAAGCACAATTACCGCAGAAAATACATTTTTTTAAGTCGAAACTGTATGAACGAACTTTACCCTCATCATCTTTTTGATACTCAATAGCACCTGAAGGACAGACTCTTTTACAAACCCCGCACCCTATGCATCCGTTTACGGTTAATTCCCCTCTGAAAGCTTCGTTCGGTTCCCGCTTTTTTTCAGGATATTCCAAAGTTACCGCTTTTCTGAACAAATGTTTGAAAACAGTCCAATGACCTTCCCACAAGGATTTTATTGCATTTATCATACAATACCTCCCATCTTTAGGATAACCGCAATAAAGAGGTTAATGATTGAAAGCGGCAGTAATACTGACCAGGAAAATTTTAACAAATCAAATGCCGCAAGTCTTGGCAGCGTTGCTCTTATCCAAATCATAACAAAAATTATGAATCCGGCCTTTAAAAATAACCAGAATGCCTGCTCAAAATAGATTAAGAATGAAGAATTAAACAAATATTTCCCGAATGGTGATAGATATCCTCCTAAAAACAGAATCGCAATAAACATGGAATTTGCAAACATCATCGCATATTCACCAAGGTAGAATAAGGCAAATCTCATGCCGGAATATTCGGTATTATATCCGCAGATAAGTTCACTTTCTGCCTCCGGTAAATCAAACGGACAACGATTGAGTTCTGCAAGAATACATATAAACATTATAATAAATCCTATAATGCACGGGAAAACAAACCATCCGGCAACCCCCCATTTTGAGAACTGCGCAAGTGTAATTCCCGTTAGGTTAAGCGAGGATGATAAAACTGCTACTGATAATATAACAAATGCAATCGGAAGTTCATAACTTAAAACCTGAGATATACTTCTCATTGCACCTAAAAGAGAATACTTGTTATTGCTTGCCCATCCTGCCAAAAATATACTTAATACGGGAAATGCTGCAAGAATCAAGTATAAAATGACATTGGTACTTGTATTAACAAATGTGAATTCCGAGCTGTATGGGATTATACCTAAAACAGTCATAACAGGTATAAACAAAATAATCGGTGCGAGATTAAAAAGAAATCTGTCCGCATGAGTCGGAGTGATATTTTCTTTGCATAAAAGTTTAAACGCATCTGCCAAGGTTTGTAAAACACCCCATATTCCGACTCTGTTCGGGCCTTTTCTTTGAGTAAAAAATCCTAAAAGTTTTCTTTCAGCCAATACAAGGACAAGTACGGCAACGATAAGTGCCGCAGCAATTATACAAAAAGGAATAATATAAAACGTAATATCGCCAAAAAGTTTCGGAATATTATGTTTTGTAAGAAATTCAATGTATAAAAAATAAAGATAATTCACTACTTATCAACCTCCGGTAAAATGAAGTCAAGCGAACCGGCAATAGCAATTGCATCGTTTAGGTATTCTCCGACAAGAAGTTTTCTCAAAAGGTTTACGGAATAATAAGAACCTGTTCTCCACTTGAGTCTGTATGGCTCATTACCGCCGTCAGAACGGATAAAGCAGCTTGCAAGTCCTCTTGGTGCTTCGATTTGGGCAGAATAGTCGCCTTCGGGAAGTTTTAAATTAAGCGGATTAATTAATCTTTGTTCAAGCGTTGGTGCCGTTTTTAAATATTCAAGCGCTTGGTGAATAATATTGCAAGATTCTCTCATTTCCATAATTCTTGCTTTGTACCTTGCCCAAGAATCTTTTCCGTCGAGAACAATTGTTCTAAAATCAAAACCTTTATATAAATAGTCTCCGTTTCTGAAATCCAAATTCACCCCGCTTGCTCTAAGATTTACCCCAGTTATTGCATAATTAAGCGCAGTTTCTTTATCAAGAATACCTTTTCTTTCCGTACGCTTTAAAAAAATCGGATTATCAGTGATAATTTTTTCGTAATCATCTATTTTTTCGGGCAGAATATTAATAATTTCCTGAACATCTTCAAGATAGTCAATATCTTTTCGGACTCCGCCAAAAACAAAATAGTTATACATCATTCTCTGGCCGGTAAGTTTTTCAAAATATTTCAATATCATCTCCCGCTCTCTAAACGTATAAAAGAACGGAGATGTTGCGCCTAAATCCATAAGAAATGACCCTGTCCAGAGAAGGTGGGAAGCAATTCTGTTTAGCTCTAAAAGCATGACCCTTATTGCTCTTACTTTATCGGGAAGCTCAACATTAAGTGCCTGTTCAACAATTCTGCATAAAAGTTCCGAATAAAAACATCCTGCAAGATAATCAATTCTGTCGACAGTCGGAAGATATTGGATATAGCTCATTTGTTCCGCCATTTTTTCCATGCCCCGATGCAGGTAGCCGACATTCGGCTCGCAGGAGAGAATTTTTTCTCCGTCGAGTTCGAGTATAAGCCTCAGAACCCCGTGAGTAGAAGGGTGCTGCGGCCCGAGATTAAGTTTAAGCTTCGTTATCGTCATTCCACGCTAACCTCGTATCATCTTGAACATAATCTTTCCTCAACGGAAAACCCTTCCAGTCTTGAGGCATGTAAAGTCTTTTTAAATTTTCATTGCCGGTAAATTTTACTCCAAATAAATCATATATTTCGTTTTCGTCGGCAATTGCAGATTTAAAAATATCAGTAACACTTTCCGTTTCGCCTTCTACCGTGATAGAAATAAACAAATCTTCATCATCATCAACCGAGAAAAGATGGTAAATAAGTTCTGTTTTCCCATCTCCTTTATCATTTGCGATAATTTCTTTCAAAATATTATATGTGTAATTTGCGGTAACAAAACTTATTACTTCATGCAGTTTTGATTTGATAATAATTTTGTTCCCGTCGAGTTTACAATCTTTAAAAATTCTTTGAAATTCTTGCCAGTTCATAGCAAACCTCCTTTGACTTCCAATATTCCATCAGTTTCTTCAAGATTGGAAGTATGTGAATTTACAAACTCTTTTCTCGTTAAAATTGATTCTTTTTTTATTTTCTTTTGTAACTTTCTTATAGCATCCAATAAAGCTTCCGGTTTAGGCGGACACATCGGAAGATAAATGTCTACCGGAATAATTTTATCAATTCCCTTTATCACGGAATAGGAACTATCTGCAAACATTCCGCCTCCGCATGTACATGCACCCATTGCAATCACATATTTAGGCTCAGGCATTTGTTCATATAATCTTAAAAGAACCGGCGCCATTTTATGTGTAATTGTACCCGCGCATATTAATAAATCAGCTTGTCTCGGAGAGCCTCTGAAAACTTCCGAACCGAATCTTGCAATATCATTATCCGAAGCTACTGTTTGCATCATTTCAATCCCGCAGCAGGACGTGGCGAAAGTGAGCGGCCAGAGAGAATTTGCTCTGCTCCAATTTAAGATGTAATCTATTGAAGTTACGATGATATTATTCATTACAGCCACCTCAACATTTTCTTTTCTATTGCAAAGAAGAGTCCTAATAAAAGTAATATTACAAATATAAAAGCTTCTGCTGCGGCAAATAATCCTAAAATATCCAAATATACGGCAAACGGATAAAGAAAAATTGTTTCTATGTCAAAAATTAAAAACATAACTGCATAATTAAAATATCTGACATCAAATTCGATTCTTGCATCTGATATCGGTTCAATGCCGCATTCATATGTCGAATTTTTGACTGTATTTTTCTTTTTGTACTGGCATAAGAATCCTGCAAGTACCATTAATATTGCAAACAGCGTTGATAAAGCTATGAATACTGATAAACATATTAGTTCTTTCATCCGTGCGCGCACCCTCTTTAAAAATATTTTACTAAAAAACTTTCTGATATAATATATATTATTATGTAATATTAAGTTAAATAATATGCGCCGATTGATTAAAATTTTATTTTTATTTTTGTTTTTATTTATGACAGTCCCGGCCTATCCGGCACTGAAGGGCGGTCTGGAGTATCAGATACCGGTTGATTATTCGAAATTAAACGAAGCTGAGCTGGAAGAAAAAGCGGGATTTTATTATCATCTGGCCTTAAAAAATGAAACTTTAAATGATGATATGACTGCTGCGCTTAATTTATACCATATACTTGCACATAAAAATCCCGCTAATACAGAATATAAAATAAAGCTCGGTACCTTATACGATATTATTGGTAAAGACCGCTACGCAAAGGGATGTTTTTATGATGCTATCGGAGTTGATAAAAGCAAGCCGGAACCTTTTTTCAGATTAGGTGAATTTTATTACAGAAGAGAGATGTACAAGCATGCTCTAAAAATGTATCGTATAGCTTATCGTAAAGGTTATATGACACATTATGATACTTTATACAAAATGGGTGATATTTATTTGAAACTTGGCGATACGAAAGCAGCATTAAAATATCTGAATCAGGCTTCGGAAATAAGTCCTAATCCCGAACTCTCGGAAAAGATTAATAAAGCTGAAAATGCAGATGTGCTTAATCAGGAATATTATTCGGACACAAGAATCCGGCCGGCAGAATAATTCATTGAAACATATATGATTTTTCGTAAATATATTCTGCTTGTTCAATACAGAGCTGCAAACAAATGTTTAGTTATCCAGAATTTGTCTTACCAGCTCATTAACTGTTTTCGGGTTTGCTCTTCCTTTGGTTTCTTTCATAACCTGACCGACGAAGAAGCCGAGAAGGTTTGTTTTTCCGTTTTTATAAGACTCAACTTCTTTCGGGTGAGCGTTAATAACATTTTCAACAATTTCTTTTATTGCACCCTCATCAGAAATCTGGCTTAAACCTTTCTTCTCAACAATCGCAGAAGCTTTTTCGCCTTTTGTAATCATATCTTCAACAAGGATTTGTTTACCGATATTATTAGAAATCGTTCCTTTTTCAATCAGAGCAATTAATTCCGCAAGATTTTCCGGAGTTAATTTTGTTTCATTAATCTCAACTTTATTTTCTTTCAAATAAGCTGCAATTTCGCCCATAATAAAGTTTACGGCAGTTTTTGGATTAGCTCCGAGTTCTAAAACTTTATCAAAGAATAAAGCCAAAGGCATCTGCTCGACTATAACGCCTGCATCGTATTCGCTCAAGCCTAATGACATATATCTCTGACGCTTAGCTTCCGGAAGTTCCGGCATCTTAGAGCGGATTTCTTCAACCCATTCTCTTGATATCTCAACAGGCATCAAATCCGGTTCAGGGAAGTATCTGTAATCATGCGCAT
>CALUPN010000016.1 GCA_944322625.1 Candidatus Gastranaerophilales bacterium | reverse complement strand
ATACGTTTTGCAATATTTTGTTTGGTATCTTTTTCAATATGTTTTATATTCAAGTTTTTGTCAAGAATGTAAACTTCATTCTCATCACTGTTAAATCCGATATCTTTTCTTGAAATATCGTTTGCAATTAAGTAATCACAGCCTTTGTTTTTAATCTTAGTTTTTGCGTTCTCAATCAGATTTTCGCTTTCTGCGCAAAATCCGACAATAATCGGGCAAAGTTCCCCCGCCCCGTGTGGGAGGGGGTTAGGGGGAGGGGTTTTACGTTTTTCCTGCAATGCAATACATATTCCTTTCAATATATCAGGGTTCTTAACAAGCTTAAGCGTAAGCTCATCATTCCCCCCTTTTTTAATCTTTTGTTCGGAATAGTTTTCGACCCTGTAGTCCGCAACTGCGGCAGCCATAATTATGCAGTCTTTTCCCGCAAGATTTTCTTTTACAGCTTTTTCCATCTCTAAAGCTGTTTCTGCCACGATATTTTTATAATTTTCATTTACCCCTTTATTTACCCCTTTATTTACCCCAAAGGTTGAAATAAGTGTTACTTCAGCTCCCATAGAACAAGCTGCATCCGCAAGCGCAAGCCCCATTTTTCCGGAGGAAGAATTTGAAATGTATCTCACAGGATCAATTTTTTCCTTTGTCCCGCCTGCTGTTATAAGAATTTTTTTGCCCTTTAACCTGCCGGATAAGATTTCAACAGTTTTATCAAAAATATCCTCAACTTCTCTCATCCTTCCGACACCGGATGTTCCGCAGGCAAGATAACCGCTTTCTGGCTCAAGTATATGGTATCCGGCGCTTTTTAATTTGCAGAGATTTTCCTGAACAAAAGGATTATTCCACATATTTGTATTCATTGCAGGCGCAATAAGAAACGGTTTATTAAAAGCACAGGCTGTTGACAACAGAAGGTTATCACATATCCCGTTTGCGAGTTTAGAAATTGTATTGGCGCTTGCAGGTGCAATTACAAAAATATCAGCTTCCGTAAGTGCAATGTGTTCGGGCTTATACCCATCAATCTCAAAATTTTCGACATAGACTTCATTATTAGAAAGCGTTTGAAGAGTAAGTTTGGTAACAAAATTCAACGCATTCGGGGTTAAAACAACTCTCACATTAGCTTCTGCTTTTCTGTAGAGTCTTATAAGCGTACAAATTTTATACGCCGCAATACCGCCTGTTATCCCGATTAAAATATTTTTACCTTTTAGCATAAAAACATTTTAACCTAAAAACATGACTTCTTAAAGTTAATCATTAAACAAATATCATCTAAATAAATGAAATTTTAATAAAACGGTAAAGAACCCTTAATAATATCCGATATTATTAAAGGAAGGACGGTTGATATTGTTTAACACAATGAACACAGTACGCCCGCGCCCTTATCCGCAGCGAGGCACATATAATGCAGGCAGTGACGGTACAGATAAAGACGGTCATAACGGTAATGCGCAAGATCAGCAGCAACAGCGCCAAAATCAGCAAACCATAGCCCGCGGAAGAGCGGAAGATGTTCAACAGATGCAGCCGGCCGGACAAAGACAGGCTGTATATGCACCTGCCGGTAATGCATACCCGACAGGACCTCAAAGACAGACATATCAGGTTCAGGCACCGCCTCCTATAAGATATAATCCGCATCAGATTAATCCAATGCAATATCAGGCTGCTCAGGCAGGTTATCAGCCTATAGGCCAGACATCACAAGCTGCTAATTCAGGCAGTATAGCATCTTCTAGAAATAACAGGGTAAATATTGCCCAAATATTGAAAGATTTCAGAAATACAATAAAAGCTATCGCAACGCCCGCCGATATTGAAGAGCAAGTAAACCACTATCTTCAAATTGTTGACAAGATGGTACGTGAGTCAAATCCGCAGGTTAACTTAATTCAAAGTAATTTAAAAATAGCAGCGTCACTATTGGATAAATATATTTCCGAAACTTTGAATAAAGATTCAAAAGTTGTACAAAATTGGCTTGATGCATTATTTTTACAAAAAATTAACTATAGTTATAATGAAGAAGAAGTTAATCCGAATTTTCTCGTAAAATTTCCGGAAAATAATTCAAAGCAAAAGGCACAACCGCAAGTAGCCGCAGTTGAACATGAAAATAATGAGCCCGCACAACCCCCAGAAACTGCGCAAATACAACCGGTTCAGCAACAGCTTCAACCTCAAGAGCTTCCGAAGGAGATTATTGAATTTGAACCGGAAGAACTTTCTCTAGAAGAAGAATATACACAAGCTAAACAAACAATTTCAAAAAAACCTAATATAACAATTATTCCTCAAGACACAAAGTTAAAATCTTTGTTTGTAGAAGCAAAAAAACAAGCTTTCTCCAATAATCCGCAAAAAGCTATGCAAATTTTTAAAGAAGCTTTTGTAAGAGCGGGCGAACTGAAAGATAACGAAACTCAATCAAGAATTTGTCTGGAAATAGGTAAAATCTATGATGACAATGACCATGTAGTCCAAGCACTAAACAGTTACAATAAGTCACTACAATATACAACCGATGTAAACGTAAAATCAAGAGCACATTTTTCAATGGCTCAAATTTATGATGATGTAAATGAAACAGGACCGGCATTAAATCATTATATGACCTCTATTTCATATGCCGGCAAATCTGATGATTTAATCGGACAGTCAGATTCTTTAACAAGAATGGCTAATATATTTACGGACAAATATGATGAAAACGATGCTTTTGACTATTATGATATAGCCAGAAAGTTAATAGAACAAACGACTGACAACTCTATGAAAGGATACGTACTGTCTAATACGGCTGATGCCTGTGTGCAATTTAAAAAAGGAGACAAGGCACTTAAATACTATGCAGAAGCGGTAAAAAATTATGAAAAAACAAATTCAAGAGAAGAAATTGCCGTAAATTATAAATCTGCCGCTCAAATCATGTTAGACTTTAACAGCCCGAATAAAGCTAAATCTTTATTGAAAAAAGCTCTTGTAAATGCGGTTAAAACAACAAATGAAGATTTAACGGCGGAAATTAATGCACTGCTCGCTTCTATTGAAGAATAACGGTTTTTTATTATTTTTCTTGACAAAAAGATTTATATAAGATATTATTTCCTTGTATCGATATATCGATACAAGGAAATAATTATGAAAAACTTATTATTAAATCCGAATAGAAGTTGGTGGCGCGGGTTAGTTTAACTGCCCTTAATTTGCACTATTCTATTTAGTTTTATATAAGGGTGGTTGAAACCTTGAAGGTTTTGTCTGCTCTCTTGTTTGTGTAAACGATTGTAAATAAAACCTTTCAGGCCAGGCAATTTTAAAGTTTTACACGTTTTAAGGGAATAAGTCATGACAAAAGTTAACAACGACAATTTAATCAATACATTACCGAAAAAGCTCAAGCCTGCTGCAAAATTTGTAAGACATCAGGAGCAGTCTTCAGGACTTTCTACTACACGTTTTATACAGGATGTTTCAACATGCTTAATTCCAAAAGCTGTTTTTTCAAGGAGTCTTGCTGATTTAACAGAGAATACATTTTTAGAGACTTCAGAAGAAACATTAATTTATCTTGTGCCGGCTATTTTGGGAGAAAAAGTCTCAAGAAAGATTTTTTCAAAAGGACTTGATAAAAATTTAAAGAAAGAAGTTGCAGTCACCGGGGTAGAGCTAATTGAAAAAAAGGGAAAGAATAACAAACAAATTCTTCCTGTAAAAGCTGCTATTGCTCTTGCTGCTATGATAATTCCGCTTACTGAATTTTCTCTGAATTATATAAAAAACCTCATGACTTTAAAGCTTTTTAATAAAAGCGATTTCAAAAATATTGCGTCGTTAGAAAATAATCAGGAAGATAAAAAACATCAGGAGAAAGTCAAAAACAGCGCGAAAAAACATATCGGGATAGCAGCAGGTCTTTATGCCGGATGTTTGGGGCTTGCGGGACTTCTTGCAAGCAGAGGCAAAAATTCTAAAATTCTCCAAAAAGTTTCGGAATTTATTGTTGCTCCTGGAAATAAATTATTTAAAAATTCTCCCAAAGCAAAGAACTTTGTTAATCAGTATTTTTGCATGGATTTTGCAAGCCAGAACGGTAAATTATGTTTAAGTCAGGGGCAGCTTACCACCTGTGTTCTCGTAGGTGGTGCCGGATATTTTGGCGCATCTGCAGATAGAGGCAAAGAAAACCTAAAAGAAACCGCAACAAGATTTCCGCTTGTTGCTTTGTATGTAATTACCGGAAGTGCTCTTGTTGAAAAAGGGTTCACAAAATTATTACAAAAGATGGGTAAGTGTAAAGATTTAATCGGTAAAAATTTGGAGGTACCTGAATTCGACAAGCTGGAAAAATTAGCAAAAAGCCTTGCGGAGAAAAAAGGAACTGATATTAAAGATGAGTATAAATCACTTGTTAAACAAAAAGTTTTAATAAAAGGACTTCCTTATATATTCTCAATCGGGGTAATGGGCTTCTTTGTCGCCGGCATGACCGTTCATTTTACCAAGAAGAGATATGAAAATGAACAAAAGAAAAAGAAAGGCGGTATTTAACCGCCTCATTCTTAGTAATTCTTTGCTTTGACCATAAAATAACTTTTCGGATGTTTGCATACCGGACATAATTCAACAGCGGAAGTTCCTGTGTATGAAAAACCGCAATTTGCACATTCCCAGACTACCGGTTCGGATTTTTTGAAAACTTCTTCTTTTTTAATATTTTCTAAAAGTTTTCTGTATCTTTCTTCATGGTCTTTTTCAATTTTAGCTACATTTTCAAAAAGAAGCGCAATCTCATCAAACCCTTCTTCTCTTGCTTCTTTTGCAAATTTAGCATACATATCCGTCCATTCATAATTTTCACCGGCAGCAGCATCTTCCAGGTTTTCTATAGTAGATGCAACAGAGCCTCCATGAAGAAGCTTAAACCAGATTTTAGCGTGTTCTTTTTCATTATTTGCAGTCTCTTCAAATAATTTTGCAATCTGAACATAACCGTCTTTTTTAGCTTTTGAAGCATAATAAGTATACTTGTTTCTTGCTTGAGATTCTCCTGAAAAAGCTTCCATTAAATTCTTTTCAGTTTTTGTGCCTTTTAATTCCATATAAAACTCCTTTCATTAAATTTCTATTATAACATAATAATTTGTGCTAACATACTGTTATGGATTTGTTTAGTCAGCTGGAAGAACTTAATCGTCAGACACCGCTCGCGGAATTAATGCGTCCAAAGACTCTGGATGAGTTTTTAGGCCAGTCAAACGTAGTTGCGCCAAATTCGCCGCTTTTAAATCTTTTGAAAACCCAAAGGCTTTTTTCGCTTATTTTATGGGGAACTCCGGGGTGCGGGAAAACAACACTTGCAAGACTTATTGCCGCAAAAGTTAATGCGCAGTTTATAGAGCTCTCAGCCGTGACTTCAGGGGTAAAAGAAATTAAAGAAACCGTTGAAAAAGCACGCGAAGCTTTAAGAGCAGGGCAAAAAACAATTCTTTTTATTGATGAAATCCATCGTTATTCAAAAACCCAGCAGGATGCACTTTTACCGCATGTTGAAAACGGTACAATATTTTTAATCGGCTCTACTACAGAAAACCCTTCATTCCAGGTTGTTCCGGCTCTTATTTCAAGAGTTCAGGTAATAAGGCTTAATCCTATTAATGATTTGAGTATGGCAAAGATTATTAATAAGGGATTTGAATACCTTGAAAAACACTATCAGCCTATACAGTATGATGATGAGGTTACAAAATTTATTGTAAATAATGCAAGAGGCGACGCAAGATGTGCGCTTAATATGGTTGAAAACTCTTATTTTGCAAGTAATCTCTCTAATGACACAAGAATGCTTACGGTTGATATATTAGAAAGTATTACGCAAAAAAGAAATACCCGATACTCGACGCAGGAGCATTATGACTGTGCATCAGCTTTTCAAAAGAGTTTAAGAGGCTCTGACCCTGACGCTGCAATATATTATCTGGCTAAAATGATAGAAGCCGGCGAGGATCCGAGATTTATAGCAAGAAGGCTGATTGTATGCGCAGCGGAAGATGTCGGGATTGCAGATCCTAATGCAATGAATATAGCCGTGAATGCATATAGAGCCGTTGAGATAATAGGGCTTCCCGAGGGCAGAATTCCGCTTGCAAATGCGGTATGTTATGTAGCAAAAGCTCCAAAATCCAATAAAGCCTGCCTTGCAATTGATAAAGCGTTAGCGGATATTGAAGCCGGAAACGATTTTCCGCCTCCTATGCACTTGAGGGATGCTCATTATAAAGATGCTAAAAAATACGGTTTTGGAGAAGGTTATATTTATACCCACGATGCGCCCGATATTGAACAGCAGTTTTTGCCGGATGAACTTGTCGGAAAGAAGTATTTAGAAGAATAATTAATTAAGCCGAAAATCTTTCAAATAAACCTGTATGTCGGTAATAAAAAAAACTAAAAGATGGGCTTTACACTATTGAAATTTTGGCACCCATCCTAACCTTCCCTCATTAGGGAAGGAACGCTATGCGCTTAGTGTACACAGAGCTCCCTCCCTTATGAGGGAGGGTTGGGGTGGGTGATAATTGGTGTTTAGGAGTTTATAAGTTTAAAAGTTGAGGGAAAATATATTTTATTGAGGTAGACTGAAGTCAACACTACAGCAAACAAGTCTTGCGCCGCGAACGTGTTATGCGTAAGCATAACGATAGTGAGCGTAAAAGTACGGGGTTACCCGTAACAGCCATTTAATCACACGCCCGAAAGGGCGTAGAAAACATTTGCGTATTTTCTCTTTCTTTTGGTCCTTTTCTTTCTCTTTTTATTCGCAACAAAAGAGAAAGAAAAGGACATGAAAAAGAGATTTTAAAAGATAATTTTTTGAATAAATTTCATATTATCTGATTTTCCCTTGCTGGATAGCACCCATCCTGACCTTCCCTCAAGGGAAGGGACGCTGTACGTTTAGCGTACGCCTTGCTCCCTCCCTTTTGAGGGGAGCGGATTTGCGGACGGACGGAAGTCCGGATAGCGAACAGACTGAACCGGCTAAACTGTGAGGCTTAAAGGTGAAGCTCTGTGAGCGTGGAGCAAATCCAAGACAGGGTTGTGGCGGGTGCTGATTGAGGTTTAAAAATTTAGAAGTTTAGGGAAAATAATAAAAGGCTGATATCCTGCAGGATATCAGCCCTTTATTTAACAAATTTATCAGCTTATTTTGCAATTTTTTTGATTGCAAGAACAAGTCTTGATTTCTTTCTTGCAGCTGTATTCTTGTGCAAAATACCTTTAGAAACAGCCTTGTCGCATAATTGATATGCTTTAGAAATAGCTGCATTTAAAGCTTCTTTATCATCACCGCTTGCTAAAGCTAAAGCTTTCTTCAATGCTGTTTTAATAGAAGTTTTAAAAGCTACATTTCTTTGTCTGTTTGCTTCTGCAATAAGAACTCTTTTTTTTGCTGACTTAATGTTTGCCATTTTATATTTCCTTTCACTTGCGCCGGCCTCTGTCCGGTTAATGACTCCTTTCAGATCGGCTTACCACTTGAGGATAGTGAGTATCTATATTCTAATAACAACAAAACTTTTTGTAAAGTGTATCTTAAGATTTCTTAATTTCTGTAAGCGTCGGATCAAGAAGTCTGCGCCCGATGTTATCGAAGTTTATTGAAAACAGGGTTTTATTCCCGTATTTAATCATTTTCTCCACAACTCCCGTTCCGTATTTTGCATGCGTAACAGTGTCGCCCTGCTGTATCGGGTCGCTCATTACCATATCTTCCTGCGGAATATCTGCATCATATACAGGAACTATTGGAGTTGTTGAATTTCTGGTTTCAAGTATTTCGGGCTCGGTATTTTCCTCTTTTAACTCAACCTGCTCTTCCGGAGCTTCAAGTATACCGTTACCGTCCTCCGTATTATCCGAAATCTCTTCCAGCACTCCATCATCATCCGAGACTTCTTCAAGAAGCATTTCTTCGTCATTATTTAATTCATCAATAAAATCTAAATCCGAATCGGAAATATCATCATCCTTGCGGGTTGTAAATACTTTATCAACATCTTTGACAATTTGTGCGTCTAAATCTTCTTCGGTAATCTCTTCCGGAACTTCATCCTCACTCATATCAATAACAATATCGTTTTCATCCGCTTCATCAGGATCTAATTCTACAATTTCATCAAAGTCGCCGCTGTCATCATTTGAAATCGGAAGTATTTCAATATTTCCGTCGGCTTCTTCATCCAAGCTCTCCGGCGAAACTTCTTCTTCCGGCTTTTCTTCGACTTGTTCTTCCAAATCTAAGTCAATATCAGCATCTAATTCTATTGAATTTTCTTCTTCATCCGGCAAAAGTTCGGAATTTTCCAATGATATTTCGGGTTCATTTTCTTCAATTTCTTCATTTATCGTAAGTTCTTCGTAATCAGAACCTACTTCCGGTGCAGTATAATCAGATATCATTTCATCTTCTGCTGAATGCACCTCTGTTTCAAAACTTTCTTCTAACGGAATTTCTTCTGTTAGATCACTTTCCTCAAGCGCGGGAACAATATCGTTTTCCTCAAGTTCCGGCGGTAATTCTGAAACAAGAGCCTCTTCCGTTATTGTTTCAGAATTATTATTTTCTAAATTATCGGGTATTTCTTCTATAACTTCCGGAATTTCTTCCTGAATATTGTTTTCAGAATATTCCTCTGCAGGTAAAACATCATCTCCTTCTTCTTCCGTCTCATCAAACATATTCATATTTTCCGGAACAACCAAGTTTTCTCCTGCCTGCGTAATAATATCATCGGATTTTTCATTAATATTTGCGATAATTTCTTCTTCCGAAGGGGGCACTGTTTCATTTTCCGGCTCTTCCCCGGGTAGAGTTTCTAAAACATCACTAACTTCTGATTGCTCTGCCGAAATAATTTCTCCGCTTTCTTCATCGTTTTCAGAAGCAGAAATAGCCTCTAATTCACTATCCTCTTGAATTTCTTCGGTCTGCTTTAATTCAGGAACATCATCTATGATTTCGAGCGCTGAAACCAGCGGGATATAGCTTGTTGCTTCACCTGCAATAAGGTAGGAATTCGGTTTCATTGCGCTGATAAAAGTGCTGTAAATATTAAAAACCGAATTATTTGCAAACGATGGAACTATTATGAAATTATCAAAAACATTTTTTATATCATTTAAGTATTTGAATTTTGAATGAGTTACAAATGTTGTTGATACATTATTATCGGAAAGAATGTTTTTGATATTCTTTTTGCTTACAACATTAGACATCTCTAAAAATACCTGAGTATTTGAAAATTCTTTTAGACTTTCATAAATAAATTCCAGGTATCTGTTTTGGAATGCCGTATCAAGCTTTGATAAATCTATAATAGTGCATTTTGCATTAAGAAAATGTTTGAGAGAATCAACTTCCTGCTTATTTTTTGCAAAATATCCGAGCCTGTCAAATTTTGCCAGCTTATTTTTAAGAACGAGAAGTTTAAAAACATGCGCTTTATCGACCATATCATCGACAATTGTTTTTAAAGCCTCAAACGGGACAAACGGAACTGTTTTTGAGTATTCAGCAAGTTCCTTAAAAATCTCAACAATTATAGCCTTGCTTTCGCCGGTTGCATCATTGAGGCAGTCTCTGTACATAAAAGCGAGAGAGTCAGTATTTAAAGGCAGTTTGAAATCAACTCCGGCGGTAATTTTGTTTGCTTTTATAACCCCGAGAGTATCTATAATAACAACATTCTTCGAAAGATGGTTAAACTGCTTGGTGAAATTTCTTATAAGAAGATTGTTGCTCTCTGTATCATCAACAGAAACCAGCATTTTTTTATCAAAAGCCGCAGCATCAATTAATACAGGAGTTTTTTCTATCAGTGTTTTTCCTGCAACTACCGGATTTTTGGCACTGATTGCATCGGACAGTATTTCAGAAGTAAATTCTGTAATCTCTGATTCTTTTGGCGGCAGGGTTTTGTCATAATTTTGAAGTCCGTTATTATAGAGAAATAAGATTTTTGCATACCCGATAGAATTCTCACCCGAGCGTTTGAGCTGGATAACCTGCGCAATATAGCTTTTTTCCAGCCCATCAATTTTAATAAAAGATGAAAGTGCTATAGTTTTATCCGCTTCAAATTTTAAGAACCCGTCTCTCACTTCTAAAATTTTCATATTGTGATATTAACATAAAAAAGGGTTTTTTAATATATTTTTTTACAAATTGCAAAGTTTAGTTTTGTAATATTTCTTAATATATACGCAAGTTTTTTATCTCCCGAGACTTTATGTTGCTGAAGTGTATGCAAAACTCGTAAGCGGTGCAAAACTGCCGGATGACGTTATGGCTTTGTATAAAAAATACAACGGCCCGATGATTGCGACATAAACAACAGGCAGGATGTAGTACCATATCCTGCCTGCTACCTGCAAACATAGCATCTTAAAAGAAATAGTCATATAATAACATAAAACTTTAGCAGAGCTCAGCATCACCTAATCCAAATTGTTCCAGTGAATTAGTTTTTGCCTGAATACAAATGTATTGCAAATCGCTTTTTGCTTCCATTGTTCTGACAGCCTGCGGCAAGACTTTTATACAATCTCCTTCTTTTACGTCTATTATTTCGTTATCAAGAGTCATTGAACCATTACCTTTTAAGAAAATATAAATTTCTTCATTTTGCTTGTGTTTATGATTAAATGGAAGTTTTACACCGGCACTCATAGAGTTTACTGAAATTTCACAACTCGTTAAATCTAATAAATCGTGTAAAAATGCTTTACCGTTTTCATAGTTTTTGCTGACATCATCTAACTTTCCGATTTTTAAAATTTTAAAATTTGTCATAATCGTTCTCCTTTTAATTTGTATTGACACTTTTACTTACAAGGATATAATAAGCATGTAAGTAACTTATGTAAAGTAAGCACTTTAATGTTCTATAGTTACCTTATTGAAACTATTGCTTAAATAAAGGATTTTATATGAAAAACAAAAACGAATTACCACAATGCCCGGTAGAGGTGACACTTTCTTTAATTTCAGACCGCTGGAAAGTATTAATAATAAGAGATTTATTAAATGGCACAAAAAGATTCGGAGAATTAAGAAAATCTGTCGGAAATATTTCCCAAAAAGTTTTGACTGCAAATTTAAGGTCAATGGAAAATGACGGATTAATTAAAAGAAAAGTATATGCAGAAGTACCCCCAAAAGTGGAATATTCGTTAACAGAAACGGGCTTAAGTTTAAAATCTGTATTAAAGTCAATGGAAGAATGGGGATTAAAATACAAAGAGGAATGTTATTAATATTAGTAGGTTTTGGTAATCTCTGACTACCGACAAATGTAGTATAACTATAAGAAAACTAGGGAGTTTGTAGATATTTCTCTTGATCGTGTTAATTAACAATGAATTATAAAATACTATTTATTCCAAATTCAATTGTTTCTGTTAAATCCCTGTAGCATTTCCCTTAAGTAAAACTTAACTAAAAGATAAAATGAACAATTCTTTTTCATTCTCGTTATCTTAATGTAACGGCAAGAGAATAATAAGAGAGTATGAAAGGAATTATGTATGAACAAGAAGATTTTATCATTTTTAATTGCAGCATTTTTAGTTGCAGGAACAGGATTGAGCGCGCAGAGTTACGCAGCAAGAGGTGATTACCATAGAGCCGGCAGCCATCATCAGCAAATGAAACAGCGTCCGCAAGAACACAGGCGCGGTGCAA
This sequence comes from Candidatus Gastranaerophilales bacterium, assembly GCA_944322625.1. Taxonomy (GTDB): domain Bacteria; phylum Cyanobacteriota; class Vampirovibrionia; order Gastranaerophilales; family Gastranaerophilaceae; genus CAG-196. Next base: position 20,154 of record CALUPN010000016.1, on the reverse strand, counting down.
TTAAGCCCAACAGAGGGCCTCAAAAACAAGAAGTCAGAAAAAATCACCCTGATTTAAAAAAAGGCCATCCGGGCAAAGACCATAGAGATTTAAGAAACAGACCTAATAACAGAAAGGATTTCAAAAAACAAAACAAAGGACCAAAATTTGAGAAAAAACAACCTAAAAAAGAGTTTAAAAATTTCCATAAACAGAATAAAAAAACAGTAAAAAACAGAAACCATAAAAGAAGAAAGTAAAAATCGAGCGGGCAGCCATTCTGGCTGCCCGCTCATTGGTATTCAAAAAGCTTAAATATTAAACCTATACATTTAAATAATTTTGTGGTTTAATTCAGATATGGAAGAATTTATATTACAGAATAATATCAGAGCTTGTTTTAAACAAAATAAAAATACACCGCGGGTTGCGATGACTTTAAACTTTTCGATTGTAAAACCCGAAAAATTTGCCGGAGAATACTCTCTTATGAACCGGCTCTTGTTGAAAGGAACGCAAAAATACTCATCGGAAGAGCTTGCGAGTATTCTCGATGAAAATGCGATTGAGCTTTGTACCGAGATGAAATCCGATTATTTAAGATTTCGCTTTGTATGTCTTAATGAAGATTTCGAACTTGCGCTTTCCATACTTAGTGATATTATTTTGAATTCTACTTTTGAAGAGTTTGAAAAAGAAAAAGAAAAACTCAAAGGGGAACTCCTTGCGGAATTAGATTCTGCTAAGGTTAAGGTTTCGGATTTGTTTACTAAAACGATTTACAAAAACCATTATTACGGTCACAGCTACACGGAAGTTTTAGCGGAAATCGACAATGTAGTAAAAGATGATGTAATTAATGCTTATAAAGAGATTCTGAATAACAGCAGTAAAACTCTTGTGTTAGTGGGCGATACTGATGAAAGTCTGTTAGGCAAATATTTGGATTCCATTCCGGACTCTAAAGATGTTGTAACAGAAATTGAAGCCCCCGCTCCTTTAAAACAGGAATATTCAGAACTCTTAAAAGATGACGCTAATCAGGCTCAAATTCTTCAAGGCTGGAGAGTGCCGACTATAGGCTCTGATGAGTATCCTGTATTTATGCTTTTGAATGTTATTTTAGGCGCAAGCGGGCTTTCTTCAAGATTATTCAGAGAGCTGAGAGAGAAAAAAGGACTTGCTTATACCGTAAGAACAGCTTATGAGACTCATCTTAAATCAGCAGTTTTCAGTATTTATATCGGTACCGAACCTGTTAATATTGAAACTTCAATAAACGGGTTTAAAGAAGAAATTGAAAAGATTAAAAATATTCCGGTAGGTGAAGAAGAATTGCATAATGCAAAAAATAACCTGCTCGGAAAACAGCAGTTTATGAGTGAAACAAACTCGCAGCAGGCAAATTTGATGGCTTATTATTCGATTATGGGTAAACCTTTCGGCTACAGATGCGAACTTAGAGAATTGATAAACGAAGTTACTCCTGATGATATTCAAGCCTGTGCAAAAAAATATTTTACTGATGATTATGTTCTCTCAGTTTTAAGACCCTAGGAGATTTTGAATGGAAATCCTGACTGCCGGCAATCTTATTAATCCCAGAGTCCTTGTTATAGGACGTTTTCACGGAGATGAGCCGCAGGGTGAATTTCTTATAAACGAATACTTAAAAGCGTGCGAAAAAACAAACCTTTTATTTGTTCCTTGCTTAAATCCATCCCCTACTCGCACAAACGCTAACGGAGTCGATTTAAACAGGAATTTCCCGACACAAAACTGGAAATTAAGCGAAAAAAATGAGTTTTATGGCGGTGAAAAACCGGCAAGCGAAGAAGAAACAAGATTTATTATATCATTGGTAAAAAAATACAAACCAAAACTTATACTAACGCTTCATGCCCCGTTTAAAGTCGTTAATTATGACGGCGAGGCCGCACAAATTGCAAAACAAATTTCATCTATAATCGGTTATCCCGCAGAATCATCAATCGGCTACCCGACTCCCGGTAGCTTCGGAACTTGGGCAGGGATTGAAAATAATATTCCGACAATAACTCTTGAATTAGATGATGAGATTGATGTAAAATTACTTAGAGAGCCGGTATTTAAAATTTTTGAACTGTTTGAAAAATATTAAGGAAAAATAATGGAAGATATAAAAAAGATTGTAGAAGATTGTACCCTGAAACACGTTGCAATAATTATGGACGGAAACAGACGCTGGGCAAAAGAGCGCGGACTGCCTTCTGCTGTCGGACATAAAAAAGGGGTTGATGCTCTAAAAGCAGCAATGCGGGCTTGTGATGATTTCGGGATTAAATACCTTACGGTTTATGCGTTTTCTACGGAGAATTGGAACAGAAAACCCGAAGAAGTAAGCTTTTTGATGGATTTACTGGCGCAGACACTTAAAAACGAATTAAAAGAAATGCATGAGAATAATGTTGTAATCTCTTTTATCGGTGATACAACAAAATTAAGCCCGAAACTGCAGGAAATCTTAAATAATTCGGTTGAGACAACAAAAAACAATACGGGAGTTAATCTTCAAATAGCATTTAATTACGGAGCAAGAGATGAAATAGTCCATGCAGTAAGAGAGATTATAAAATCCGGCGAAACGGAAATAACAGAAGAAACAATTTCAAAACATTTGTATACAAGAAATATTCCGGATCCTGATTTATTAATAAGAACTGGCGGCGAGATGAGAGTTTCTAATTATCTACTCTGGCAGATTGCGTATTCCGAATTTATTGTGCTCAAAAAATTCTGGCCGGAATTTGACAAACAAACGCTTGCAGAGTGCGTAACGGAATACGCACGCAGAAACCGCAGATTTGGAGCATAAACTTATTTAGTTTCATTTAGATAAGATTTTACTCTTTCGGTTTTATTTTTCATATCATAAAGCTGCATACCGAGCATTCCTATAAATGCAGCAGAAGCACCCGCTTCTGCACTACTAAGCAGAGCTTTCTTTGCAGGATATTTTTTATACTTAGCAAAATACGCAATACCGCTTCCGGCTAGAAATATTGCTGAAGTAACTCCGACATTTCTGTAAGTATTTCTTTTTCTGTTTCTAATTCTTCCAAACGCTTATCTTTCGGAATTTTCGCAAAAACAGTAGTTCTAAAAACCGGATTTGTACTTACTTTAGAAATTTTCATATATAACTCCGTAAAAAGGCTGTACAATACTGTTATAAATTTTCTCACAGTATAATGCCCCGTAAGTATATTATACAATATCAGAAAAAATATCAAATGCGATAACTATTATTTACTATTTAATCCGGCAGTCATAGCCCCAATTAAAGCTCCGGCCGCAGCCGCAATTGGGTACCACTTTTTTGCCATATTTTTCTTTTCTGTTTGTGCCCAATTTTCAACCAATATAAACAGCGGCCCCACAACAGCGCCCAATATAGCATTTCTTAAAATTCTTTTTCCGTAAGGATCTTTAGATTGTTTTATTTTTTCATCCGTAAGAAATTTGCCTGCTGTAAAAATTCCGCCTATAGCACATAGCCCTGTTGTATATTTTGCAACATTACGATTTTTATATGTTTCTTTAAAACTATCACCATCTATAATAGGTAATAACGGTGACGCAAGCGCAGCCAAAGAAACTCCGATAGCGGTTTTTTTGTATTTGCTATCATTTGAAGCTTGCTGTCTGAAAGCTATGTCGTTTGATATTGGCAACATGATAGAATTCCTTATAGTGTATCCAGTAATTTTACCACAAAATCACTCATTTTTTTTGCATACTCCTGAACTTTTTGTTTAATCAATGTTCCGTCTATATTCAGAACTTTGTTTGAATTGTTTTCATTCTTTAACAGGTTCGGTTTTAAATCTTTTTTTAACTTAAATCTGCTTTTATATGCGATATTAAAATTATTTGTTGGCTCTATACTATTAATAATCATATTTGTAACCTTTCTTTAATCATCCATAATTCCATCAACAATTTTATTGCGGATTTTACCCCAGCCTAATAAAGTTCCGAAATATCCTACAGCCGCACCGACTCCGGCCCCTACAGGCCCTAAAACACTGCCTATAAGAGCTCCTTTTGCGGCAACTGCAGTAGCAGCAGCTTGCTTTATAGGTTGGCAAACAATGTTATCTACAGTACCGACAGCCTGCTTTACAGCACCTTTTTTGTCCCCGTCACCGACCTTCTGCAAAGTCCTAAAACCTTTGTATATTGGTAATGCTTCGGACATTACTTCTTTAAGACCTTCTGAAATTAATTCTTCCTTTTCTCCTTTAAAATGTATTCGTTGAGTATAATACATTCTTGGAGCAACCGTATTAATTGTATTTACTCGCATTTTATATACCCCTGTCAAAACTTTTAAAATAAATCATCTAACCAATCTAAAATGCTGTCTAAAATGCTTTCAGCACCCTCTTTTACTCCGTCTGATATTTCACTGCCCGCATTTTCAGCCTGATGCCATGTGTGCTTTAACTGGTCCGATATAGAATCTGTTACACTTGAGCCGGGTTCTGCCGGCCCGGCATTTGACGGAGGAAACTCATTACCTTGCATTGAACTCCCCGCAAGAACTGCTAAGCCGCTTACTGCAGGAAGGGCTGCGCGTGATAAAACTTTTTTTGTGTTTGAATTTACAGCACTATAAGTTAAACCGGTGCTGATTTTGTTGATTTGTACCATAAAATTACTCCTTAAATCCGGTTTTGTAATAGATTGTAATATATATTGAAATTTGAACGGGACTCTGTTACTCTTAAACTCAGAGGTAACTGATGATTCCAGCAATTCAATCAAATTACAACATGAATTTTACTTCCGGGTTAAACAAAAATCTATTAGCCCGGGGGCTAGTATTTGATACGCGGAATTTTGAAACAAAACTCGCACAGAAATGTAATATTGATGCTGATTTTAAAGGTAATAAGCCCGTCGGTTTTGCGTTTGCTAAGGTATGTGAAATTTTTAATATATTACAAAATAGGCTCGGGAAAACATTATTCTCTCTTCCCTGCCCGAGAGTCCGAGCTTATGACAAATCCGATTTAGTTATAGAAAACAAGACAAACGGCTTTTGTATACCTGAAACAAGGAGTGTATTAAAAAATGAACTGCCCTTTGAAACAGGTTCTCTGTTTCAGGAAAAAGAAAACAGCTTGGAAAATTGGGATTATACTATTGAAACGGACTTCAAAAGCGGAAAAAGAAGTTCGGGACATTTTCTGGCTGATACGCTTCACGAATTGATGCATTCCGTTTACATTAATCACATTTATAAAAAATACGGTTACAATGGAAACTGCCCCTATACCCGGGCTAAATACCCCCGAAAAGAAAGCTCAACAGGCGGGCTTAACATAATCCAGGTTCTGCAAAACAAAACTTTTACCTCCGGAGAAAATGTTATTATTCGGGAAATTCTGGGAGAATACGCAGCAAAGCCGCATAACCAGTACCATGAAGTGTTTGCGGAAACTTTTTCCAAAATAATTTGTGCTTCGCTTTCGCCTAAAGACGCATTACCGCAGAAAAATCCGATGGAACTGCTTGCTGCTTTGCCAAAAGAATTTTTAGGAATTTTGCATAAAATTCTAAATATTTAATATTTTTTATTAATTAATGCATTGTGAGCAGTATTTTCAACACTATCCTCAAGCGGTTCGGGTTTAAATCCGAGCGCGAGTTCAAGAAGATAATCCGCAAATTTGGGATTTTTAGGTAAAAATGAACCGTGAAGATATGTTCCAAACACGTTTTTAAATCTGGCGCCCTCTGTTTTATCAGCTCCGTTATTGCCGTTACCCGTAACAATCGTTCCCAGAGGCTCGGTATTACCTGAAAGATAAGTAAGTCCGCTATGGTTTTCAAATCCGACAAGAGTCCCGTCCTCTGTCAAATCCGTTTTTACTGTCACATTCCCGATAAATCTCTTTCCGCCTGCTATGGTATGAGCATCTAAAAGACTTATTCCTAAAAGTTTTTCACCGTTATGAGGCTGATAATAATGCCCCATAAGCTGATAGCCGCCGCAAATTCCTAAAAATACCGCCATTCTGTCGCGTTCTTGCGTCAAAAAATCTTTATGTTTTTGAAGCTCTTTAGAAACCTCTATTTGCTGTAAATCCTGCCCGCCTCCGATAAAATAAATATCATGTTCTTTGATTTTATCTCCGATATTTATCTCATCAAGTTCAACCTCAATGCCTCTCCATTCGCATCTTTTCTTCAAGGCTAAAATGTTTCCGCCATCACCGTAAATATTAAGGAGCTTCGGATATAGATGAGCTATTTTAATTCTTGTCATACAGCCATTTCCTTAATAAGTTTTACTGATTTTTGGCGTTTATTGGTATGAGTTTTTATGTATTCATCCAGCAAATCAAAACAAACCTGACAGACTTTTTCGGTTGCTTTTTTATCGTAATCGCTTTCATAGTCGAAATCAAACTGGAGCATAGCTTGCAGAAAATCTCTTATTTTATGATGCATTTTAAGTTTCACGCCCAAATGTTCATTGCATTCTCTGCATATAATTCCGCCCATAGAAGATGAAAAATACATATCTTCATCGAGAACCTGCTCCCTGCAGCATAGACAGGTATCTAATTCTACACAAAAGCCCATAATTAAAAGTATTTTTAACTGGAATTTTATAGCAGCAATAAGCATATCCTTTTTTTCTTTGGCGTCAGAAATGCGGTTAAGAGCTTTGTATAAAAGGTCATAAATCTCTTTTGAGGCAGCTTCCGAGCCTTCACCGAAATTCATTACAACTTCCGAAATATAAGAAGATAATATTAATTTATCCATATCTTCTCTTGTTTTGCGAAAATGATTAACTGTCTGCGCCTGTACGATTGTATCCATCGAACGGCCTCTAAGAAGCTGGAGAGAGTTTGCAACAAGTAAATCCATTCTTGCACCGAGCTTGCTCTTAGGCTTTTTTATTCCTTTTGCCACTCCTTTAATAAGCCCGTTTTCCTTGGAGTACATAACTATTATTTTGTCCGCATCATTCAGATTATAAGATTTTAAATTAATCGCTTCCGTAACATAATTATTCATAATAAGCCTTCGTTCCCTGATATACGCCTCTGAATATTTTTTCCAATTCCGGCTCATCGTTTGAATTCTCAAGCGCTTCTTCCTGTGAAATAAACCCTTTGTCAGTAAGTATCGCAAGCGATGTGTTCATGGAAATCATGTTATCAATAGTGTTATCTCTTAATAGTTCATAGATTTCGTCCGTATTATCTTTATTGATGTAATCCTTAATAGTAGAAGTTACAACCATAATTTCGCATGCCGGATATCTTTTTTGTTCTTTTTCGGAGTAGATAAGCTTTTGCGCAATCGTAGCCCGAAGCGTTTCCGATAACTGTTTTCTTATTAGGTATCTGTTAGATTCTTCAAACATGTTTACAATTCTGTTAATCGTCTGCACTGCATCATTTGTATGCAGGGTTGATAAAACCAAATGACCGGTTTCGGAAGCCTTAAGAGCAGCTTCCATTGTTTCTTTGTCGCGGATTTCGCCTATAAATATAACATCAGGGTCTTGACGAAGTGCATATTTTATACCGTCAGAAAAAGATTTTGTATCAACTGCTACCTGTCTTTGAGAAACAATACTTTTTTTACACCCGAATACATATTCAATCGGATCTTCAATCGTTATAATATGCTTAGACGATGTCATATTAATCTGATTAATCAATGAAGCAATTGTAGTTGATTTTCCGCTTCCGGTCGGGCCTGTTACAAGAATAATCCCGTTCTGGTATTCCACAAAAGAATGCAGAATATCCGGCAGCTCTAAATCTTTAAGCTGCGGAATATTATAAGAAATATTTCTTATAACAAGTCCCGGCTGACCAAGCTGGCGGTTATAATTAACCCTGAATCTTGAGCAGCCTTTTATTTCATACATGAAATCCACATCGCAAAGAGTAAGAATTTCATCTCTGATTGCAGTCGGTGCTATTTCAAGAATAGCACTATCCAATTCTTCTTTGGTAAGAGGAGGCATGTTTGTTTTCTTAATAAATCCGTTCTTTCTGATATATGGAGGATGTCCGACTTTCAAATGTTCATCAGAAGCGCCCGTTGCGACAGCACTTTTTAAAAAGTGTATTATATTAAAATTCTCTCCCATACCAATCTCCTCTTAACTTTATCCTATCATTATTAAAAACTTTTGACAATAAGGCAAAAAAAAATCCGGTCGAGAACCGGAAATTATGTATATAAAATAAGTTGATTAGCAAGAATAACTGCATCCGCCGCCGGAGAAGCCCGAACCGCCGGAAGAGAATGATACGGAAGATGATGCGATAGAACCGCAAGATTCACCGCCTCCTGCGTATGCGATAGAGCCGCAGGATTCAGCTCCGGAATAAGCAATCGAACCGCTTGTTTCACAGCTTTCACCGAACGCCATAATAGTTGCATCACTCGGACCTGAATAGAAACTGCAGGTATCAGTTCCATCACCAACCGGAGAGGCTGAAATAAGCGATGTATTATTTGATATTAAATGCGTTGTCTGAGGAGCAGAATCTGCACCTATAAACATAAAACATGTATTTTGTTTTTCTTCAGTCGAGTTTAGTGTGAGCATAACCTTAATCCTTACTGTGTGAAGTATTTACATATATATAAAGTAAAAACGGAATGCCGAATTTCACCCGTAAGGCATTTTGTTACAAAAGTTTACATGTATGTAAAGGTACGTTCAAGAAGCAATCGCAACACTATAAAGATGAATTCTAGACTAAAATTTCTTTCTCATTTTTATAAGTTACATAACCCAAAGGTGAAGCGGGCGGTTTACGCAAATATTTTGCTTTTGTATATATTACACCGACTTTAGAGGGCTGTTTTGCTGATGAATATTCTCTTGCAATTTTACAGCATTCAAAAATTGTTTTCTCATCAGGTTCTTGTTCATTCACTCTAAGCAGTACGTGAGAGCCTGCACATAATCTTGTATGAAACCAATAGTCCTCTTCTCTGGAAAACTTGGAAACTATATAATCATTTTGTTTATTATTTCTTCCTACATAAACATCAAACCCGTTTATTTGTATTTTTAAAAGTTCCTGCTTATTAGTTTTTTGAGGTTTTATGCTGTCTAAGCCAAGCTCTTCTTCTATTTCTTTTAAATCGGATATTTTACCGGCAAATTCTATACTATATAAAATATTTTCTAAATATTCCTGCTGTATATTGAGCTCTTCCAGCATTGATTGAGATTTTTCTTTTGTTGTTTTGGATTTATTATAAAGCTTATAATACCTTTGAGCATTCTCTTTTAAGTTCTTTGTCTCATCAAGTTCTATTTTTATATTCCGGTTATTTATATAATCAAAAACCTCTATTTCTTTTTGATAATCGAATTTCTGATATAAATTAGCAGTCAGGAGTTCGCCGTATAGTTTATATTTTTCGGTATTATCGCGTTTTTTCAAAAGAGTGTTTATTTTATCGGCAGAATTTTTTACCTTCTTAAGTTTTGGCTGAACTATTGCCAAAAGCCTGTGTTTCTTTTCCCTGACATTTATCTCCTCTTGAATTTTAGAAAAATAATCATCTAAAATGTCGTTAACTGAAAGGGAAGGCGGATAATCAAGGGATTTATAAAGACAGGGTATATCAAAGTTTAACTTTGGAGAAGGGGGATAAATATATTTAAGCCCGCCTTGAAGTTCTCTGTAACGGCTTTTTTCAGAGCCTACATTATGAGCACAGCCTATTATAATTGAGCTTTCTCTATCGTATAAGATAACGTTTGAGTGTTTTCCCATAAGCTCTATGCAAAGGCAAAGCGAACGCTTTTGGGAGAGTTCATCGGTTATCTCAAAAAATAATTCTAAAATCCTCTCATTATCAACAACCCTGGCATCATCAACCCTGCACCCTTCCAGATATTTTCTTAATAACATACAAAACATCGGCGGATGCTTAGGAATTACCAGTTCCCGGCGTTTTTCGCCATCCGTTGTCATAAAAGACAGGTGATACATCTGCGGATTTATATTTACGTATAATTTTCTGCTCTCACCGTTATTTCTCAGCGAAAATATAAAATCCCTTCTTGTCGGCTGTTGTATTTTTTGAAGCCTTGAGCCGATTATAAAATCAATATTTTCCTCAAAAAAATCTCTTAGAGTAAGAAAATCTATATTTATCATTATCTTCCTCTGTAATAATACCTGTTATTGTAATTTGATTGTACATTTGAATAATTGGAATAACTGTTATACATCCTGTTTCTTGTGGCATAATTAGACTGTGCCTGCCAGTACGGAACAGGTTTATTGTTTACCTGACGGTTGTAATTATTTCTGTATGACTGCATTGTCATTGTTTTGTATGCATAAGGATTAATAGAGTCTGCATATGTTAAATTGCAAGTTAGAAAAATAAATAATAATATCAAAAATTTTTTCATACAAACATTATAATATAAAATCCTTAATATTGACATAAAACCTTGTTAGCAGTACCTTTACAAAGGTATGAATCGTAAAAAACTTTTGATATCATTTGCTTTAATTTCTTTAGGGTGTTTGTTTTATTTTTTTGCAAACTTCCAGAGAATTGCTATTCCCGGAGCGGTATTTGATTTATTGCAGGAAGAATTAAAATTGAGTGCTCCTTATATAACCGCTTTCGGCGCAATTTTTATGTATATTTATGCATTCAACCAGCTTGTTATCGGGGTTCTTGTCGAGCGCTTCGGCGGGATGCGGATTATACTTGCAGGCGCTGTTATTCTGGCTCTCGGCACACTGCTTTTTCCGATAACCTCTAATTTAGCAATTATGTATTTTGCAAGAGTTTTGGTAGGATTAGGCGGAAGTATGTTCTACCTTAGTCTTATAAGAGAAATAAAAGCATGTGTTCCCGATAAAGACTTCGGGATTGCAATCTCAATTATGCTGTTTGTCGGATATGCAGGCGGAATTGCTGCTAATGCGCCGTTTGTATTTGCTATGAAATATATGAGCTGGAGAGAAATTCTGATTGTATTGGCGGGAATTACTGCCGTTGCAGCTTTAATATTCTATATTTTGACTAAACAAATTCAAATCCCCGCAATCAACAGGAATGTAAAAATGCGCTTACTGCCTTTCAGGCTTGTACTGCATAAAAAGCATAACCGGAATTTATTTAGTTTTGCCTGCTGCAATTTCGGGATTTCTTATGTAATTCAGGCGATTTTAGGTAAAAAGTTTCTTGAAGACTTTTGTATGATGCAAACATCTGATTCAGCTATGGTACTTTCTGTTATGGCAGTTATTGCGGCTGTTTTTAATATTGTCAATGCATCAGTTTGCAAGCTGTTTCATAACCACAGAGTTATCTTCCTAAAAAACGCTTCTATTATAACTTTTGGCTGTCTGTTATGTATATGTATCTGTCTTTTAATGAATATAAGAACTGCATTTATCGCAGTTCTGTTCTGCATTCTGGCAGGGAATGCCAGCCTTACTTCAATTCTTGTTCCCGTACTGCATTTGACTAACAGAAAAATGGTCTCCGGAACAGCCGTTAGTATTATGAATTTCTGTTTCTTTATGATGGTAGGGATTTTAGGCACAATAAGCGGTTTCCTGCTTAACCTTTTTGAGCCGGTAAAAAACGGAAATGTTATGGTATATTCTAACCTTTCATATCTTGCCGTCTTTGGAACATTCTTCCTCTTGAGCGTTTTTGAAATGTATAAAGCGATGAAATTGTCCAATAGGTATTAACCGGAGTAGTCAGTCTTTGCCTGACCTAATTTATGAATAGTGCGAAAAATTAACAGATATTAGCTTTTGCGGAGCAAGCTCCACACTACGTTCGACAATTGTTTATTTAATTCGTCTTTTGTTGAATTGTTATAAACTACATAATCGGATTTTAATATCTTTTCTTCCTGTGGTAATTGTGCTTTCATCCTGATTAAAGCCTCATCTTCTGTAAAATTATTACGTTTCATAAGACGCTCAAGCCTTATATCATCATCACAAGCTACAAAAATAATTCTGTCAAAAAGTTTATAAAAATCAGTCTCAAAAAGCAGCGGCACGGAAATAAAAACAATATCATAATTTTGCTCAAAAATCTCTTTCACCATTTGCTTTATTTTGGGATGGATGTATTCTTCGAGCTCTTTTTTCTTTTGAGGGTTTCTGAAAACTTCATCGCCGAGCTTTTTTCTGTCAACATTACCCAAAATTTCATGCGCCATTTTATCTGTATCAAAAACCGGGTAGCCTTTTGATATCAGGATTTTCTCGACTTCTGATTTTCCGGAGGCTATATTACCCGTTATTGCTACTTTCAGCATATTCCCTCTTAATCTTTGCAATATAAGCTTTCAATTCTTTAACCTGCTTGGGCTTAATTGCCTTAACCTGTCCTTTTTTTAAGCCTTCAATAGTCAATGTTGCATGCTGAATACGTTTTAAGTGTTCGACTTGATAACCTAATTTTGCAAACATTTTACGAATTTGACGGTTAATCCCCTGATAGAGAACAACCTGAATCAGTGAAGATTTCGGATTTATTTCAACAGGTAAAGTTTCTGCGTACGCAATTTTCTTCTCTCCGCTATCCGTTTCAATCTCTATTCCGTTTAACATTTTTTCCGCATCATCGGGAGTAAATTTACCGTTTATTGTAACCATATAGACTTTCGGAACTTTTATTGAAGGATGGGTCATTTCGTTAATAAATTCTCCGTCATTAGTTAAAATAATAAGTCCTGTCGACTCCTTGTCCAATCTTCCCACAGGTTTCAAAAATTTCAGCTCCGGCGGAATTATATCATAAATAGTTTTTCTTCCTTTTTCATCCTCTGTTGTTGTAATATATCCCGCAGGCTTATAGAATTTATAATACTCGAGTTTTTGCGGCTTTACGAGCTTATCATCCACATAAACCCTGTCTTTTTCACGAACGTAAAATCCTAATTCTTCAATCTTTTTATCATTAACACGAACCCGCCCTGCGAGAATAAGCTCATCAGCTTTTCTTCTGGAACAAATTCCTGTTGATGCTATATATTTATTTAGTCTTGGCATATAAAAATTGTACTATATAAGGAAAACAGTTTAATTATTTTTGTTACAAAATTTAACAAAACCCTGCCTGTTGTTTGTAAAATATATATATGCATGATATTATTTTTGTATATTTAATCCAAACAATCACATCAATAAGGAGAACCCTATGTTAGACTTTTTGTTTAAAAAAGAGACTGATAATCTCTGTGAAAATTTAAACAATTTTTATTCACGATTAAAAGAAATTTATTCATATGACAGCATTCCGGAAGAACGCAAAGAGTATTTAAAATCAATGATGAATAAATTCGGGTATCTTCCTTATCCGCAGATTAAAGCATTGGAAGAATTATCGGACGCAGAAGTTCTTTTCGCGCTTGAATTTAAGTGGGAAGCAAACGGAGTATTCAAAGACGGACGTTTTGAGTTTACTAAAACCAGTGTTTTGGCAAGAAATAACGTAAAAGATTCATCCTGGCTTCAAAAAGAGGGACATGATATTAAGCTTACAAACTTAGCAGGACTGGGTAACGGTAATAATTCCGAAGAATGCGGAAAATTTATGGATTGGATGAGAGAACTTCTGATTCTGCCAAGCGGGAATACGGATAATAATATTTTCTCTACAACTATGTACCTTATTCCGTTTCATCCCAGGGAATTTGGATGTGCATATTTGCCGACTGCAAGTGCGGTAAGTCCTAATCTTGAAGATAAAAAACTGACGGATAAAACCGGTTTAAATGCGGATGAACAGGTCAAAATGTTCATCAGAATGACTCAGCTTGCCGGACATCCGGTTATTTATGATATTCTTCCGCAGACCGGAAGATTTTCAAAAATAGTTTTAACAAATCCCGATTGCGCAAGATGGTTTGATATTAATGCTTTGATTGAAGAATTATCAAAGAATGTTGACGATGCTGCTAAAAAACTCGATGCAAAATATTCAAAAGACGATTTGGATATTGTTACCGGAATTTATAAAAAAGCAATAAAAGGGGAAAGTTACGGAGATTTATCTGAACATTATCAGGAAATTTTTAACGAACTTGATAAACTTTTAGATGATACGAAAATATTTTTATCTGATTCCATGCTTGAAAAAAGCATTCAGGAAAAGTTGCACAGAAAAGCAAGGACTATTATAAACAAAGTTGCCGGAAATCATTCGGGTAAAAAGCTTTCAGAAAGTGAAATTACAAACCAGAATGAAATTACCCAAACATTAATTAATGAAGGTATGTGGCCGGCACCGGGCGGTGCTTGGTGTTCTGCCGGAATACCGGTATTTGACAGAATGAGCGACGGCGCATCTTATCCGATGTTCAAGCATTACAAATTCGACGGAGAAGATGTTACAAAGTTTGCAAATCTTGACTGCCAGACTCCTTACTATTTTGTATGTCTTGAGAATGGAAAATATAACAATGACGTAATTAAATTCTTTATTGATTATATGAAAGATTTACAGGAAGAATTTAATTTTGACGGATTTAGAGTTGACCATATCGATCATATCGTAGACGAAGTGTCTGAGCAAAACGGAGTTCCCATAAGCTACAGAGCTCCGCGCAAAGTTCTCGGAATGCTTAATGAAGCAATGAAAGAGAAGGTTCCATATTTCGCAACATTGGCGGAATATATGCTCTGGGATAATTATTTTAAAGAATATCATGAAGATATGCATTTTGACGTGCTTTGGGGTAATGACATTGTATCTCAAAGCTATAAAACCCCGGAAGCAATTGCAGAAGATAATTTGAACTTAACAAATTACAATATCTCTTCCAAAGTTCAAACTCCGCTTTCCATTCTGAAAACATATAACAATCAAGACGGAGAGTTTGAAGCAATCGACAGATATCCGGGACAGCTCGGTGCTGCGGGAGCTTTATTTAAATGGTTTAAATATAAATTCCTCCCCGGCGGACGTTTTGCCCAGAGGCCGGTTATGTATATAGACGGCGATGAATCATTTACAAAAACCGGCATGGAACATATTATTGGCAATGAAGTTTCAATGAAACGTGAAAAAGATTATGATTTCTTTGCGAAGTTTGATGCTATTGACCGGTTTGTAAAAAATAATTCCGTAATTACCGACGGTGAAGCTCATATAATAAGACAGGATGATGACGGTTTTGTAGCTTGGCAGATACAAAAAGAAGGTTTGAAAAATTCAATTCTTGTAGTTGCAAATTATCAATCTCCGAGTGAGAAATTCTGTCTTGATGACGGCAGCATTGAAATAAGAGAAGGAAGAGAAGTTTTTGATAAAACCATAGAACTTTCCTGCGACTATTCAATCGTATCAGAGTTTAGATTTGACGGAACTGATTATATGGAAGAAAAATTCGTTGCGGCAACAAATTCTCTGTCTTTTGGAAAACTGATGCCTGCAGAATTTAAATTTTTCACTGTTATAAGATAGAACAAGGGGTATTTTTACCCACGGGAGTATAATTTACGATTAAGTAAACTACGATTAAGTAATATAGGGATACGCCGGATTTTTATCCGGCTTTACTTTTGTTTGTTTTATTTTTATAAAAATTATTTTTTGAAAAAATGTTACAAAAATATATAAAAGAGCAATTTTTTTTATTTTAAGGTATTCTAATATTGTGAGAATAACACCAATTATCAATAATCTGAATTTAATAAAAACTCAAAACGGAAATCGTAGTGAAACTGCATACAGCACGGTTTTGAAGCTGCCGGTGGCTGCAGACACAATAACGTTTAGTTCAAAACAAACTCCGGAAGATATAAAACGACTAAAAAAGTTACTTGAATATAAAATTCCGGATATGTATTCGGGAAAAATTATGATAGCTCCCGCAGAGCTTGAAAAAATATTACAAAAAAAGGTTTTTTCCCGTCCGCTGAATAAAATAGTGCCGCTTTTAAGAGAATATAAGACATCTCTGTTTCCTATTGAGCAGGAAATCGTTACACTGCTTGAAAAAGACGCAAAAAAATATCCGACAATAAAGCTTGAAGATGCAATCCATATGCGTACAATGCAAGCAATGATTGATTTGAGACAAACACAACAACCGATATTTCAAGCGTTAATAGAAGCTGCTAAGAATTTGCCGCCTGATAAGCAAGTTGAATTTAAGACTTTAATGGATACAACCCGCCACAGATTATATAATCAGCCAACCCTTATACCGTACAGTGCAAAAGAGTTTCGCTACAAACTCAGCAGAATTGAAGCCGGAATACAAAGCCGCGGTATACCGTCCGAACTAAAAACAATGCGAAAGCTGAAAAATATAGCTTCATGTCTGCCGGAAAAGACTGTAAAAACGCTGTCGCCGAAACAAAGGGCAAGCAGCAGAATAAAACTGTATCCTAAAACTAACATAAATTATATTAACGGTCTTATACAGCAAATGTCAAAAGTTCTTGAATCTTCGCCTTTAAAACGGGATAAAGAATTAAATGATTTATTCAATGCGACCAAGATGAGAATATATAACATTCCGATTATTGCTCCGTTCAGCCGCAAATCTTTTTTGTATGAGCTTAAAAAAATTACACGCAGCATAGATGATACCAGATTAGCTCGTGAAATGGAGAAAATTGCCGTACAGCTTCCGACTTCCAAAGAAAATGTTTCTGCATTTATTATGCATTCCGCAACGCATTCGTCAGAAAAAATCGGTTATGATATTTTCTGCGGCTCTGTCGGTACCGCAGAACATCTTCTGCCATCCTTACACGGAGGAAGTAATTATATTGATAACTTAGGTCTTGCAACAAGCTTTTTGAACTCCGAACGCGGACACAGACACATGGACACACAGCTGAGAAAATATCCTGAAATATATGAAAATGCACAAAAATACGTAAATCGTTTGATAGAACTGTATAATGACGGAACTTTCAAAAAATTGGGAATTGATAAATCATATATTTTAAGTTTTGTATCTAAAATGCGAAAAATGGCTCCGGCTGAACATCCGTTAATCTTAGATACAAGTAAATTGATATAGTTTATATATTTATGAACTTATTTTAAGCAAATACTCGACAATTGATATTTATCTGTTATTATAAAAACTATACTAGCCCAATAATAGTTAAAGGAGAAAAAGAAATGCAGGTAATATTAAAAAAAGAAGTGCAGAATATTGGTGAAGCCGGTGATTTGGTTAATGTAAAAGACGGCTATGCAAGAAATTTTCTTTTACCGAAAAATTTAGCTGAAGTTGCTACAGAAGGCGCTCTTAAAAACAGAGAACAGAATATGGCAAGAATTCAGGCTAAACAAGAAAAATTACATCAAGAAGCTCTTGCAAAAGCAGAACAAATTGAAAAATTAGGTTCAATTGAACTTTCCGCAAAAGCCGGTGAAAGCGGTAAATTATTCGGTACTATCACAACAAAAAAACTTTGTGAAGAAATTAAAGAAAAAGCAGGTATTGAAATTGACAGAAAAACAGTTTCTTTAAATGCGCCTATTAACAAAATCGGTGAATTTACAATGCTAATTAAGTTAACTTCTAAAGTTAAATCCGAGTTAAAGGTTATTGTTACCGCTTCGGAAGTTGTAAAAGAAACCTTAGAAGAAACAGAAGAAGCTGAAGCATAATTAAAAAAATAAAAACGTGCCGGCTTAATTGAAACGGCACGTTTTTTATTATAAAAGAAAGAGAGAGATGGCAAGAATATCTTTTAAATGTCTTCCATACGGTGATTTACCTTATACAACGGACAGTTTGACCACAAAAATGATGGTTAAGCTGTTTGAGAATGTTCCTTATCTGGCTATGCTTCCGTTGGCTTCTCCTCATGAAAATCTTTGTTACAGAACTCTTGAAAATATTCCGGGAGTTGAAATAAAAGACAAGAAAGTTTTTTTTAATACAAAAACCAAAAACTTTAAGCAAGATTTACGAGAGTTGGATAATATATTTAATCATCCGGATGTAGAAAATCTGGAAAAATATAAGATAGATTCTTTTTTTCTGCCTAAATATCTTCAAATCTTAAAGCGTATAAAGCCTGCCGAAACCGTAGTAAACTTACTTGGCCCGTTTACCGTATCACAGCTTTTAACAAACAGGGAAGAATTGCAAATACTTACGGATAAATGTTATCGTAAGCTGGTAATTCAAGCTGTCTGTGTGAAGGCGTTATGGATTATCGGGAAAATAAAAGAAGTCTCTCCTGAAACAAAGCCTGTTATTATTCTCGAAGAACCCCTTTTCTACAAATTCGGTGATATAAAACGTGAAAATGAAAATGTGACCAGGGAAATTGTTTTAAATCTGTTTGCAAAAGTTATAAGCAAAATAAAAGAATATCACGGCTTTGTCGGTATTCAAAGTTTTGAAAAATGTGACTGGCAAATACCGCTGGAAGCAGGGGTTGATATTATTTCCTTTGATGCATACAATAACCCTAACAATTTAAATATTATTGCAGAAAAAATTAACAACTTCTTAGCCGGCGGAGGAAGAATTAATTGGGCAATAGTCCCGGTTAAAACGGAAGCACTTGTAAAATCTCTCACAATTGATCAAGTTTATAACAGATTTATTAATACCATTGAAGGTTTGATTGTCTCAGGAGTCAGTGAAAGACTGGCTTATAATCGTTCAATGGTTTCCGTACAGGGAAATATAAATAAACTGCCGGTTATTTTTGCCGAAAAAGCTTTAATTCTCTCAACTCAGCTTGCAAAACGCATACCTTTTAAGAGTTAGCATCATTTTCAACAACAGCATTAGAATCAATAAATATAGTGTTTCGAATAAATGCGTGAGCCATCAGCAGAAGGTACGGATTCATCTCGTTTGTTGCCGATAAGTTAACTTTTGCTTCCGGCTTTTCAAATACTTCTTTTTTCTTCGGTTCAACTGATTCAACATCAATATTTGTATGAACGGCCAGTGAAGAGCTTTCTTCTTTGAGACTTTTTTCAAGGATATTTTTGGGAAAATCTTCGGAACATAAAATATAAATATCAACGGAATTAGAAGTTGTCAGTGTAAATACGCCCTTCACATTGCCGAAATTTTTGGTTTGAATAAGTACGGTAAGCCTTGAATCACTCGACTCATTCTCTCCATCAGGCGCTTCTATTTCTAAATCAAACCCGACTCCTTCATTTAAAGGCAGCCACGGAATATAAAGCATCATAAGGCTTTTAATCGTTTGATTCGGATTTCCGGACTCTGCCATTGATATGCAGGAATTTATAATACTTAAAGTTTCTCTTATCTGGTCAGATGTCATTCCGTTTTTAGATGCGGAGGCCATTGCGATAATTAAATCAGCAACAGCTTGCTTACTGTTCTTAAGTATTAGCTCCCGCAAGGCCGGTAAATGCACCATACCGCTAAAAAATAACAAAGCGGCAACATCTTTTTGAGGTGCGGCCATTTGAGCCTGAATATTTTGCAAAGAACTGTTTAAAGCTGTTTCCGAACTGTCATCAAAAAGTTGGGCAATCATCTTCTGATTCTTTAAAAGATCTTGATTAAGTTCGTTCAGTAAAAGTGTATTTGTACTCAGTGGTTTTGTTTTATCCTGAACGGCAAGTAATATTTCACCTAATGTTTGCGGAAGCTGCAAAAGATTTTTTATATAAACGGATCTGTCCATTGCAGCAATTCTGTTCATTTGCAGTTGTTGCATAAGAGCAAGCTGCGGAGCCGCATTAGGCAACACGGATGGTTTGGGTTGTGCAAAAGCGGGATTGAAAGTATTATTACCGAGATTAACATTTTCCTGCTTAAGTTTTTTTAAATATAACTCCGGATTTCGTAATCCGGCTAAAATTTTACCAACGCTAAAACCGTCCATAGTATTTATTATAACAATTATATTCCGTAAATCAAAGTAAAATATTTATTTCCCGAAAACCGTTCCCGTAAGTGATACAGTACTTAAACACATTGAGCTTGTAAATTTATTTGATTCAGATTGTATCAACAGAGAACGGATAAATATGAAATTGGTAAAACTTGCTTCAAATTACTGCCATGCATTTTATTTTTATGTTATTCTGATATTAATATACTAGCGAGGGATTATTATGACAGAAACAAAGATAAAAATAGAAGATTTACCTACTGTTTATGAT
>CALUPN010000015.1 GCA_944322625.1 Candidatus Gastranaerophilales bacterium | reverse complement strand
AATTTGCCTTTGTAAAGAGGATTTTCCAATAACAGAAAATGTAAGTGCAATTCCTGTCTGGTATGTATAGTTTATTTTACAACTAATAAAAAAAGCCTTAAAAGGCTCTTGTAAAATGGAGCGGGAGACGAGGCTCGTGTCTTGTTCGCTCGCGTTTAACGGCAATTCCGCATTTTGCTTCAGTGTTTTTCAACACTTCGCAAAAATGCTCCAGCCTCAGCTCGCTCACGCAACTCGCAAAGGCGTTTTCTCGCCGCTATCACACCGCTAATAAAAAAGAGCCCTGCAAAGGACTCTTTTTTATTAGCGGGAGACGAGGCTCGAACTCGCGACATCCTCCTTGGCAAGGAGGCATTCTACCACTGAATTACCCCCGCTCGGCATACTATTATAATACATGATGATTTTTTTAAGTCAAGTTTATTAAATTTTCTTTTTTATCGGTAGAAAACGGGCGTCTACAAATCGGTAATCCTTTATTTTCCCCGCTCTGTTTCTTATTATTTCAAATTTTGTATGAAGCATGTATACAAGTCCCTGTTTATCCGTAATTTGTTTCGATTTATCTTTAACGAATTTCAATCCTTCTCTGTTGTATAATTTAATCGCTTCAACTGCTTGAGGAGAGTATGGCTGTTTTAAAATTTCTTTTGCTTTTCCTTTTAATCTTCCGATATTCTTTGCAAGTGTATCTTCAAAAATCTCCACATCTTCACCGGATATAATATAAGAAAGCGGACTGAAATTGTTCAGGCTGTTTTCCGTTCTGTTGTAAAAAGATCTTACGACGGGATTATTCCTGTATGAAATATCGCATTTTCCGACATAAGTTCTGAAATTTTCTTCTCCTGCATCCATCGGTTTGCTGCTTTCCGTGAGAGGCTTATTCAGAATTCTTATAATCTTACCCTGCAATTTTTTGATAAGATTAAGATTTCCGATAGAAGCATAACTGCCGTTGGTTTCAGCAATCCAGTGAGTAACCGGATATGCCGATTTAAAATTAGGTTTTTGATTCTGAATATTAACAGGCTGCAGTTTCATACAGATATTAAAACCTCTAAAAAATTTATTTGCTATTCAAAACTAAATCCGTCCTCTTTCATTCGTCTTATGGCTTCTTTAAGCTCTTCTTCCGAGCAGACGATTGAGACACGGCAGAAGCCTTCCCCATATTTTCCGAAAGCATTGCCGGGAACTGCTACAATACCGGATTTGTGCATTAAATCATCGGTAAATTCGACTGCGGTCTTATATCTCGGCGGTACCGGAAGCCAGAGATAGAATGTTGCATCGGGGACATTAAACCCGCCCCAGCCTAATTCTTCCTTCAATCCTTTTACAAAGATTTCCTGATTTCTCTTAAAGTTTTGGTTTGCTTTTTTAATATATTCTTCGCCTTCTTCCGAATTAAGGATTTCACTTCCGGCTTTTTGCAGAGCCTTAAATATACCTGAATCGAGAGTCGATTTCAGTTTCCCGAATATCTGGACAGCTTCTTTGTTTCCGCAAATCCAGCCTAATCTCCAGCCGGTCATGGCGTATGGTTTTGAGAAACTAAAAAATTCTACCGCTATATCTTTAGCGCCTTCAAATTCAAGAATACTTGCGGGTTTTAATTCCGGCTTAAAATACATATCAGTGTAAGCGGCATCCGACATTAAAAGAATATGATGTTTTTTACAAAAATCAACAACACTTTTTAAGTATTCTCTTGTAGCAGTTGCGCCCAGAGGGTTATTCGGATAATTGATAATAAGCGCTTTGACTTTCTCAGGATTGTAACCCCGCTTTATAAAATCATTCCAAACTTCTTCCAAATCCGGCATGAAATTATTTTCAGGAGTTAACGGTATCGGATATGCCAGCCCGCCTGAAACTTTAACCATTTCTCCGTATGAAGCATAACCGGGGTCCGGCACAAGGATAATTTCTTTTTCTTCATTATTTGTCGTTGGATTAATGAGAGCGCGGATAAAATTCGCTAAACCTTCTTTTGATCCGATAAGAGAAAATATCTCATCAGCGGGATTAAGCTCGACATTAAATCTGTTTTTCATTCTTTTTGCAATAGCTTCTCTTAAGTACAATTCACCCTTAGGAGAAGAATATGTATGCATTCCGTTTTCATCCAGAGCTTTCTTTAAACTCTCAATAACAAACTTAGGCGGAGAAGCCGTAGGTGCTCCCATAGAAAGGTTTATAGGGCTTCTTCCTTTTGCTTTTAATTCCGGAGTTATTTTTGCAACAGTTTCTTTTATACGAAACATGATATAAGTTTCAAGTGTTTGTACGTAATCATTAAAAAATTCTTTCATAAAAAATATTCCTCATCAAACTGTATTTGATAAGGAATATTATATACCATTTTTTTTAAAGTGAGTAGTTTTTTATTGAAGGAATTTTGATACAATTGTCTAAATACTCGATTGTGCTTAGTTTTTCGTTATACAGATATTTTATAAAATTGAGATACGAAATATCAAACGAGCTGAGCAAAATATTTATCTCAAATCCTTCCGAGCAAAAGGGCTCGTAATCGTAGACAACATAGCTGTTATATTTGCTTTTCCATTCTTTGCGTTCTATTTTACAGTTATTTTCTTCTGCAACATCTTCTACCCAGTCGACAATATCTTTATTAATATTTTTGAGTTCCAAGTATTTATTCTGAAATTTTTCCATAACAACATATCTCCATACAGAAATTGTAAGGGTTTATTCTTGAACATAAATCACCTGTTAGTTTAGTTTTTGGGGGTAAATGTTAGGAATTCAGGTATTAGAGTTTTTATCAAGTTGTATGCAAAATTACTGTGCAAGCCTGCAGGTACAGTAAATAATGGAGCTAATCAGAATCGCCTTTTGATTATTGTACTTCGTTTCTATAATCTGATATAAGTTTAAAAATTTCCTGTTCTTTTTGAGATATTACCTCAAGTACGGAAGCAGCCTGTGAAACCTCGTTAACATCGCTGTTTTCATTACAATAAAATAGCAATGTATCAATAAGATAGCTGTTTGAAACAACTTTTTGTTCTATCACCTGTAACTTGTCTTTTATTTCCTGTTCCATATATCATCCTCATATTTCTAAGTAAAAGTTAATGTCAGGCGGTGCCTGACCTACTTCTTCAAAATAAAGTATACCACGACTCGTATTCTAAAATCAACTACCATATATATTGCATATTTGAATATACAATAACCTCGAGCAATATACTACAATATTAATAAAAGGAATGTGACAGTGAGTAATTTTAAACCTATAAAGCCTGAAAAATTAGTAATAAGTATAAGAATAGATGCTGATATTCTTGACGAAATAGAAAAATATTCTACTAAGGCCGGCATTAGCCGTAACGAGTTTATTGTCCAGAGTCTCCGTTACGCACTTGCAAATCTTGAAAAATCAGAAAAATAAACCATTTCCCCCACTGCTTCTTGACAATATCTGTTTAAAATCGTAAAATTAGATTTTAAGGAGTTATCAATGCAAATCAACCGAATATCGCCGCAGCCGAATTTTCGGGCAGTGAACAAAAAATATTTTGAATGGGCAAAGAAAGATTACAGCCTCGTTAAAAATGTATCTACAGAGTGGCTGCAACGCCTTAGCTATGATGTTTTTTTGTTTAAAGAAATATCAGTAAGAGACGGATTAGATACGGTAATTGCAGCAAAGAAATATATAAATAAAACGAATGAATGGATAGAAGATGGAATAAACCGGTTGCGTTCTAATCTATAGCATTGCTTACTGCAGCACCTGCAATAGCCCCCAGCCCCATGCCGGCAAGTGAACCGGTAGGCCCTAGGTATTTAGCGCCTATAGCACCTAACACACCTGTAGCTCCCAGAGTTACGCCTAAAGTTGCAGCAGATTTTCCAGCCTCTTCAAAGAAGTTTTTGCCGTTAGAGACTTCATGGGCAACATGTGCAGCTTCAATCCCGCCAAGCGCCAGCGCCCCCAGAGTGCTTGTCCGCGTTAATGCCCGCGCTGAGATATCAGCAAAAGGATTTTTAGCTTTAAATACTTTTGCCGGTACATAGTTCTTATTCTCTGGCGTAAAGTCTATATCTTCAATGTGAGTTTTTATTTGGTCTTCTTCTATTTCAAATTTCTTTTTAAACCATTCACCAATTTTTGTATCCCACAGTGTTTTATCCTGTCTGATTAGCATGGCGGCAAGTTTTGGGTGCGGGCATTTGGGCGATAGCGGGTTCATGTATTCGTGCAAAATTGTGCCGCGGAAGAATGAAAACGGATGCTGAGCTTTTTTATTATCGTAGCCGGAATGGAATGTGACCGGTTTGGGAAAGCCTTTGCGGATTTGGTTATATACACTGAATACATCGCTTATTTCCTCCGGCCCGTTTAGTATCGCAAGTGATACAATTCCCATGGCAGGTGCATAATCCTTTTGCTCCAGCTTTTCCGGCAGAGTATTTATGCGCCCGTAGACCGGTACTGCCTCAAATACAGGGGATGCCTTGCTGTTATCTTTTTTATCAACAGCATTCTTTACTGATATATAATCTTTTGCAATATCAGGGAATTTATCTGCCTGATACTGATAAAGTATCGGGTTTATTTGCATTAAAACACCTTCACACTATTATTAATATATTTATATAAAAACATTTACTTTCAAAAAATTGACTCCCTAAATCACCTTGTAAATAAAAATCCGGTTATTACAGCATTTTGCGGTTATCAAAGTTAAGTTATGTAAATATTTGTTGAGTTATGTAACAATTCGCTTGGTTTCTCTAAAGTGTTTATAAAAATGTTTCATAAAACCTGTCTTTCTTGTCCTTTTCTATCTCTTTTATTGCGAAAAAAAGAGAAAGAAAAGAGACCAGAAAAAAAAGAGAAAATACGCAATTGTTACCTACGTCCTTTCGGGCGTGGATTAAATTTCAGGCAAAGCCTGCTCTCTTGAAATTCACTTTATAATTTTTATTTGTTCCTATGATCTGCCCCTCACCGCAGCCGTAGTTTTTGGCACAGCCTCAAACACGGCTGCTCCTCTCCCGTTAGGAGAGGAAAACGTACTTTTTATTTTTATTTGAATACTACAAGTCACTTTAGCTAATCTGATTTAAATAATTTTCACAGGCTTTTTCCCGGGTATAATTAATTATTGTTTTATATGAATTTTCTAATATTTGATTTTGATTATCAGAGTTTAAGATTTTTTCAATAATATCGTCTCTCCAGAAATATCCGTTAACTCCGTCTTTAATAATCCCAGCAATTCCGTCGTTTTCGCTGCATACCGTAATACAGCCGGAAGCCATTGCTTCAAGATAAACCATCCCGAATGTTTCATTGATGCTAGGAAGCACAAAAATGTCAGCATTTCTCATTTCTTCAAGGACTTTTGTATGTTCAAGCCAGCCGGTGAATACCGGCTTTGGGGATAATTTTTTCAAATTCTTGTATTCCCTGCCTTCGCCTGTAATTTTTAGTTCAACATCAAGTTTATCGCAGGCTTTTATTACTTTATCTATATTTTTGCGTTTGATTAATTGAGCGCAGGTTAAAATTTTTCTTCCTCCGCTCCATTTTCTTTGCGTAATTATATTTTCATCAATTCCGGAATAGCAGACAAAAGTTTTTGGCTCGTATTCGGGATAAAGTTTCAGAAATTTTTCTTTTATTACATTGCTTCTGCAGGCAATTTTTTTAGCGTTTTTATAACCCCTTTCAAGTGCTTTTTTGAAATAAAACGAATAAACAGGATTTGTTAAAACCTCTAAATCCGAAACATGAACGCCGGCGATAAAAGGCATTTCAAGTTTATCTGCAAACAAAATTCCGCTAGGCATATGCGCGATTACAATATCAGGTTTAAATTCGGTTTTAATCTTATGTTTAATATCCCCCCAAAACGGGAAAAAATAATTGATGTTTTCAACCTCTCCGTAAATTCCCGATTTATAATAAGGTTTTCTTCTAAGAAATGAATTAAATAAGAAATTCGGTTTGATTACCCGAACTTCCTGCCCCATATTTTTCCAGCCGGAGACAAAATCCGCAATCGTCCGCGGAGTTGCCGGCTCATTTTCTTTAACCGGATATAAATCGGTAACAACAAGAATTTTCATCAAATATCCCCGTATTTATTTTTTTCAAAACATAAAATATTGATTAAAGAAAACGCCATTACTACAATAAGCAGTACAACCGCAAGCGCTGATGCGTAACCTAAATCCAGATTTTCAAAAGCCCTTTCATAAATATAATATACAATTGTTTTAGTGGAATTCAGGGGGCCTCCTTTTGTCATAACATAGATTTCCGCAAAAACTTTCATTGCTGAAATTGTACTTATGGTAGAAACCAGAGCAATTGTCGGCATAATATGCGGTATTGTAACTGTTAAATGTTTTCTTAAAAATCCGGCGCCGTCTATATCGCAGGCTTCATATAATTCCTGCGGAACACTCATTAGAGACGCCAGATAAATCATCATATAATATCCGATACCTTTCCAAATTGTAACAACCGCGACGGAAAAAAGCGCCCAATTTGTATCCGTAAGCCACCCTATCGGAGCAAGATGAAACATTGATAAAATATAATTCAAAATACCGCTTGTTGCATACAGCCATTTAAAAGCAATTGCCGCAACAACAATAGACACAATTACCGGCAGATAAAGCAGGATTTTGTATAAAGTTATTCCTCTGATTTTCCGGTTTATTAATATTGCAAGAAAAAGCGGAAAAGTGACTAAAAAAGGAACCGCAATTACAAGATACATAAAAGTATTAAACATAACTTTATAGAAAACAGGCTCTTTTATCAGTTTCAAGTAATTATCCGCACCGCAAAAAGACGGATGATAAATGCTTGAAGAATAATCAAAAAAACTTAAACCGAATGTTTGGAAAAACGGAATAAAAAAGAATACGATTAAAACGGCTGCAGCCGGAAGTAAAAACAAATACGGTGTGTATTTTTTATAGTAATTCATATCCTGATTATCTCATTTGTAAACATTTTGGTCAATGACAAATATTAAGAAATGTAAATTTTCATTAAAAATAGACTTTTGAGGGGATGAAAAATAGTATATAATAAGTGTATATAAGTATATTATAAACCACAGAGAAACAACATTATGGAACCGGAAGCAATTGCGCCGTATTCGCCGACAACAATTTACGGACAATTAACGTCGCCGTTTACGCCGAAACAGATTACAATCAACGCACATACACCCTATGACAAGATTGATGAAGAAGAACAGTCAAGGGTATTTTCCCGTGAGTATTTTCAGGGCAGACCGCAAGCCCGGCTGGTTTATGAATTGCCGGATGATAATGTTCCGTCTTTTGGGGTCAAATACGAATATCAGACAGAAAATAAAAATAATACTTATTCTGCCGGTTCGGAAGAGGCTAATAAGCAGCCTGCCGTTAAACCGGAGTTAACTTCATTTGCCGCATCACAAGTATCTTCCGGAGATATTGTATACAGTTCTTTGAAACAAGGTTATACCCCGGCTGAAGCTATTGCAATAAGAGATGCTCAAAATGCATATAAAAACAGTGCGGTTTTGACTGATGATCCTGTAGGTGCATTAAGCTCACGTTCATATCGTGTATTTTAGTATTTTTAAATTCCCTCTTTTCTCAACACTTAAATTGTAGTAAAATAATGATGTGGTTTATTATAGAGGGAAGGTATAAATATGGTAAACAAACTTATTAAAGAAGACACTAAAATGTTCCTAACGGGCAATGAAGTGCTTGCTTATGCCGCAAATTCGGCTGAGGCAGAATTTATGTACGGTTATCCCATTACACCTCAAAATGAGATTATGCATACGTGGTGCAAGTTACTTCCAAAAACCGGCGCAGGATTTTTGCAGACGGAAGATGAAATATCAGCAGGATTTTCTACTATCGGCGGTATTTTAGCAGGTAAACGGGCATTTACGGCAACAGCAGGACCCGGGAATGTAATTATGCAGGACGCGCAGTCTATGGCAGAGATGATGAGAATACCGTTTGTATGCGCGGTTATGCAAAGAGGAGGACCTTCCACAGCAACGGTAATTTACGCGCAGCAGGAGACAAGATTAACCTGTTTCGGCGGAAATGGAGAAGGGTTTAGAATTGTCTACTCTACTGCAGGACATCAGGATTTGTATGATTATATGATTAAAGCATTTAATACAGCCTGGAAATACCGTTTCCCGACATATGTTTTAGCTGACGGATATCAGGGCAAAATGAGAGAGCCGGTTACCCTTTATGACCCTGCAAGCCGCGGAATTACAATGGTTCCGACAGAAAAATATCTTCTTGCGGATGGAGAAATCGGAGTTGACAGAAAATCTGCCCATCTTAGAAACACTTATAATATGGAAGATGAGCTTATGGATGTTCTTGAAGGTTATAAGGCGGATTATGAAAAAATGTCCGAAGAGGTTCAGGAATGGGAAGAATACAGAGCTGAAGATGCTGAAATCCTTGTTATTGCTCACGGTATTGTAGCTCGTTCTGCAAGAACCGCAATTGATGAACTTAGAGAAAAAGGGGTTAAGGCCGGCTTGTTCAGACCGATTACAATCAGACCTCTTGCGGTTAAGCCTTTAAGAGAAGCTGTTCAAAGAGCAAAAAGAATTCTGTTTACAGAATCTGCAAACGGACAATTAGCGCAGATGGTATTGGAAAAGCTCTACGGACTTACAACTCCATACGATACTTTATTCAAAATGGGCGTCGGAGTTACCGGCGATGATATTGTGAATAAAGTAGAGGCAATGGCAGTTGGAGTTTAGAATATGAAGTTTAAGGGTGAAGTGAATAAGTAAATAAGAGTAAAGTGAATAAGTCAGTAAAAATAAATCTTCTTATTAACTTATTAACCTATTAACTTCTTAACTTAAAAATCAGAAAGGATGGATACCAAAGTATGTCAGAAATATTAACTTTACCGCCTAATTTACCGAAAGCACAGAATGCGGAAGTCGGAGCAAGCAAGTTCTGCCCCGGATGCGGTCATGGTATTACGTTGAAGGCTTTAGCGCAGGCGGTTGATGAATTAGGTATAAAACAAAAAACTGTTTTCGGATGTGATATAGGATGTTCGCTTCTTGCGTGGAATTATATGGATTTAGATACTGTCCAGACTCACCACGGGAGAACAACTCCGGTTATTTACGGATTTACAAGAGCTAATCCGGAAGCTATCGGTATTGCATATATGGGCGACGGCGGCGGCCTTGCAATAGGCGCACAGCACCTTGTTAATGCGACAGTCCGCGGTGAAAGATTAATGATAGTAGTTGTTAATAACACTAACTATGGTATGACAGGCGGTCAGATGTCACCAACTACAATGCCGGGGCAGAAAACCGAAACAACGCCGTACGGCAGAGACTGCTCAGTTACGGGTAAGCCTGCAAAAGCAGCGGAGATGGTAGCTTCTATTGCCGACAAAGAAAAATCATACGTTGCACGTTCTACTGTTTCTAATGTAATGAAACTTAAATCAACATTCGTTAAGGGCTTAAAGAACGTACAAAACGGCGGGTTCTCTTTTGTAGAAGTACTTTCAATTTGTCCTTTGAACTGGAGGACAAACAATTACGATACATTTGCAAGACTTCAGCAAATGGAAGAATTCTTTGAAGTTAAAGAATTTTTAACACCGGAGGTAGTGTAATATGGCAAGAACAAAAATAGTATTAGCAGGAGAAGGCGGGCAAGGCGTTCAGTCTATTGCTAAAATTCTTGTAGAAGCAGGATATGAAGCAGGCAAGCAGGTTCTTTATATCCCGAATTTCGGCGTTGAACAACGAGGCGGGGTTTCTATTGCTTTCTGCCAGATAGCTGACGAAACTATCGGCGAGCCGAGATTTGCTAAAGGGAATATTGTTATAATGCTCTCTGATAGAGCTATAGACCGATGTGAAACTTATGTTGATGAGAATTCTATTGTAGTCTATGATACATCTGTCTGCACCAAGAAACCGGAAGTTAAGTGCAAAGAAATAATAGGGGTTGACGCAAACAGGATTGCGAATGAGCAATTGAGCGCAAGAGTGTTTAATATAATCATTCTCGGGGTACTTTTAGCGGCAACAAATGTACTTAAGCTTGATGATATTAAAAACGCCATGGAAATGGCTCTCGGCAAGAAATTTGAAGCTAAGCCGGAACTTAGAGAGTTAAACTATCAGGCGCTTGAGATGGGAATTTCCCTGATAAAAGAAAGGGCTGGTGTATAATATGGAAAA
The DNA here is from genome assembly GCA_944322625.1 of Candidatus Gastranaerophilales bacterium. Lineage (GTDB taxonomy): Bacteria > Cyanobacteriota > Vampirovibrionia > Gastranaerophilales > Gastranaerophilaceae > CAG-196. The sequence goes on along the minus strand of CALUPN010000015.1, from coordinate 23,769 downwards.
ACAATATAAAGGATATAAAATAGAAGGTGTCGGCAAGGGAAAGGCTGATTATTACGTTTATACCGACCTTTGCAAAGGCTGCGGGCTTTGTATAGCAAAATGTCCTATGAATAAAGCGGGTAAAAAATGCCTGCAGTGGTCAAAGGAGGTCGGATTATACCAGACCCCGGCAGTCGCTCCTGACCCTGAAATATGTATTGCCTGCGGAGCTTGTGCAATGACATGTCCGGACAGCGCGATTAGGATTGAAAAAAGACAATAATGACCGGCTTATAAAAATCTCTATTTAGTGAAATAAAGCGCTATGATTATTAACAAAATAAGCCATAGCGCTTTTTCTGTTAAACAGAATTTCCTAACAATAGTGTGTAATAAGCAATGTAAGATGTGGTAAATCGAAGATTTACCACATCTTTATAATAACGAATTGTATACTTGCTATATATTGCTGACGATATGAATAAATATCTAAAAATTAAGAAATTCTGCTAAGGACAAATTAAAAGCTTTTGCAATTTTATTTAATTTTGAGAAAGTAATATCATTTTGAGCAGTTTCAATGTTTCCCAAAGTTGAGCGTCCGATTTGTGCAAGATGCGAAAGATCATCTTGTGTATAACCGTAAACTTTTCTCAATTCTTTGATCCTGTTTGCAAGCTTTTGTAACAAAATCTTGTCCATAATAAAATTGTCCGCTATAATGACAATGTAAACAAACCGTAGGACGGACAAAATGGCTAAAAAAAGAAGAATTTTGGTAGATTTAGACGGGGTGCTTAATTATTATGGCAGAGAAGCTTATAGCGAAAATTATATTCCGAGTTTAAAAAATGGTGCCAGAGATTTTTTAGAAAAATTATCTTGTGAAATGGAGTTATATCTTTTTACATCAAGAAATTTGCTTCTAACTTCTAAATGGTTAGTGGATAATAAGTTAGATAAATATTTTAAAGATGTAACTAATATAAAAATACCGTCTTATTTGTATATTGACGATAGAGCAATCTGTTTTAAAGGTAATTATGATGAAACTTTAGAAGAAATAAGAAATTTTCATGTTTATTGGAAACAGTGAGTATTTAGAGCTTGCTTCGCAAAAATTTCAATATAAATATCAACAATAATACTCTGACATTTAATAAAATGTCATCCTGAAAGATTAGAAAAACAAACGAAAGTGTAGTTTTTCAATCTGTTCAGGATCTTACCGAAACCAAAAGGCATTGCCTGATTGGTAAGATTCTGAACAGTGCGAAAAATTAACCGTTTTAAATAAATTAATTTTTCTGCACTTTCAGAATGACAGGATTTTTAAAAATTATCATAGGCAGTTGTTGAGCAAACTATACACTACTGCTATTTTTATCTTATCTTGACAAACGGTCGGACATAGTAAATAATATAAATACAGGGTGGCAGTTTACCAGACTGCCGGATACCTTTAGAAGCTTGAACGGTTCTTACTTATTCGGGTAAGAACCGTTATTTAATATGTATAAAATCAAAAAGATTAATAATAAACTTAAATTGAAATTATCCATATCAGCCCCCTTTCTAGTCGGGAACCAACCCGAAGCTTGAATGAATGTGTAGCGGTTCCTCTTTCGAAAAGGTATCTTTTACCCTGTAAAATTATCTTACTATAACTTTTTGGGGCTGTCTATTTGGTTTACGTTCGCAAGTACTTAAATCTGCTATACAATGTTGAATATTTTTCGTTATTTATTTAAAATGACTTTATGGATAAAGTTTTGATATGCGGTTTAGGAGCTGTGGGGCTTACTTTTGCGGTTAAGTTCCGGGAAAAATGTGATTTGAGAATTCTGGTAGATGAAGAGAGGCTTGAAAGATACAAAAAAAACAAGCCGACTTTAAATGGAAAAGCTCAAGAATTTGAGTATGTACTGCCGTCAAATAATACATTTACCCCCGTTTCATTTACCCCTGTTTCATTTACCCCCGATTTGATTATTATTGCGACAAAGGCGCAAGGATTAGAGAGTGCAATAAAAAATATTAAAAATTTTATCGGGAAAAACACTATTATACTTTCGCTTTTAAATGGTATTTCTTCCGAAGAAAAAATTAAGGCGGTTTATCCGGAGGCGGTGGTTTTAAAATCTTATTTTATCGGACATAGTGCCGTAAGAGAAGGTAATTCCGTCACGCAGGACGGGGTGGGGGAAATTGTAGCAGAAAAAAATCCGCGGGTTATTGAAATTTTTAAAAGATGCGGGATAAATTATTCTTGTCCTGATGATATTGATTATGCTATGTGGCTCAAGTTTACCATGAATGTCTTTTCTAATCAGACTTCCGCAATTTTAAATATGACATTCGGTGAATTAAAAAGAAATAGAACTTTTATTGAATTTGCAAAAAAACTCATTAATGAAGTCCGCCTAATTGCGGAAAAGAAAGGGGTTAACAATCTTGATAATCTTGAAGCTGATGCTTTGCATGCGCTTTCTCTAATGTGTGATGAAGGGAAAACTTCCATGCATCAGGACATTTTAGCCGGAAGGAGCACGGAAGTCGATATTTTTGCAGGCGAAATAATAAGACTTGGTAAAGAATTCAAAATTCCGACTCCTTACAATCAAGTCCTATATGATTTAATCAAAGTGAAAGAAGAAGATAATGAACATCGCATTCATACCTGTTAGAGGCGGGAGTAAATCTATTCCGCTAAAAAACATAAGAGAAATAAACGGCAAGCCTCTTGTTTATTGGACGGCAAAAGCGTCTAATGATGCAAAATGCATTGATAAGGTTATTATTGCAACCGACAGCAAAGAAATAAAAGAGGTTGTTTCAGGTTTTGGGTTTGAAAAATTGGAGATTTTTGACAGAAATTCAGAGAATGCATCTGATACCGCTTCAACGGAAAGCGTAATGCTTGAATATATAGATAATGCAGGTCTTGATAAAAAAGACAATTTCTTTTTAATCCAGGCAACTTCTCCTTTATTAAAATCAGAGCATATAGACGGAATGTTCAAAAAATATATTGAAAGTGATGCGGATTCGATATTTTCTGCAGTTGTTGAAAAGCAGTTTAAGTGGTTTATAGAGCCGGACGGCGGGGTAAAACCTGTTAATTATGATTACCGCAGACGCCCGCGCAGACAGGATTTTGAAGGGCTTGTAGCGGAAACCGGCGCCTGCTATATTAATAAAGCCGGAAATGTTTTGAGAGACAAATGCCGGCTTTCAGGAAAAATTACGTTTTACGAGCTTCCTCCATACACGGCATATGAGCTTGATGAAGAAAGCGATTGGATTATTGTTGAAGAGCTGCTTAAGCTTTACTCTTAAAACTTAAACAAGTTCTTCAGCTCCTCGGCGCTGTTTTTCAACTGTTCTTTTGTATCATTCCATTGTTCTTTTGAGTTGTTTACAGCATCCGTAACACTCTGGACTGTGTTTGAAAAATCTTCATTTATTGATTTTTTTATTTCTTCAATAGTTTCCTTTGTTGATTTGGTTTCAATAGCGCTTGTGTCAACATCTGTAAGCCATTTGAACGATTTTACGGAGCTTGTGCTTTCCAAACCACCGTTAAACAGGACTTTGAAATCCTTATAGCTTGTACTCCCGCCGGTTAAAGCCGGAATCGCTTCTATATTTTCTCCCTTCGGGTTTTCTGTAAGCGCATTAACAATATTGGCTGTTAAAGCCCCGAATTTAGGGATATATCCTAACAGTTTGTCTGCCGAAAGTTCGCCGATAGGCCCAAGTTTTGTAACCATAGTGCTTTCTAATCTACCCAATATTGTTACATTCGTAGTTCCGTTAACGAGATTGTATTTCCCGAAAATGTAATACGCGAGATATTTCCCTGAACTTTTAATTTCTTTTATATCTGCCCAGCCGTTTTTAAAACTTAAAACGCCGTTTATATAATCAAATTTTGCAGTTTCGGCAAGTCCTGCGTTATTAGTAAGGGTTGCAACTGTCGTCTTTAGAATACTGTTTGTTATAATATTGCTTGCGTTTAAGAATTTATCAAGCCGTCCTATAGAGCCGAATGCTCCGTTTTTGACGTTGAAAGTTACATTCCCGTTGAGAGATTTCATCATATCTTCATAGTCTGCAACCAGCATATCAAGTTTTGCATCAAATCCTAATGTGCCGGAGAGTGCATTTTTTATTCCGACAGCACCGGCGACGGCCTTTGCTGCATCCATATTAGTGCCGGAAAAATCTATCGTAGTTTTTGCATTTGCAAGATTATATTTAATATTACCGGCAATTGTACCTAAGAAGGCTGAACCCTTGAGGTTTATGAGATAAAAATCATTCCCTTTGAGTTCAAAATCACCTGTTAAATTTTCAGCCTCAATTCCGCCGGAAGTAAATTTTGCAAGCGAAGCATTACCGTTTAAAATATGTCCGTCTAGGTTTATGTTGAGGTTATTCATTGTAACCGGAATTTCCGGAATATTAAGAGACGGAACTTGAATTTCGCCTTTTATCGTAGGATTAATCATATTTCCGGTTATCAAAATATTTCCGCTAAATGACATTTTGGATTTGTCAAACATCGGTATAATGATTGTTGAGAGTTCGTTGGTATAGTATGAAAGGTTCAGAGTTTGTTTATTCAAATTCATATCGCCGGAAAGCGTTGATTTGATATCCCCTGTTGTCAGGAAATTCAGCCCGATTTTTTCTGTCAAATAATTTTGAATTTTACCTGAGACGGTTGTATTAATTTTTTCGATTTGAACGGGCGTTTTAGTAATTTCAATTTCTTTTTCTTTTATATTTGCATTAATTTTAGGAATAGAAATTTTTGCAGCAGGATTTATAATCTTAACGTCAGCACTTTGCGCATCACCGGAGAAAGTTTTGCCGTCAGAGGTGATGTTTACAACTGTAGAAGGGGCTTTGAGCGTTGTATTGGAAGGCGTATTTTTTATATCAATATTATTAATACTTAGTTTAATTAACGGGTTAATTTTATCAAGTCTCCCTGTAATATCCGCATTCAATGAAATCAGGCCCGAATTAATATTGTTATCTTTTAATAAAGCGCCCTGTCCTAATGCAACAAGAAGTCCTTTGAGGTTAAGCTTATCAGCTGTAAGATGAAGGTCGCTTACGGCATCCTCGCTTATTGTGCCGTAAAATTTCAGAGGCTGGTTAAATACCGAAAATCCGATATTTTTTATATTAATGTTGTTGTTATTAAGTTCAGTATCAACATTAATGTTATCCACCCCGACTTTGTATAATCCGTAATAAACCTCTGCAGAAGGAATTTTCAAGTATCCGTTTGATTTCACGGTTTTAAAATCTGATTTGAGGTTAAAGTCCGCATCAATTCGACCCTGTGCACTCAAAGTCTGCAAATCTTTGTTATTGAATATTTCAGCAATATCTTTAACTATTCTTAAAACATTAGCAATTTCCGCCTTTGATTTAAAATTCATATCAATTTTCGGATGTTTACCGGTCTTAATTAATCCGTCAATTTTTGAAAGTTCATTCTTTTCGGTATAAATGTTTGAAAGTATATTTATACTATTTCCCTTGAACTCGACATTCGCATCACTCGGGGGTAAATTTAGTATAGATAAATTGGTAACAACAGCTTTTCCGTTTATACCTTCTCTTGCTATGATTAAATCAGTATCTGCATTAGCGCACAATCTGCTTTTATACAGCCCCTTAAAAATTTCCGTAATATTAACCGGCTCGCTCTCTTTTTGAGCCTCTTCCGCAGCCTGCGGGTTTGTAATCAAATCATTAAGCTCAATATCCGGCATGATTTTATTTAAGACTGAAAGATTGTATTTAAACTGTTCTCTGTCTTTGAATACAGCTTTGCCCGAAGCTTTAACCCTGACGCTTTTATTCAGAATAAAATCAGTAATCTCTGTTTTATCTCCGCTTATAATATATTTATCATCTCCGTTTATGAACGTAATATTATATCCTCCGGATTTGATATCAGGGAGATGATTTGAGAATTTGAGCCCGAGAGGAAGGGATAAATTCTGCGGTTTAACTTTTTCATTATTTTGGGGTTTTTCTTCCTGCGGGAAGTATTTTTCTATTTCAAAACTTCCGTTATTATTGATTTTTAAATCAATATCAGCATTTTCAAGGCTGACAATATCAATCTCAATTTTTCTTGCAAGAAGCGGGATTAATGACATTTTGACCTGAAAATTATTGGAGTCAAAAACCTGTTCATTATCAGGAGTAAGCAGTGTGAAGCGTTTTACTTTTAATCCGGCAGTAAGCTTTGGAGTCGTAACAACTTTTACTCCCTCGAGTTTTGATACAAGTCCTGTTGCTTTATGGATTTCACCGTTAATTTTCGGAGTGTATCCTTCAATTATCGGGTTTAAAATAAGCGGAGAAAGCAAAAAAAATGCGTAAACTCCGGCAGCTGCACTTGCTGCTGCTATTAAAACCTTAGTCCAGACCCTTTTATTCATATAAACCTCTCTTATGTTTATTTAATTATATAAAAAAATAAGCAAATTGAGAATAGCCTGCAGGCGGAATAAAAAAGCTCCGCGCTTATTGTATAAGCACGGAGCCTCTTTTATTTTTGTTTTAGTTATTTGATATTTGAATATGTCCAAGCATCAAATGTAGGAGTTTCAGAAATATTTAATTCTTTCTTCTTTTCTCCTGAAGAGCTGTCATCATGTGCAATCGGTTTATACAATCTGTTGTAGTATTCGATTACCATTCTGTCAGAATTAAAGTAAGCTTCAGCAGTTCTGATAGCCTGTCTCATAAGTCTGGCCCATTCCTGCTTGTTGTTGTAGTAAGTAGGAATAATCTGGTTTTCGATAATATCCATCATGCATCTGTGATCTGCCCAGTGTCTTTCTTCCCAAGGCATATCATCATCAAGTTCCGGATATTCAACAGTATAACCGTTAATTCCGGGGAAAGTACCTTCAACAGTCCAACCGTCATAAGTTGAAAGGTGAATAGCACCGTTAGCATTAGCTGACATACCGGAAGTACCTGATGCTTCGAACGGTCTAAGCGGTGTATTTAACCATACATCAGTACCGCGTTTAAGCATGCCGGACAACTGTAATTCATAGCCCGGTAATACTACAACATTCTTTAACGTATGAGAACGGTTCAATAACTTGTTGAACATTTCTTTACCCATAACATCATCCGGATGGAATTTACCTGCGAAAATAATCTGAACTTTATTTTCTTCAAGCAGTTTATTAATTCTGTCCTTATCCATCAAGATAAGCCAAGCACGTTTGTAGTCAGCAAATCTTCTTGCCCAGGTAATAGTTAATACATCCGGATCAAATCTCTTACCTGCAACATTAGCGATATATTTGAAGAGTTTAACTTTCATTTCACGCTTAGCTGCAAGAAGTTCATCAAACGACTTATCACCGTTCATTCTCTTATCCTGCCAGAAGTGTAAGTTTACGGCGTTAGTGATAGCTCTAATCGGGCATCTGCCGTCAACCCATTCCCACATCTTGTTAGCAACAAGACCGTGAAGCTGTGAAACAGCGTTTGCAATTCTTGACATTCTTAATGCAGCAACTGTCAAAGAGAAGTTTTCGCCGCCTAATTGGATAGCTCTTTCTCTTGAAGCGCCTGCAAAGAAACCGCCTTCAAGTAATGTATCAACCCAGTGAACTTCGTTACCTGCAGCAACCGGAGTGTGAGTTGTAAATACGGTTTTCTTTCTGACTTCTTCTAAATTGCCGTTGTATTGTCTTAAGAGTTCGAAAGCTGCCGGAAGAGCATGCCCTTCGTTCATATGTACAACGTCAAAGTTATATCCTGCAGCTTGAAGTACTCTTATACCTGCAATACCGAGAACAGTTTCTTGAGCAATTCTTATTTTTTCGTTTCCGTCATAAAGTTTGTGAGAAATGCTCTTAGCCCAGTCACTGTTTCCGTCAATATCGGTTGTTAATAAGTAAACAGGACAAGTTCCGAATAATTCGGGGTCTACTCTGAAAGCTTTAACCTTAACTTTTTCACCGAAAGTATCGACTTCTACAGTGATACCTGTATCAACTAAGAAGTCATAATATTTTCTGATATAAGCTACTTCAACGTTGCCAGCATGGTCGATTCTTTGGTCATAATAACCGTATGACCACAACATAGTTACACCTACCATCGGCATTTGTAAATAACCGGCAGATAACATGTGAGAACCTGCCAAAAATCCTAAACCACCCGAATATGTACTAAGTGATTGATCCATTGCTATTTCCATAGAGAAATATGCTACGTTTGGTAATGTCATAATTTTTCAACCTTTTCTAATAATGTGTACTACTAAAGGACTAATCAGTCCATTCAAATTATATACCAACAACATAATACATAATCAATCTTTTTATCAAAAATCTAATACTAAAATATTACAAAAATCGCCGTAAGTCACAAATGACAATGCCTGTACAAATGTAAAGAAATGTTACAAAATAATACTTTAGAATTAGTTCGATATAATTATGTCCGGCTTTAAATTTTTTGAGAGTTTATTCTCTTTTTAATGCCGTATTTTATGAGCGCATTTACAATATTTTGCGGTAATTTGCTGATAATACTTGCGGCAAAAGCATCTTTCCCGACTGTATATGACAATTTCGGATTTCTGCTTCTATCAGCCTTTAAAATTACATCGACGACTTTTTCAACCGAGAGTCCTTCTCTGGCGTTCTTTTTAGCATTAGATACAATATAGCGCATTTCTTTTTCGTAACCGTTAAAGTATTCAAAATATTTTGAGTTTTCGTCAATAGATTTTCCCCAAAGAGGTGTTGCAATAACCCCGGGTTTTATTGATATAACTTTAATATTTTTCTTGTTTTCAATCAAAAGCGAGTTAAAGAACATGTCTAAAGCGCGTTTTGAAGCGCAATAAGGCGATATAAACGGAAAAATCCCGAAGCTTGCCATTGAGCTTATATTAATAATCCTTCCGTCATTTAAAATTTCCATAAGCCTCTGGGTTAATTCAATGTGTCCGAAAACATTAACATTAAACTGTCTGCGAAGCTCATCCGGCTCAATTCTTTCGACAGGGCCTGCTACGACACAGCCTGCTATATTAACTATAGTATCTATTTTTGTGCACTTTGAAAGAAGATAATCGCAAGCAAGCTTTATCGTTTCGGGCTTAGAGTAGTCAATATAGAAGGGGTAAATATTTGGAGAAAGCGCTTTCAGCACCGCTTCATGTTCTTTGTTTCGATATCCCGCAAAAACAATATTATCCTCACAAAGACGTTTCAAAAGCGCCTTTCCGATACCTGATGCTGCTCCTGTTATAACGTAAGTCTTAGTCCTCATACAAAGGTCTCATAATAAGTATTGTGGATAAATTAACCTGAATAAATTCATGGGATTCGATATCTTTTTGCGGAAACAGTTTTGACTCCATCGTACAATTCTTAACCGCAATAAACTGTTTATTAGTATTCAGAATTTCAGACAGCAGTCTGGTTCTTTTGCCGATTTTAGGCATGAATACATAACCTCTTATTATGTATTCAGCGGTTTCAATATAAACCTTTTCTCTCCAGGCTGATGTTGTTAATTCTAAAATTTCGTTATTATCCATTTATTTATTCTCCACGTGTGAATTGGTTTATTAAAAGTCTATAAGTTTAGTGGTTTATAAGAATTTTAATTCGCTAACGCCCATATTATATTTTTATATTATATTTTTTAACTTCTTCTAAACTTCTAAATCTCTCAACTCCTAAACCCTTTCCTAGCTCATATATGACTGGAACAACGGTAAGTACAGTGCCAGTGCCATAACAAGAACGATACTGCCGATTACGATAAGCATTAAAGGTTCTATCATTTTTGTCATGGTGTCAATAATACCGTCTAATGTTTTATCGAGGAAGTTAACGCCTTTTTCAAGCATATCACCCAAACGACCGGATTGTTCACCTGTCGATATCATAAACAACAGCATCTTTGGAACAATTTTGGTGGATTTTAATGCTTGAGATACCTGCAAACCTTGTTGTACTTTTACGATAGCTCCGCTCATTTTATTTCTCAATACCGAATTCGTAAGTGTTATAACTGCGAGGTGCAAGCAGTCAACAATCGGAATACCTGCATCGTATGACACACTCATAACAGAAAGGAAGTTCGAATAGTTTGCATATATAATAAGATTGTTTAAAAGAGGTATCTTAAGAACAAGCTTATCAAGAACATTTCTTGCGGGCTGCCAGTTGACCATAACAAAACAGAAAACTACAAATGCAACAATAAATATCGGAATTGTATACCAGTATGTTTTTAAATAATCGCCGGCATTAATCATAATTGAAGTAATTAAAGGCAGTGCTTTTTCCTGCTGTTCAAACATTTCTTTAAAAGCAGGGAATACGAAAACCAGCATGACAATTGTAATTACAAATGCCAGAACTACGACGAACATCGGGTACATTAATGTACCGATAACTTTACCTTTAATGTTAGATTGTTTGGTAAGCAAATCCTTAATACGGCCTAAAGTTTTTTCAAGTTCACCGGATTCTTCACCGGCCTTAACCAGACCGATAAAAATGTAACCGAAAACTTGGGGATATCTGGCGAGGGTGTCTGCAAAAGTCGAACCTGCCATAATTTGGGTTTTCAGAATTTTCGACATATCACGTATTTTTTTCTTAGCCGCTTCCTGTTCCATAAACATTAAAGACTCAACAGCCGGAATACCTGATGTCAGCAAGATTTGGAGAGTCGAAATAAAATCAATTTTTTCGGAAAGACTCAAACTTGAAATTTGTGCCGCTTTTTTAGCCTTAGCATCTGAATATTCATTAATCTTTGTAGGAACAAGCCCCATTTTTCGGATTAAATCTCTAGCATCCTTAAGGTTAGAAGCGGTTACTTCTCCTTTTACTACTTCTTTTCCTTGCTTTAGTGCTGTATAACTGTATATTGGCATATTACCCTCTTCTTTTTTTAGTCACTTGCATAACCTAATACCCTTATGAATTCGCTTGTGGTGGTTCTTCCTTCTATAATATGATTAAGGCAAGAATATTTAAGGGTATTCATTCCTGCTGCAACGGCTGCTTCTTCGATTTCAATATCGTGAGCACCCTGTGCAATCAATTTTTTAATCTCTCTTGTAATCGGCATAATCTCATAAATCCCGAGTCGGCCGGTATAACCCAGATATCCGCAGTCTTTGCAGCCTTTTTTTCTGTAAAGCTTTGTTTTCATTAATTGCTGCTGAACTTCCGGATTCGTGGAAACATGTTTAGCTTCTTCTTCTGTCGGGAAGTAGCCTTCTTTACATTTGTCACACAATCTTCTTACGAGACGCTGTGCAATTACGCCCGTCAAGGTTGATGATACAAGATAATCTTTTGCCCCCATTTCAATCAAACGCGTAACCGTTGCGGCAGCTGAATTTGTGTGAACCGTACTTAATACAAGGTGACCGGTCAAAGCTGCTGAGATTGCAACTTCTAATGTTTCAAAGTCACGGATTTCACCTATCAGGATGATATCAGGGTCTTGTCTTAAGATAGCTCTCATACAAGAGGCGAATGTAATATCGGCTTTAGGGTTAACCTGCGATTGGTTAATCCCCTCAAGCTTAATTTCTATAGGATCTTCAATTGTTGTAATATTTACATCTTCCTTATTCAATGCCTTTAAAATCGTATAAAGTGTTGTTGTTTTACCTGAACCTGTAGGGCCTGAGGTTAGAATAATACCGTTCGGACACTGTACCATATCGTGAATTTTTTTTATGTCTTCGTCGGAAGCTCCTGCAATAATCATTTTATCACCGGCGGTTTTTAAACTTACGGCGGGGGCCAAGATACGGATTACGACTTTCTCTTTGCCTGATACGGGAAGTGTGTTTATACGGAAATCATACATTCTGTCATTATAACGTATTGAAAACGTACCGTCCTGCGGGCGTCTGTGTTCAGCAATGTTCATTCTTGCTAAAACTTTGAAACGGGTAATTACTGCCTGTTCAATACTTCCGGGAATTTCAAGAACTTTTTTTAAGATACCGTCCGTTCTTACGCGGACAACATAATACCCTAAACGCGGTTCAATATGAATATCTGATGCTTTAGCATCAATTGCGTCAGTAATAATTTTATAAACGAATTTTGCAACGTTACCGCTTGCATCCTGCAGTTCTTTTTCAACCTGTGTCCAGAGAGATTCTTCATTAGAAAACTGCGCAGCTTCTTCTTCAATACTCTGGATAATACGCTCGGTTTCCTTAGCGGCCTGCTCACTTTTTTTTTGCATAAAATATTCTTTTAAATACTGATCGTATTCAAAATAAGGTATGCAATAGACATTTAAAGAACGACCCGTTGATAAAGATACTTCTCTTATCGTATATTTATCAAGTGGATTAACCATTGCTACGGCAAGCTTGTTTTCCTGCATGGACATAATGATGGTTTGTTTTTTCTCGACAAAATCATCCGGAAGCATTTTCAAAATGCTTTTATCGACTTTAATGTTTGATTTTGAAATTACGTCATAGCCGTATTTCTTTTTTAAATAAGATACAAGCTGCTCATAAGTCAAATATTGTTTTTCGTAAAAAATAGCATCAAGCGGCAGCTTTTTTTCATTTGCGATTTCTGCACACTCTTGTAATTGTTCCTTTGTAATCCAGCCGATTCCTACAAGCATTTCTTCGGCAGTAGGTTCTTTTGTCTCGTTCTGCGGCTCTGCCGGGTTCTGAGGCTGTGAGGAGGAATTCTCTTGTTCGGCTGTCGGTGCGATTGAATTAAAAACCTCATTAAAATCATTCATTTCCAAAGGAATGAAAAGCGGATTTAAGCCGTTAAATTTTTCTCTTATTATAGATGTAATCTGAGCCTTATTGGCAGCATTATTTTTATTTAAAATAACTACAAAATCATTTTGCCTTTTATCAACTGGAATAAAACCTGATGATTTCATCAGGTTTAATTCAAAGTCTCTAACATATTCTTTTTTTATGCTGTTCTTTAATTTTTCCAGTTGATTAGACATAAATTTATAAACTATCCGCTATAGACTCACCGTCATTGATTATTTTTGGAGTAATCATTATAACAAGCTCATTCTTTGTTTTAGAAGTTGTACTTGTTCTGAATACTGCTCCGATAATCGGCAAGTCACCAAGGATAGGTATTTTGCCAACGGTTTTTGTTTCATTTTCCTGTATCAAACCGCCGATAACTAATGTTTCGCCGTCTTTTATTCTGATATTTTTCAAGTCAAGATTTCTTCTGCTTAATAATGTAGCCTGCAAGTCTCTGTTGCTTTCAGAAGTTTCCGATGCAGCATCGGAAGGTGCATATACTTGCTCTGCGATTGTAGAATATTCAGGTTTGATATTTAAAGTTACATAACCTTCCGGTGAGATAAACGGTGTCAATGTTACCTTGATACCCTGGTCTTCACCGATTGTATAAGTTCTCTGAACTGCACCGTTAGCCCAGCTTGTACCGCTTGTAGTTGATGATAAGTATTCGGAAGTTACTTTTTCTACATAATCTTGAGTCAAGTCAATAGTAGATTCCTGACCGTTTGTAATCAAGAGTTTCGGATTGGCAAGAACTCTTCCTTTTCTGTTTTCAATTAAATAGTTCATTTGCCAAGAAATATATGAGCCGGCTCCATACCATTTTTCAACAGGCATATATGTCGTTTCAAGTGAAGAACCGTCTTCTGAAATCTTTTGCAATTCAACAAATCTCTTCGTTCCGGGTGCTGAATTTCTGCCGCCGGATGTTGATGTTCCGGAGAAAGTCAAGAACCAGTTTGGAGATTGGATGCTCCATTCGTTATTGAATTCTTTACTGCCGGATTCCGTTAATTCAACAATAGAAACTTCCAAATAAGCTTGAGGTTGTTTTAAATCATTTGTCTTAATAAAATCGGAAATCATTTGCATTTGAGCTTCTGAACCGCCCATTGCCGTAATAGTACCTCTCTGCGGGAAATATGAAATTGATAAATTCTGTACATCAAAAGGCGCAGCTACCGAACTTGAAGAATTTGCCGAAACGGTACAAGCGACAATACCTTCACCTAATTTTAATTCACTGTCGGAACTGCTGCCGGTAGAGGCTGCACCACCGGTCATAATACCTGCGGCTCCTCCTGTTGTTCCCATTCCGGGAGTGGGCGGAGCAAAACCGCCGCCTGAGCTGTCATTGCTGTTGCTTGAACCGCGTGAAGGCAGGAGCATATTACATATCATATCCGCCATTTCAGCAGGTGTTGTATGATTTACCGTAAATGTCTTGCTTAAAGGTTCTCTGTCAAGCTGATCAATAACCTTTTGAACGATTGCAGCATCGGAAGGCATGCCGAAAATTATAATTTCGTTTGTTGCGGAGTTTACTGTTGCGGCATCAACGCCTGAAAGTCCCGGCTTTTTAATTGCAAAAACATTCTTGTTTAAGAAATCCGCAACTTTTCCCGCGTTAACATATTTTACCGGGAAAACCATCATCTCCTGTTTTGAGAATGCTGCGTTATCAGCATTGTCTTTTGCAATAACAACAAGTGTATTATTCTGTGTATAATAATTCAAGCCCGCAACCTGCAAAACCAGGTTAAAAGCTTCATTTATAGGCATATCTACTAAGTCAAGCGTAACCTTACCTTCTACGGAAGAGTGAAATACCACATTCATGCCGGCTTTATCAGCAAACATTCTCAATACTTGTCTTACGTCGGAATCTCTCAAGCTTAATGTTATTTTGTCATTGTTTGCAGTAAGCTTAACATCGCCTGAAAGCACGGTTGCATTAGTATAAGGAACGGTATCGTAGCTTGCGAGTGCCGTACTTGAAGGTGCTGCAAATGCTAATAACAACGTTGCTGCTAAAAGCCTTTTTATATTATATTTCATCGTCTTTCCCCTCCGAATTTTTTACTTAAATTTGAAACGTCATTATGGGTTACTTCTCCTTCTGTGAGGATTTCGCCTATGCCGGCTTTGTAAACGTTATTGCCAAGCTTAACCGTTACGCTGTCCTGCGCTATGTTCATAACTTTATAATTGTTAACAACATCACCCTTTTTAACGAGGTAGTCGTTTCCTTCTATATTCAATATCGCTGACGGACTGTATTTATCATATAATATTCCCGAAACTATAGTATCCATAACCCTGGCAGCATCAGAATTTTCATTAACAGCTTCCGGCGGTTCGATAAGCTCATAGTTGGGGATATCGCTTACACTTGTGCCGCCAATATCTCTGTACGGCAAAAACGGGTTAGCTTTAACCGTACCCGTTGGTATCGATATCACATCTTTTTTTGACGATGCCGCCGAAATGGGGGCTGCAGCCAAAGAAATCGTACCGGCATCTATGTCGTCAATTGACTTTGCACTTTTCAACGCGCCTGCGGCACATATCACCGGAACAGCGACAGCCAGTGCCAGTATGGATTTTAGAACGCGGCCCGTAAGCTTTTTGTTCCGCAAAAGCATTTTTTCAATAAGTTCATCTGCTGATAAACTCAATGCTTCGACTCTGCTTTCTTTTTTCTTCATGTAATTGCGCATATTCACTACTTCTAACTATTAAATTACTCTCTTCTTTAAAACTATACCTTAACAGTATGTTTTTGAAATCCTATATTTATACTATTCAATTCAAATATCCACCGAGATTTGAGAGTTCCTCTCATAAATAATCTATTACTATCATATCATACTTTTTTAATATTGCAATTACAAATTATTTGTTACAAATTTTGAATGAGCGGTTTTCCAAGTTAATATCCGCTGACGTAATTTTCTCCCTTGCGGGTTGGCACCCATCCCGGCCTTGTCTTGGATTTGCTCCACGCTCACAGAGCTTCACCTTTAAGCCTTACGGCTTAGCCGGTTCAGTCTGTTCGCTATCCGGACTCTCATATTTTCCTTCTTATTTACCCTTCTTATTTACCCCTCTTATTTACCCCTCATATTTACCCCTCCCTGAAATCAAAGACTTCGACCCTCCCGCAAGGGGAGGGGGGTTGTACGTTTGGCGTGCGCAAAACCCCCTCCCTTATGAGGGAGGGTTGGGGTGGGGTGGGTGCTAATTAAGGTTTTGAAGTGCAAAAGGGCTAGAAAAACCTTACAAAAGCATAGGCATTAAAATCAAGCGAACCGAAAATTATTTTTACATATTTATCATCAAACGGAAGCAGTTCTACAAAATCCATAGTTTCCTGTCCATAATCATCTTGAGTCTCGATAGCCTTTACTTTACCTTTAAAAAATTGTGATTGATAAAATGATAAATAAATATTATTGTTTTTATCCCGCTCTCCTATAACTTTATAAAAACCTTTTTCAAGGGGCTGCTGATTAATTACCAAATGTACCGGAATATTAAGCAACATCCCGTCTTTATTTTCTTTTAAAGGGGTTAGTGCTTTAATCTCGCTGTCTGTGCTTAAATTAGGATGAAGGCTTTCTCCGCCCCCGCTGATTTTCTTTATCATTTTTTTACGTTTTTTAGCTTCTTTTTCTCTCTTTTTCCCTTCAAGAGTATCGATTGCCTGTTCAAATTCCTGATTAGTAACGGATTTTTGGCCGTCCCAAGCGTGTTCTACTCCGGAAAAATCGTCCCACTCATCAGCATTGCAGGAAAGCGTGGATATAAACAATACTGCCGCAAATATAAAAAGAAACTTTTTCATACTAATAATATATAATTAAATTGTTAAAAAAGTAAACTATTTCTTTTTTAAAAAAGATTGTGTATAATAATATTAGATTTTACTGTAAGAGAGATTATTCGGTTTAATGTCAGAGACAAATATCATAATTATAGTAGTTGCTTTTGTAGTTGCCGTGCTGGCAATTTATATTTTGTATTCAATAATACTTTATCAAGGCGGCGGCAGCAAGGGAGACGAACTCCAGCTTTCTACAAAAAATATATTGGATCAGGTGGAAGTTCTGTTTGAGAAAAAAGAATATGCTTTAGTTCAGCTTCTTGCCACGAAATACTTGGACAGAGTTCCCGGACATATTGAGGTTAGAATTTATCTTGCCAGGGCTTATTATGAGGACAGAAAATATAATCAGGCCGTAAAGCAGTGTTCCATTATTCTGAAAAAGAAGTCGAACAGCGTGGAAACAAGACAGATTCTGGGAGATTGCTATTTAAAAAAACAATTGTATACAAAAGCTGTTAAAGAATATGAATTTGTATTTGAACATAAGAAAAATGACAAAAATGTAGTAAGAACTCTTGCGGAATTATACAAGCAAACCGACCAGCTGTATTCGGCAATCAGTGCTTACGAGATTCTTTCCGATTTAATGGAGCTGGATGAAGATGTTGCCGATGTTCAATCAATTTTGGCTGAATTGAATGAAGAGGTGCACGATTATCCCGCAGCTTTTGAAGCTTATAAAACGAGATTGGGAATTTATCCGAATGATGTTAATACTAACAGAAAGCTTACGGAATTATATATAAAAATAAAGAATTACCCGGTTGCGATTGAAACTTTGCAGTATATGCTTACGTTTGTTACGGAAGCTAAGGTGCTTTTGTGGGTATATGACACATTGGTTACATTGTATGTCGAGACTGAAGATTATGAAAAGGCGATAGAATATTCCGAAAAGTTACTTGATATTCAAGGGTCTGATAAATTTAAGGTAAGGAATAACATTGCGGCATTTAATATAAAATTAAACCGTATGGGAGAAGGTATTGCCATTCTTGAAGATTTGGCCATGATGTCTCAAAACGGTTTTGATGTTACATTAGAGCTTGCTGATGCTTATATTCAAACAAGAGAATATTCAAAAGCTATGGAGAAATATATGCTGCTTCTTGATAAAGCTACGCCGAAAGAAGCTAAAACCATAAATCTTTTGATGTGTGAGATGTATATAAGATGGGCGGTCGATATGGCCGAACAGGATAAATTGGATGAGTCGTTTGAGTATTTAAAAAATGCCACGCAGTATAACGCTCTTAATTCTGAAATATATTATAATGTTGCGAAAAATTATTATAAGCAGAAAAATTATACCGGTTGTGTAGAGGCTTCTAATCAGGCAATTGAGTATGATAAACAAAATACATACAAAGCTAAATACCTGCTTTTATTGTCTGAAGCACATCACCAGCTCGGGAATTTCTTTGAAGAAAAGAAGGCTCTTACGGATTTATTGAAGTTTGATGAAAAAGATCCGCAGGGATTGTACAGAGTCGGGCTTATGTATGCTGCACAGCACGATTTCAAAAATGCGGAAGAAGCGTTTAAGAAGGCCATTGTTTATAATCCGGAACTTATTCCGGCTAAGTATAATTTAGCCCTTTTGTATGAAAATAATAACAGAGAGAAGGCAAAATCATTATATATGGAAATTCTTGAGCAGGATCCTGCTTACGAAGATGCTAAAAATGCCCTTGCGGATTTATCTACTTCCGACTTTTACTAAAAATCTTCAGGTATAAATATCACGGTATCGCTCAGATAATTCCGCACTTCTTCGGCGGAAGAAAAGCGCGGGACTATTCTCTGATAGTCTTGTACAACAGAGATAATATCGTCAACTGACATTTTTATAATTCTTCTTCCGCCTGATTCTATAATTCTTGCCATATGATATCCTTTCAAACATATTATCGGCAAAAAAATATAAAACTTTAAAACAATCAAACATTTGCGTTAGGAAAAACCTGTCCGCTTTGAATATAAATCTCAAACTCTTCTTGAATGTTTACGCTGGAAGCCGTTATTATATAATCTTCGAAATGTAGCTTTTTAAATTTTTGCGCGGGTTTCCCAAGCTTATATTCCGCTTCGTATTTTGTCCATTCGTTATAAAATTCTTCAAGCGTATTGCATTTAAAGCCCATTCGATTTGAAATTTCTTCAAAATTTCTTAATTTAATTTTTTCAATATCAATTCCGCAATCATAATCAGAAAAAGCGAGTGCGATAAAATTTTCGCTATGACTTATGCTGAAAAATTTTTCTCTTGTTTTTAAAAACGGTTTTTTCCCGTTAAAAACAATCTCACGATTTTCCATTTTATAAAAGTCTCTTAAAATCCTGTCAACCATTAGGTAAGAAAGGCAATGCTGATTCAGTTTTTTTTCGTTGCTAATCTCTTTTTTTTGGAACTCTTTTAACAATTCTTTGTGCACATTATCAGCATCAATTGTTTCTATAATAAAAATATCCATATGATAATTTTAACATAAATTTAATTAAAAAATCAGAAAAAGAGATTTTGTGCAGGAAGAATTTTTATATATTATTCTGATTATGTTATAATCATATAAAAATAATTATACACGTTTTAAAATCATATTTTACAGAGAAAGGGCCTGTATGCAAATAAATAAAAATTACGATAATCTTGAACAAAGCTATTTGTTTTCAACAATTGCGCATAAAGTAAATGATTTTATTTCTCAAAATCCCGATAAAAAAATTATAAGATTGGGTATCGGTGATGTTACTCTGCCTTTGTGTCATCAGGTTATTGAAGCACTTCATAAAGCGGTTGACGAAATGGGTGTTCAGGAAACTTTCAGAGGTTACGGGCCGGAGCAGGGGTATGATTTTTTACGGGAATCGGTTCAAAAATATTACAAAAAACGTAATGTAGAGCTTGATTCGGATGAAATATTTATTTCAGACGGTGCAAAAAGCGATGTCGGTAATATTTTAGATTTGTTTGCGCAGGATAATACCGTTTTAGTTCCGGATCCCGTTTATCCGGTCTATGTTGACACTAATGTTATGGCGGGTCGAAATGTTATTTTTGCGGATGCAAACGAAGCGAACGGATTTCTCCCGATGCCTGCAGGTGAAAATGTTGATATAATTTATATTTGCTCGCCAAATAACCCGACAGGAGCCGTATATAATAAAGAACAGCTGCAAAAATGGGTGGATTTTGCGCGGGAGAAAAAGGCTGTAATTTTATTTGATGCCGCGTATGAATGCTTTATTTCAGATGAAAATCTCCCGAGAAGTATTTATGAAACGGAAGGCGCAAAAGATTGTGCGATTGAATTCTGTTCGCTTTCCAAAACGGCGGGATTTACCGGTACCAGGTGCGGCTATACAATTGTTCCGAAAGCTCTGGGTAAACTTAATAAAATGTGGCTCAGACGTCAGACTACCAAGTTTAACGGAGTTCCTTATATTATTCAGCGTGGCGCGGAGGCTGTGTTTACAGTAGAAGGACAAAAAGAAATAAAAGAAAATATAAATTATTATATGGAAAATGCTAAAATCATTTCTGAAACGTTAACTAAATGTAATATATGGCATGTTGGCGGGAAACACTCCCCTTATATCTGGTTAAAATGCCCGAATAATATGAAATCTTGGGAATTTTTCGATTATCTTTTGCATAATATTCAAATTGTAGGTACTCCCGGAGCCGGCTTCGGTAAAAACGGTGAAGGGTATTTCCGTCTTACATCTTTCGGTTCGAGAGAAAATACAATTGAAGCAATGCAAAGATTTGAGAAGTTATTTAATTAAATCAATAATTTGACTAATACGCTTCAGTTTATCATTGTCTGCGAGTTTTAATTTGCAGACAATTTCATTAATCCAATTTTTATCTTGATTTATTTCCGGTAAAAGTAAATCAAACGGGGTTATGTTAAAAGCCTTGCAAATGTTGTCGATGGTATCCGCTTTAGGGGCATATTTGCCATTTTCAATATTACTTACACCATCGGTAGAAAGCTCTATTAATTCTGCAAATTTTTCTTGTGTTAATTCTTGTCGGGCTCTTAAGCGTTTTACACTTTTTGCCAATAAATCTTTATACTTTATCATAATCTATAGATTAAAGTAACAAAGCATAAATCGTAACCGATTACAAAGCTATATTGCCGCTACCCGCTTGGAGCCCCCCCCACACACACCATTCGCCTCATACATTGTAACATGTGTTTTTACCGAATGCATCAATATATTTTCCAATCACTAAAACATGTGCAAATATACAAAATATTAACAGAATAGATTGAAATCAACTGCTACACTTTTTCCCTTGCGGGTTAGCACCCATCCCAACCTTGTCTTGGATTTGCTCCACGCTCACAGAGCTTCACCTTTAAGCCTTACGACTTAGCCGGCTCAGCCTGTCCGCTATTTGGACTTTCATATTTTCCTCTGATTTACCCTCTTATTTACCCCTCCCCGAAATCAAAGATTTCGACCCTCCCACAAGGGGAGGGTAGGCTGTACGCCTGGCGTGACATCCCCTCGCCCCTTGTGGGAGAGGGAAGAATTTCAAGTTGAGCTATGGCGAAACTTTGAAATTCGGGTGAGGGGTCTTTTTTGGGGGGGGCTGATTAAGGTTTAGGAGTTTATAAGTTGAGGAGAAATATATTTTATTGTGGTAGACAGAAGTCTGCTCTGCAGTTTTTCCCTTGCGGTAACTGCCGCATCCGCCAAACTGCGTTAACAATTCCGGTAAAAATTACGTAAATAATGCCCGAATAAACTCTTTGGAGTCAAAGTCTTTTAAATCTTCCATTCCTTCTCCCACTCCGACAAGCTTAACCGGAAGCCCAAGTTCTTTTGCTATTGCAAGAACAATTGCACCCTTTGCGGAACCGTCGAGTTTTGTTAGTGCTACGGCTGTTAAATTTACGCATTCTTTGAAAACTTT
The DNA here is from genome assembly GCA_944322625.1 of Candidatus Gastranaerophilales bacterium. Classification (GTDB taxonomy): domain Bacteria; phylum Cyanobacteriota; class Vampirovibrionia; order Gastranaerophilales; family Gastranaerophilaceae; genus CAG-196. The sequence continues at coordinate 2,109 of CALUPN010000015.1, read as the reverse complement.
TGCTTGCTGCAGTCCGTTTTGTCCGGTATTTGCGTCAATTACCAGAATGCTTTCGCGTAATTCATCCGGAGCATTTTTATCTATTACGGTTTTTATTTTGGCAAGCTCTTCCATTAGGTTGAATTTGTTTTGCAATCTTCCGGCCGTGTCAACCAGAATTATGTCATAATTTTCTTTTCGGGCTTTCTGTATTGCTTCATAAACAACAGAGGCCGGGTCCGCTTTATCACGCCTTACAATATCAGCGCCCGAACGCTTTGACCAGATATCGACCTGTTCTTCTGCGGCGGCTCTGAAAGTGTCGCCGGCAGCAATAAGAACCTTTTTACCTTCCTGTTTAAAACGATAGGCCATTTTTCCTATAAGGGTTGTTTTGCCGGCACCGTTTACACCGGTTATAAAATAAATATTTAACCCGTTTTCTTTATAATTCATTTTGCAGGAACCTGCCCCGTCAAGCGTTTTGAGAAATTCATTCTGCAAATATTCTTTTACTTCCGAAGGCTTAATCTTATTTTGTCCTCTTAATTTATCCACCAGTTCCGCGGCGTAATTAACCCCTAAATCTGCGCTTATCAGCAAATCTTCCATATCGTCCAGTACAAATTCGGAAAATTCTTCTTCATCTGAAACCGTGTCGACAATATTTCCGACAAGAACCTGCGCTGTTTTAGATACGGTATTTTTTAATTTGTCAAACAAGTTAAACATCTTATTTTAAGCCGTTTTCTACAATTACCTTCGCTAAAATTCCGTTTACAAAAGAAGAAGAATCTTCTGTTGAATATTTTTTTGCAAGTTCCACAGCTTCATCAACGACAACTTTTATCGGGGCGTCTTTTATGTACAGAAGTTCTGTTATTGCTATTCTTAATATATCTTTATCCATTTTAACAAGTCTTGAAATATCCCATCCGTTAGAATATTTCTGGATTTCATTGTCAATATCTTTATGGTGAAGTTTAAACTGCTCCGCAATTTCAACGGTATAATTTTTAACTTCCGATTGGTTTTCCAAGGTTGCAAACTCCGCGATTTCAAGCGCAAGAATGGCTTTTTCCGCAACATCAATCATAGTATCGACTTTTTGTATCATCTCATCAGTCATAGGAATTTTTACCGGTTTATTTTTTGCGCCGAGCGGTCTTGAAAGATTTGTTTCGTGCTCTGCTTCGTATGTATCCAAACCGTCTTTGATATCAATTAATGAACCCACTGTCAGCTTTAATTCTTCCGAAGCCGTATTTGATAAAATTCTTACGGATTTCAGCATTATATCTTCAAAATCTTTTCTTGAATATTTTGTAATTTCTTTATCGAATTGTGAAAATAATATTAGCGCCAATTCTCTGGCAGCACGTCTTGCCTGCATTTTTATTCTCCTAAGTTTTTATTGTGCAATATTAAGTCTTAACTTATTTCAATAATACCATAAATAAAACCATATAGATAAAATATGTTGTTACATGCAAAATTTGTTTGAAGTCATGGCTGTTTGTTTTATTATGGTAGTGTATGATTTACAATAATTAAGCTCTTCGGAGTTTGTCAAGAAATTAAAAAAAAATTCATGCAAAAAACGTAACAATTTTAACAATATTTAGTTTTGTAAAACTATTGTCATTGCTGCTCTTACCCCTTTTGTGACGTTTTGTGAAATTCTTGATTAGAATGATTATTTGATTTATCATTTAAATATAGGATTAGATTTTGGGAAGAGAATGTTATTCTCTAATTATAAGGAAAGCTGAAGAAAATAGCTCACCTTAAACGCCTTAATGTGTAGATTAGGAGGTTTTTAATTAAAATGCAGAACAGTTTAAATAAGGAAAGAAATATAGTAGAGTTTAGCTCGGCGTCAGGAGTAAAGACGACGACGGATGTTATAAAAGGCAATGTGGTTTCGCCTGTACCCAAAATGGCTGAGCCGGTTAAGACGGCGCAAATAACTCCTATCAAAAAATGCACTTTTGTTATCAAAAAAGACGGAACCAGAGAGGAATTTGATAACAGAAAAATTATAAATGCCGTTAAAAAATCTGCAACAAGAATGCTTGTAAACTTTTCAGAAGAAGAGTTGAAAGAAATATGCGATTTCGTAGATAATAA
>CALUPN010000014.1 GCA_944322625.1 Candidatus Gastranaerophilales bacterium | reverse complement strand
GATTCGAACCCACGTATATCGGAACCACAATCCGAGGTCTTAACCACTTGACGATATCCGCCATACTTTGCAACAACTAGTATATCAAATAAAGATTATAAAGCAAGAGGTCGTAGTATCTTACTACGACCTCTTGCTTTAATTTTAATACTAGTTAATCTTTTGGAACATATAACCGATTCCACGTGCTGTTAATATTAATTCCGGATTTGTCGGGTCTGTTTCCAACTTCGAACGAAGTCTTGAAATATGAACATCAACTACACGAGTATCGATTCTGTGGTCTGCAGGGTATGACCATACATGTTGTAAGATTTCGTTTCTTGAATAAGCTTGTCCGGAATTATTAACCAACAGTTCAAGCAAACTGAACTCCATACCTGTCAATCTTATGCGTTCATTTTTTCTGTATACTTGTCTGCGAGCTGTATCAATCTTTATAGCACCTGCTGTTATTATATTTTTGCTGTTTTTAGAATTTGGTATACTTGCGCCTGCGCCTGATGATGCCGGAATTATAATATCCTTGCTTATAGTTCTTCTTAAAACAGCTTTAACGCGGGCTTCTAACTCTTTAGGGCTGAAAGGCTTTATAACGTAGTCATCTGCACCCAATTCAAGACCTGTAATTCTTTCAGAAACATCACCTAAGGCAGTTAATATTATAATCGGTACATCAGAAGTTCTGCGAATTTCTCTTGTAACACCGTATCCGTCCATTTTTGGCATCATAACATCAAGCACTACCAAATCCGGATTGGTTTTATTAAATACTTCAACGGCTTCTTCGCCGTCTTCAGCTGTAACAACATCATAACCTACCATCTTAAGACGGGTTTCTAAAATTCTTCTGATACTGGCTTCATCATCTGCAACCAATATTTTTTGATGAGCCCCTTCTTCTGTTCCCATCTCCTGTAATTCTTCATTTTCAGCCATGCTACCACCCTTTAATTAAATTTACTTTACATATTGCTTAATATTTATACATATATCTTAATAGAATTTAAAGAAATTTGCAAGGGGGATAAAGTAGTATTTCGGAATTCCTTTACCCTGTTTTCTATTTGTGCAATAATTAGGGAGTAAAATAAATTTATAGAGGAAGGATTATTACATTATGTCAGAAGTTAGAGTAAGAATAGCACCCTCTCCGAGCGGAAACTTACACATCGGAACGGCTAGAACAGCTTTATTTAATTATTTGTTTGCTAAAAAAAATAACGGCAAATTTATATTGAGAATAGAAGATACAGACGCGGAACGAACAAGTCAGGCGTATGTTGATAATATTTTTGACAGCTTAAAAGCTTTAGGGCTTAACTGGGATGAAGGGCCTGATGTAGGCGGAGAATACGGCCCTTATACGCAGTCTCAAAGATTTGATATTTATCCTAAATATATACAGAAGCTTCTTGATGAAGGTTATGCTTATGAATGCTTCTGCACTCCCGAAGAATTAGAGGCTGAAAAGGAAGAAGCTACAAAAAACAAACAAGCTTATGTTTATTCAAAAAAATGCGAAAATCTTACTGAAGAAGAAAAAGCTAAATTAAGAGCCGAAGGAAGAAAACCTGCAATAAGATTTAATGTATCAAAAGCCCAAAAAGCTTTCCATAATTCTTCAATCTTAGAATTTGATGACATGGTTAAAGGTAAGCTCCATATGGATACCAACCTTATCGGAGATTTTGTTATTATGAAATCAAACGGAGCTCCTACATATAACTACGCGGTCGTTATTGATGATGCTTTGATGAAAATTTCTCACGTAATAAGAGGCGAAGACCATATCTCAAATACTTATAAACAAATTCTTATTTTTGAGGCTTTAGGTTTTGAAGTCCCGAAATTCGGGCATTTAGGAATGATTCTTGCGCCCGATAGAAGTAAGCTTTCAAAAAGGCACGGAGCAACTGCCGTTTCAGACTTTGTTGAACAGGGTTATTTAACAGAAGCTTTAGTAAACTTTGTTGCGCTCTTAGGCTGGTCTCCTTCTGACGGAGTCGAAATCAAAACAGTTGATGAAATTGCTAAGGACTTTAGAATTAACGAGATTTCATCTTCTAACTCTATTTTTGAGTATGACAAACTTAAATGGATGAACAGCCACTATATCAAAATGCTTCCGAAAGAAGAATTAAGACAAAAACTCAAAAAATATCTTACAAAATACGATTTGAGCGAGCTTACGGAAGAACAGTATAATCGCATGATAGATATTACATATGAACCTTTAACTTTATTATCAGATATTACAGACGCTGTTTCATACTTCTTTGGCGGAGATAAAGTTGAGATTGATGAAAAAGCTGCTGAAAATCTTCAAACGGATTTATCTCAAGATGTATTAAAAACTTTTGTCGAACAGGCCGAAAATTGGGAATGGACAGAAGAAAATCTACATGAAAAACTCGAAAAATTCAGAGCTGATTTTAAAGAAGAAAAAGGATACAAACCTAAATTCACAATGTGGGCAATAAGAGCTGCTGTAACAGGCCGGCTCTGCGGCGCCGATATGGTAGTAACTCTGGCAATATTAGGGAAAGAGAATTCTCTTAAACGTGCTAAAGCTGCTATAAAATAGTAAAGTTTAAAAAGTGGGCGCGGCGATTTTCCCCGCGCCCATTATTTTTTTTATTAATATCTTGTTTTAAAGGTTCCTCTTCTGTTCCCGAAGTTGTCGTACATAACTCCGCGTCCACCGGGGTAAGTTCTAAAAGCCCCCGTCCTGTTGCCGTACTGGTCATAGGAATAGGCTTGCCCGTTGGATAGAGTCCTTATTGTACCGACTTTGTTGCCGGAATTATCAAAAACATTGGTATGCCCTCCGGCAGTTTTTCTAAAAACTTTTGTTCTCGCTCCATTTTGGTCATAAAGAACATTCGTACCGTTTGAATATTCTCTTATGCGTCCTTTTCTGTTACCCATATTATCATACATGTTATAACCGCTCGCGGAGCGTCTTAGAATACTTCTTTGTTCCCCTTGAGGACTGTAAGTATATATGGACTCTGAAAAAACTGCAGGAGCCAGAATACTAAAGATTATAAAAGACATTATAAATTTTTTCATATTAATATTATAACAAACTTTTCCAAACCTTTAATCCCTAAGCGGCTATACCCACCAATCTTATGCCGTTATAACCCCTTCTCTGATTAATTGTTCTTTGATTTCTCTTTTAGTCTGGAATTCCTTGCCGGATTTATCTGTATATCTTTTTAAAAGCATAATAGCCGGGGTGATTATTCCGAGTGCCGTAATACAGGCTCCGATATTGCCTATTATAGATTTTCTTTTTAATTTTCTTACATTGTTAAAGAACTTATCCGAAGTTTCACCCTTGGTAAGAGCATCTTTATATTGACCGTAAAGTTCCGCTATTTTATCTTTTACCCCCTTTACTTCTTCTAAATCAATAAATTCTCTTGTGTCAATTTTGTCAGTGTTCTTTAGAAGTTTTATAATATCTGATTTTTTTGCAGCTTTAATAATTTTATTTTCAGGATTTTTGTGTATAAATTCATACAAACTTTCTTTTGAGCTGTTTGCTGTTTCAAATTCTTTAATGCATTTTAAGATAGAGCCGTCCTCAAAAGATTTCTTAAGTGCCTCTCCCTCTAAAACTCTTGCATCCAGCGTAATAGATTTATTATGTTTTTTCTTAGCTGCATTTTCCATCCATTGTTGAATTTTCTTCCCTGCAAAATATAGGAAAAACAAACAAGAGCCTTCTTTTATAGCATATCCTGCAAACTCTTGCGGGCTTCTTGCATCGGTTAATCTTTCGGTCGTAATAAATCCGTCTAAAATATACATATTTTTAACCGGAGAGAATGCAAATTCTTGTACAATCCTTCCGATTCCTTTGAAAGACGGATTTTGAGAACTTTGTTTTGCCTCTTCCTGTTTTTTCTGATTTGTCTGATATTCTTTTATTAAATTTTTTCTTATTTGTTGTTGAGTATAATATTGTTTTAATCTGGTAAAACCTATATAAGCTGCAGCTGCCGTTAATGTAGAAAAGACAAATTTTGTAGCAGCAAGGTTTTTAAACAATCTTTTGTTTTTTTCAGCTTTTTCTAAACTTTTTTTAATTTCATCGGTCGGAGCGTATTCTTTAATTTTTTTATACAGCTCCATATCTTTGAGGTTTCTGGGGTCAATTTTTGCATCTAATCCGTAAGCTTTAAAAACTGTTTTATCAAATAACCATCTTAGTCCCGGAATTCCGCCGAGCCAGAGAGCTTCTGTTCCGAATTCATCGATTAATCTGTCAACGCCTTCTTCTTTCCCCGTAATGTATGAACCGGTTGTCATTCCCGCGCATTGTGCTCCGTCTTTTACGGCTAAAGGTATAAGTGAATTGGGGTTACCCAATGTAGAGTATATTTTCGCTGCATTCCATATCATATAGCCTACAACCCCCATTTTAAATTCATTAATTTTTTACTGTGTTTGTTCATACTACGACCTTCCTTTCATCTTAAGTCATATAAAGAATAAAAATTGCCAAACTATTAACAAATTTTTACAAATAAAAGACTAAAAAAGAACTTCCCGCTTATAGGAAGTTCTTTTTGATTTATTTCAAACCTTAAGTTCAGCCTACAAGTTCGGTATCATCCGTCTCGGAAGCTTTAACCATGATTGCATGCTCAACAGGATTTTCCTTCTTGTAAGCATTTTCATTAACAGCTTCCTCAAAACCGAACTCATCTCGGGCTTTTTTCATTTGCATCTCATCAACTAATTTTTTAGCCAATTCTGCAATTTCATAAACTAATTTATAGCGATTATCCGTATTTTCATTCAATTCCCATGCTACTTTAATAATCTGATCCATTATTTACCTCATTCACTGTTTTCCTTGATTGTATAACACACATAAACATTTGTCCAGAGGTAATTCTTTTATAAAAAAACCGGCGGATTTAATCCGCCGGTCAGTTTTGTTATTTAATAACTTTACTCATTTCGTTATAAAGCCAACTGATAGCTCCGTCTGCTTCAACCTGTGTTCGTTCATTCGGATCACCATCATCCAAAGTTCTGTTTTTGAGATTTGTTTCTCCTGTTGTTATTACTCTTTGCAGATTATTATAAGCAGGGGTTCCGGCAAGACCGACATCTTTAGCTTGTTCTAATAACTTTTTCATAACATGAAGGGTCGCATTATAGTCAATTTTATCAAATACGTCGCTGACAGAAAAGACTTGTTGGTTAAGTTGAGGCCCTCTCATATTAGCAAACTGTCCTACAAAACTGTATGCACTGCCCGTGTTAACACTTTTTAAATGACCTACCAGCCGTTCATTGTCTGTGACTCCTGCTGCTAATTCTTTCTTTACTTCACCTGCCAGTTTTAAGCCCTTGTTTCTACCTACCTCTGTAATCTGGTATTTTTTTTGAGTTTTTGCTTTTGGAGGATTTGTTGTAGACTTGTTAATTTCCTTTTGCTTTATTTCAGGCTTATCTGATATTACTTCGTTGCTGGAAGCACCTTTGACTTCTTTTTCTTTCTGTGAAGGTGTTTCCGGGGTGCGAATGGTTTCAACCTGAATATGAGGATGGCGTGCAGGTCTTGCTGCTTTTCTTCTTTTGGGCGCAGCAGGGGCTGCCGGATCTTCTTTCTGCTCAGGATTTGGAGCTTGCTCTGCGGGCTTTTCTGCTGCTTGAGGAGTATCATTTGTCGTACTTGCGTTATTTTCAGCCTTTTTCTCTTTTGATGTTTCAGGAGTTTCTGTTTTTGCTTGCTGAACAGCCGGTTTCTCTTCCTGTTTTGGAGCTGTTCCATCCGGTTTTGCATCTTCTTCTTTAGGGACATACGATTCGTAACCGCTTTCTATAAGAACATTTTTAATATATTCTATATCAGCACTATTTAAATCACCTGCGGTATTTTTCAGCATTGAAGCAAGAGCTTGAGCTTCTACGTCACTATCAATTTTTCTTTTATCACTCATCCATTTTTTGATATCTTTTACTGCATCTTTTGTATTTTCTGTAGTCGACTCTTCTATACGTTTTTGTTCATCTTCTCTTGCTTGCTTGGCGGTTTTATTCTCGTATTCTATCATAAAACCTTGAATGAATTCTTTTTCATGAACATTCATAGAACCAGTGTTGCCGGCAAGATAGTTGCTTAGCTGATCATACTCTTTTTTAGTATCAATCTCTTTCTTACTTCCTTCTTGTTTTGCAACATCAGCTACAAATTTTTGTACTGCTTTTGAAATTTTGCTTAAATCTACTGTCATAAAATAATACTCCTTTCGTTTTGTTTAACTTTTAATTTTTTTATAATAAATTAGCTAATTTTTATTACTTTCAATGTAACTCAATACCTATTGTGTTACATTGGGGGCAAAAGTAAAGAAAGGAGCGTGTTTTGGGCTCAGAATGTACAACAAAAAGTTATCTTACTCCCTAATTCCCCGGATTGGAGCGGGAAGTGCGCAGAATAGAAGCTAAAACCCAAATATAACAAGGGGCACGCCGCGAACGTACTGCGTTAGCAGCGATAGTGAGCGTAAGAGAGCCGGTTCACCGGCTTAGTCAAGGAGGGTAAGCGCAAAACGTACTCAATGCCCGTCAGGGCATAGGAAACAGCCGCGTGTTTTCTCTTTCTTTTGCTACTTTTCTTTCTCTTTTCTATCGCAAAAAAAGAGAAAGAAAAGTAGGGGTAAATGAAAGGGATAAATATCAATAAAAACAGATATTTAACCCCTAAAATAAAAGACCCAATGTAACACAATAGGTATTGTGTTACATTAGCGATTGATTACATATCTTACATTCTCTATTAACGACATTTTCCAAAAAAACTTTAATATTTTTCTCGATATTGTTACAAATCTTTACAATAAGCCCGGAAAATAAAACATATTTCTATTGTAAAGAAATTTTAACCTGCGTTTTGCTTAATATTACTGCATTATATATTTTTTTTAGTTTTTTTATATAACAAAAAAGCAATTATTTCTTATAAAAACACTTTATATATACGGGGCATACAAAGAGATAAGGAGTATAAAAATGACAGACATTATTACTTTAAATGTTGCAAACGGAAATAACGCAACACGTAAATTTTCTATTCAAGTGGATGGAGACAAAGAACTAATTAGCTCTGTTATAACCATTCGTTCTAATGATACTATAACAGAAGCTGACATGAAAAAATTACAAGAAGTTGCTCGTCGCGGAGGTGATGCCGGGATTTTGGAACAATGCGATTTAGGTGCGGGCGAGAAATTGAAATTAGCACAAATGAATAAATTTAGTGAATATTATGATATTACACTAAGTGCAGATAAAAAATACTTTAAAGTTAAAATCAAAGATGCGGGTTTCTTCTGCAAAAATCCAAACCTGTCCGTAATAAAAAGTGATTTTGGGCTGAGGGATGGCGTACTTGTAAATAAAGACCGAATTCAACACGGCAATGAAGGGGTTATTCCAAGAACAGCTCCCGATGGCAATTTTGATAACGTTGAGCTTGAAGTCGGCGATGTCATAAATATTCCTGTATCAGAAATAAATATTGACGGTTCACCTACAGGAACTATCGGAAGGTTTTTTAGTTGGATTAGTCATTAATCCATTAAAGTTGTCATAAGAATCGGATCACCGTCTGTAGCGAGGACAGTATGTTCAAAATGCGCAGACGGTTTTCTGTCTTTTGTGACAACTCCCCACTTGTCATCTTCTACAAATACTTCATCACCGCCTAAATTTAACATAGGTTCAATGGCTATTACCATACCGGATTTTATAAGCGTTTGATCTCCGACCCTGTAGTTAAACAAAAACGGATCTTCGTGCATGCTGTGTCCGACTCCGTGTCCGCCGTACTGGCGTACAATTCCAAGCTTGTAACTATTTGCAACATCTTCTACAGCGCCTGAAATATTATCCAGAACATTCCCGGCTCTCATTTTTGCAATACCGGCAAAAAGCGCTTCTTCTGTTGCTTTCATTAACATCGCTTTTTCATCAGAAATCTTACCTACAGCGTAAGACCAGGCACTATCACCTACCATACCGCCATATGTTGCTCCTACGTCTATTGCTATAATATCTCCTTCTTTTAAAATCTCTTTATCAGAAGGTATTCCATGAACGACTTTTTCATTAATCGATGTACAAATACTTGCAGGAAAACCGTTATAACCAAGAAAAGTCGGAATAGCTTTGTTTTCCTTTATAACTTTCATTGCAATATTGTCTAATTCTTTCGTAGAAATACCGGGTTCAACAACTTCTCTCATTTTTTTATGAACTAAAGCCACAATATGACCGGCATGTCTCATTCTTTTAATTTCGTCTCTGGATTTTCTATTAATCATAATAACCTCTATTTCTTACCCTAATTTTACGCTTAACATACCCCTAATTCAAGTTTTAAATCAGAGTGCTTGACTTTAGAAATTGATTTGGTAGTATAGAAATTGTCAGTTGAGCCCCCATCGTCTAGAGGCCTAGGACAACACCCTTTCACGGTGTAGACAGCGATTCGAATTCGCTTGGGGGTACCATTTAAAAGTTTGTTTATTTTGGAATTAGGATATAGCCGGTCATATGACCGGTTCTTTTTATATATACATTGGGAGTGTTTTTTCTGTTTAATTTAGGTTTCTCCCTGCCATATCTGCTTCTGCTATATTTACCCCTCTTGTTTACCTCCTCTCATTTCCCCCCCTTTCATTTCCCCCCCCTTTCATTTACCCCCTGTTATATTTACCCCCTGTGTGGTATAATAGAAGAGTTGAAAAAGTGTTTATAATAAGGAGATTTTATGGCTGATATTTCCAAGTCTGTTTATATAACTGCAATAGTTGATGCTTTGATTATTGTGTTTACTACAATGTACACTTTTGCGGGTTTTACAAATAACGCGTTACAGCTCTTTATAATTACATTGTGGTTTCTTGCGGTTTTATTAATTTCTATGTTCTTTAAAGGCTTTTATCAAAATAAAAAATACCGGCTTACTGACATATATTTGTTATTTGAAGCTGTTGCCGTTGCGGCAATTATCACCGCAATCCCGCTTTTAATTGCGGGCTCCGGTATTATAGCGTTTCTTTTGCTTGCAATAAATGCTGTAGGGGCTTTTGTCTGTATTTTAGTCTGGAGAATAATACATTTGTTGTCTAAAAACTTTAAATCCGTAAAAAATGTACTTATTGTCGGCGCCGGACAGGACGGAAAGCTTATTGCCGAAGAAATTCAAGCACGTCCGGAATTAGGCATGAGAGTTGTCGGATTTCTTGATGATAATATGAATAATATTGAAGATGAGGACTCAACTATCCCTATTTTAGGATTAACCTGTGATTCGGAAGCTGTAATAAAAGATAATAACGTAAAAACAGTTATCATAGCTGTAAAATCCCGCATGGATTCAGTAATCCTTACAGACCTTGTAAAAGGCATTCCGCTGGGCGTAAAGGTATGGAGAATGCCGAAATTCTATGAAAAAATCACACACAAATATCTTGTATCTAAAATGACTGTAAACTGGCTTTTCTACGACTGTGTAAGAAAAAAAGCTCTTTTATACGCTAATATCAAACGTTTTTGTGATATTGTTGCATCAATATTAATTCTGATATTAACATCTCCGTTATCAATCATCGCAATGATTGGAATAAAGCTCTCCGATTTAGGGCCGGTATTCTTTACGCAAACCAGAATCGGTAAATTCGGCCGGCCTTTTAAAATGCTAAAATTCAGAACAATGTATCAGGATAAAGTGGAAGAAGATTTTGACGATGATCTGAACGAAGTTCTGGCAGATGACAAGAGGATTATGCCGTTCTGTAAGTGGCTCAGAAAGTTCCATATTGATGAAATCCCTCAAATGATAAATGTTCTGCGCGGAGATATGAGTGTTATAGGGCCAAGACCTGTCAGGGAAGAAGTTTATTATGAAAATAAAGACCGCATTCCTTTCTGGGAAAGCAGAAACTGGGTTCGGCCGGGCTGGTGCGGCTGGCAGCAGGTAAATGTTTGTGAACCGTCTGCGGAAGAAAGACTTGAATACGATTTATATTATATTAAACACAGACATATTATTTGGGAATTTGTCATTCTGGTTCAATATGTTGTGAAGGTTTTAAGCGGTAAATGCAAATAATATACAATATCTTAAAAATAAAAAAGACAGCCTGCATTTAGGCTGTCTTTTTTTATGAAAACAAAAAATTACTCTTCAAATTGTTCCGCGATTTCAAAAGGTTGTTCTGCGAGTTTCAAAGTTTCTCTGTCGATAATACCTCTTTTAAGTTCCGTGAAAGAAGCTTTTTTAGAGTTAAATTTCTTTTTCAAAAATTCATATGCTACTTTCGGATCGCATTTTGTACCGCATGTAAACAAGTCTACAGCAGCATAGCCCAATTCCGGCCAGGTATGAATGGCCAGATGGCTTTCGGAAATGATAACAACTCCGCTTACGCCATACGGGTTAAACATATGAAAGCACTTTTGAACGATTGTGGCACCACACTCAAGAGCCGCGTCTATCATGTACTTTTCTACTTTGTCATTACTGTTGAGTGTATTAGGATCACACTCAAAAAATTCCGCAAGGACGTGTTGTCCCAAGTTTACTTTGTCCAAGTTCTGCTTTTCGAGCTCGTCAAGTGATGATGATACAATTGTCAATTCATGTGCCTCCTTTGCTACCGGTGCAATACTGCACCAATCAATTTTTACTAACTTCTATATATTACTATAAAAAACTAAAAATTTGTACTTTTTACACTTTTTCCCATGATTATTAAGAAATTGTTACAATTTTTCATGTCCTTTTATATCTATTTTGTTGCGAGTAAAAGGGAAAGAAAAGGTCCAAATGAAAGAGAAAGCGCAAATGTTTTCTACGCCCTTACGGGCGTGGGATTGAATGGCTGCTGCGGGTAAACCCGCACTCTTTCGCTCACTATTGTTATGCTTACTCTTAGCAGGTTCGCGGCGTGGAACTTGTTTGCAGCAGAGTATAGGGTAGACTTTAGTCTAACGCAATAAAATATATTTCTCCTTAACTTATAAACTCCCTTAATATTTTAAGCTCAATCAGCACCCACCCCAGCCCTCCCTCAAAAGGGAGGGGCCTTGCGTATGCCAATATAAATATTACATATCTTTACAATCGATATTAAGATTATGTAAGGAAATCTTAATATCAGAAAAATTTAGTCTATAATAATAATGCAAAGAACGAATGAAATATGAAGGAGAAAGATATGCAATCAGTAGAAGAAATGCTTGGCAAATTAGAAACAGCAGACAATACAACTAAAAACAAAATTGAAAATATTTTGGTAGACAAAGGCACGGCTGTTGTTCCTGAACTTGTTAATCAACTGCAGGTTGTAAGAGGTGTTAAACGCGGAGTTGTTGCAATGACTCTTATCAGAATCGGCGAAGCTTCTGTTGAATATCTTAAAAAAGCTGCTAATAATAATAAAGATTTTGAATGGGTTGCTAAATACCTTATCTCTGAAATTAAAGGTGTTGCTGCTTAGACGTGGATAAAGTAAAGGTAAATATTTATACTGACGGTGCTTGCAGCGGTAATCCCGGACCGGGAGGATTCGGTGCAATTTTAGTCCATATTGATGATAACGGCATAAAGCATGAAAAAGAACTTTCCGAAGGTTATAAAAATGTGACCAATAACCAGATGGAATTGATGGCTGTTATTGCCGGGCTTGAAGCTTTGAAAAAACCTTGCGATGTTACTTTGTATTCTGACAGCCAGTATGTTGTTAAAGCTTTTAATGATAAATGGATTGACGGCTGGATAAAAAGAGGCTGGAAAAATTCAGATAAAAAAGCGGTTAAAAATGTTGAGCTCTGGCAGCGCCTGCTTAAAGCAAAAGAACAACACAATGTAGAATTCATCTGGGTAAAAGGCCATGCCGGTCATGAATACAATGAGCGATGTGACACTTTAGCCGTAAAAGCATCAAAATCAGAAAATTTGAAAGAAATGTAAAGTTTTGTAACAATATTTATCCCTATTGAAATCACATCATTTTTAAATACTTTATATATATGTAAGATTTAAAATGATGGTGAACGAAGATGGCAATCGCAAATTTACACGAAACATTATTAAGCTACAAGTTAAGAAGAAATCAATTGAACCTCGAAATTACCGAGCTTCAATCTCAGAAATCTCTTGCAACTTATTCACAAGCTGATGCTCAATCTCTTAAAAATGCAGAATCTCATTCTGTCAGAGACTATTTTAAATCTTTATTTGAACAAGACGAATCTTTACAGGGTGAATATTTAGACTATACTGAAATCCCTGAATTTGAAGAAGAAATTGATAAGATTACTGCAAAATACCAGGAAATGTTTAACGATTTAACAGCTTGGGAAACTGCTATTGATGCACAAATTACAACTGACAGTGCTGAATTAGAAGAAGTAAATGCTTATATGGAATCACTTCAATCTATGCTTTCAAGCAATATTCAAGAAGATTTTGATTACAGTTTGAGCTAATAAATTAAGCAAAAAGCCATATTCCTAATAAAGCAAAGATAATTAAAGCTATATTATAGTGAAGAAAAGTAGGAATACAGGTATCAAAAATATGGTTATGCTGTCCGTCAGCGTTTAAGCCGGAAGTCGGGCCTAAAGTTGTATCGGAAGCGGGAGAACCTGCATCACCGAGAGCCGCGGCGGCAGCTAACAGAATAACCATCTGCGGAGTATTAAATCCCATATGGACACATACAGGAATAAACAGTACCGCAAGAATAGGAATTGTCCCGAAAGAAGTTCCGATGCCGATTGTTATAAACAGGCCCAGCAAAAGGATTACAAGAGAAGTAATCATGACACTTTCAGGCATAAAACTTATTACGGAAGTAATAAGAGAATTAATGGCACCCGATTCTTTAAGAACAGATGCAAACCCGGCTGCCACAAGCATTACAAAAGCTACATAACCCATAAGATAAATACCTTCATTCATCATATGATCCATTTTATCCTGAGGAATAACGCGGCAGGAAAAAATTATTCCCAGACCAACAAGCGCGCCTAAAGGCAGAGATTGGGTCAACAACTGAACTATAAAAGTTGCAAGAGCTGCAAGCATAACAATCCAATGTTTCGGCAAAAATTTTACCTCTTTTGCAACTGTCATATTGGCGATAGGTTTATCTTCGTATATACGCGGTTTTCTGTAGCTTATGAATACTGCTGTCAAAAGGCCCGCTACCATACCTAAACCCAGTATTGAATTATACTTCCAAATGTCGTTTCTCATAACATAAACGCCGTTTTGTATCATATTATCCGCAATCAGGTTTTGGAAAATTAAACCGAAACCTGCCGGAATTGCAATATAGGGCATTTTTAAGCCAAAAGCCAGGGTACAGGCAACAGCCCTTCTGTCAATTTTTAGTTTATTCATTATTCCCAGCAAGGGCGGAATAATAATCGGAATAAAGGCTATATGAATAGGAATAATATTCTGCGAAGCCATAGCAATTAAGGTTAGAATAAGAAGCAGAACCATTTTTCTGCCGGCAACAATTTTAGTAATTTTTGATGAAACCACATCCGTAAAACCTGAATGAGCCATGGTTGCCGCAAATGCACCGAGCAGAATATAACTCAATGCCGTTTCCGAGTTATCTCCCATGCCTGAAATAAAAACGTGCATTACATCTTTTACATTTAGTCCTGCAAGCAAACCGCCGGTCAATGTCGCAATTATAATAGCAAGAAGTACATTAACTTTCTTTAAGCACAAAACGCATAACAAAACAACTGAAATAAGAGCCGGATTAATGCATAAATGCCAGAGTGAATTCATTGAACTATTTTACTTCCTCTTCCTGCAAAAGATTTATTAAATCTATTGCAACTTCTTTCTGGACATCCGGAGGCAAGCATTTCAAATACTCAAACGCTTCCGCTATTTTTTGATCCGTATCATACCAGCGCCTTAATACATAGGTAAATGCATCGGTTAAAATATTGTCAGCTAAGTCGATACCGTTCTCTTTTGACTTACTTACAATCAAATCTGCACATTTGTACTGCGTCATTATATTTGCATTACGCATCAAACTTACGGCTAAACTTACTGTCGGGTCTACATCATACCAGCGCTTATACATATACCTTTTCCTCTTTATTTCTATAGTATATTTTTTAATCTATTTTGTCAATTGAGAAATAATAAAATCCTTCTTATTTTTATCGTTTATCGAAAACAATAGTGTTTTATCTTTAGACGTTTCTCCTTTTACAATCACTATACATGATTTAGGCAGTCTGAGAAGTTTTGATAAATATTCAACAAGAGCCTTATTAGCTTTATTTTCTACAGGCTGCGCAGTAACCTTCACTTTTATGAAATCTTCTTCTATTATAAGTTCATTTTTAGAAGAATTGGGAACTATCTTTATTTTTACCAGAAGGCCGTCTTGAACTTCTTTTATCATACTTTTTGAAATACCATTACATATTCATGCTTAAAGATATAAAAACCGCCTGCTAAGGCTCTGTAGCGCCATAAATTTGCAGTCTTGCCCTTAGCTCGTTCATTACCCTGCATATCTTTTATAATAATAGCTTTAGTAATAAATCCAAGCTTATTCATTCTTGCCATACATTCAAATCCGAGCGGAATATGCTGTGAATTAGCATACTTATCTCCGATTATAAGACAGGCAAAGCGGCCTTTTTCCAACAGGTCGTATCCGTTTTTAGCAACTTTTTCAAATAAATCATAAAATTCTTCTGTTGTTGCGCAGTTAGATAAATCCTCTTTCTTATCCGAGAATTTAATAATATCATCATAAGGCGGATGCAGCATTAAAAGCTGGGCTTGTTTTCTTCCCATGATATCAAGCCTTGCCTGAATTTTTTCTTTTGCAAGCTCGCTTGCAGAATCCGCACATATAATATTAACATCTGTTACAAGTTGTTTTGGCGTAAATTTTTCAGAGACACTCTCTGCCAAATCCTCTTTTAATTCAACACCGATACAGCGTCTGTTCATATTTACAGCCTCAATACCGGATGTACCGGAGCCAAAAAATAAATCCAAAACAATATCGTTTTTCTTTGTAAATCTTTCATAAATCTGCTGGGCAATCTGCGGAATATAATTCCCGTGGTATTCATTAGAATGCCCGCCTTCTTTTAAACGAGCCGGGAATTCCCACAATGTATCTGTTTTTACATGTTCATAATCCCGCCACTGCTTTAAATTTATGTCGCTGTATGCTGTAGTTTTTACCGCATTTTCTTTAACAACCCTTAATCCGGCTCCCTTAGCCTTCTTCTCTTTTAAATTCGATTTAGCCATATCTCTCCCCATTAACAATTTAAGTTTAAAATATTTGTTCAAATTTGTAATCAAACAAATAGAGGAGTTTGGAAAACCCTGCCCAAACTATTGAGCAGGGTTAAAAATTTAGCTACTTATTCATTTGCTGTAATCTGTCGCAAGCATCGCAAGGCTGCGGCTGTGTAACTTGTTTTTGGCATGGATCACACGGTGCAGGCTTTTTTGCACAAGGATCACATTGAATAGGCTGTTTTTTAGCACACGGATCGCACGGTGCTGCAGCGCCTGTTTCACAAGGGTCGCACTTCTTCTGTTTCTTGCAGGAACAATCGGGCTTTTTCTTTTCACATTTCGGACAATGTCCCCAATAAGCAGGATTTAAGCTTGACCAGTCAAAAGCATTGGCACTTTGTGTCCCTATTACTGATACGATACCTAAAACAGCTAATACAGATAATGTTTTTTTCATCTCGTACTCCTTTTTTTAAATTAACGAACTGTATCTTCAATACATTTCTATTGTAAAAAAGTGTACGGTAATTACCATAGCCCGCACGGAGAAAATATTTATAACCGGAAGGCTAATTCCTTGTCTTATCTATTAACTTATTCTCATTATTCCATTTAAACGCAGAGCGGATTTCAGAGCCGACTTTTTCTATTAAATGCCCTTGAGATGCTGCCCTTAACGCTTTAAAATTAGGTGCCCCTGATGCCATCTCTTCCATAAATTCCTTCGCATATTTTCCACTCTGGATATCTGATAAAATCTTTTTCATTTCGTTTTTAACATCAGAATTAATTAATTTTCCGCCCCTTGTTAAATCGCCGTACTCTGCGTTATTTGAAACAGAATAGTGCATATCCTCTATTCCGCCTTGATAAATTAAATCAACAATCAGTTTAAGTTCATGGCATACTTCAAAATATGCCATATACGGAGAATATCCGGCTTCCACAAGAGTATCAAAAGCCGCTTTTATTAAAGCAGAACACCCGCCGCATAAAACAGCCTGCTCTCCAAATAAATCAGTTTCGGTTTCTTCCCTGAAAGTTGTTTCTAAGATTCCGGTTCTTCCGGATCCGATAGTAGAAGCATAAGAAAGAGCAATCTCTTTTGAATTACCGCTATAATCCTGATAAACAGCTATTAGAGACGGAACCCCGCGGCCTGCTTTATACTCGCTTCTTACTGTATGCCCCGGAGCTTTTGGAGCAACCATAATGACATTTATATCCTTAGGCGGTTTAATAAATCCATAGTGGATATTAAACCCGTGAGCAAACATCAAATACTGACCGGCTCTCAAATTCGGCTCAATTTCTTCCTTATAAACTTGCGCCTGAATTTCATCAGGAATAAGAATTTGAATAACATCAGCTTCTTTTACCGCATCCGCAATCGGCATTGTCGTTAGTCCGTAATCTTTCGCTTTTATATCAGATGCTCCCCCCTGCCTTAAGCCAAAAATTACATCACAGCCGGAATCTTTAAGATTTAGCCCCTGACCGTAACCTTGCGAGCCAAAACCAATTACTGCAATCTTTTTATTTTTTATTAAATCCCGGTTTATATCTTTATCCAGATAAATTTGTAAGTTTTCCATATTACCTCCAAATATTAGCGGGCGAAGCTTTGCTTCGCCCGCTCTCTATTTATTTTATATTACTCTTCTGTTCCAATAATAGAAGTCTGCTCACCTGCTGACATATCTTCAATAGTACAGCCGCCGGACGGAGTAGTATCTTCATCATCCTTATCTGTATTAACAATTTTATTTACTGAAACAACTGTATCATTATCAACAAGGTTTTGAGCTCTTACACCCGTTGCCGGTCTGCCCTGACAAGAGATATCACCGGCTTTAATCCTTGTTACAATACCGTTTGCAGTAACAAGCATAATCTCATCGCTTTCTTCAACAATAGTTAATGCAACAAGTCTTGACATATTAGACTTAAATTTTGTTGCTATCAAACCGATACCGCCTCTGTTTTGTGTACGGAATTCAGAGAGTTTTGTGCGTTTCCCGAAACCGTCTGAGGTTACAACAAGCAGATCTGCATCATAATTTCTCGGTACAATATCGCATCCGATAATTGTATCAGCAGCACGGAGTTTCATAGATGTAACACCCCTTGCGCTTCTGCCTAGCGGTCTTAAATCTTCAATCGGGAATCTTATTGCCATACCGCAGGATGTACCGATTATAATTTCATCATTCGGTTTTGCAAGTTTAACCCAATTGAGTTTGTCACCTTCTTCCAGTGAAATTGCAATAATACCGCTTCTTCTGATACTTGCGAAGTTATCCAGCTCAATACGTTTGATATAGCCTTTTTGAGTCAGCATAATAAGGTTCAAATCATGAGAGAAATTACTTACCGGAACAACAGCTGTAATAGTTTCTCCCTGCTCTATAGGAAGAACGTTTACAATCGGCAAGCCTTTTGACTGTCTTCCTCCTTCTGGGAAATCGTATACATTCAAGCTGTATACAATACCTTTAGATGAGAAGAACAATACTTTATCATGCATCATTGCAGTAAAGAAATGTTGTATATCATCGTCATCTTTGGTTTTCATGCCGGCTTTTCCGCGTGTTGCACGGTTCTGGCGTTCAAAAGTATCAAGAGCGATTCTCTTCAAATATCCTTGATGGGTAATAAATACAGCCATCGGAGTATTCGGAGTCAAATCCTCGATTGTAACTTCGCCCTGCTCCGGAACGATTTGAGTTTTTCTGTCATCCCCGTACTTCTCTTTATCTTCTAAAAGTTCTGCCTTAATAATATCAAGAACTTTTTGTCTGTCTGCAAGAATTCCCTCATATTCTTCAATCTTTTTAAGCAGTTCATCATATTCATTTTTGATTTTGTCCTGCTCTAATCCTGTCAATCTTCTTAACTGCATTTCAAGAATTGCATTAGCCTGATCAACATCAAGACCAAACCTGCTCATCAAGCCGACTCTTGCATCGTCAGTAGTTTTGGATTTCTTAATCAGTTCAATAACTTCATCTAAAGAACCTAAAGCAATCAACAAACCTGCTAAGATATGAGCTCTGATTTTAGCTTTCTTTAAGAAATAAATAGTTCTTCTTGTAACAATTTCAACCCTATGCTCAACAAATTCGTTTAACACTTCATAGAGGTTAAGCAGCCTTGGCTGTTTGCCGCACAATGTAACCATGTTTACGCCGAAAGTCGTTGCAAGCTGTGTATATTTAAACAGATTATTTTTAACAACTTCCGGCTTAGCATCGCGCTTAAGCTCGATTACAATACGCATCCCTTCTCTGTCGGATTCGTCTCTCAAATCTGAAATACCGTTTATTCTCTGTTCTTTAACCAAATCCGCAATTTTCTCTATTAACTGTGCTTTGTTAACCTGATAAGGAATTTCAGTGACAATGATTGCAGTTCTGGTCTGTCTGCCTGCTCCGCCCGGAATTTCTTCAATCGTAGCAACAGCAGACATTTTAATAGAGCCTCTTCCTGTCTCATAAGCCTGTCTTATATCATTTAAGCCGACAATGGTTGCAGCAGTCGGGAAATCAGGTCCTTTAATATGTTCCATCAAACCTTCAACGGTAATCTGCGGGTTATCAATTAATGCAATTGTTCCGTCTACGACTTCTCTTAAGTTATGAGGCGGAATATTGGTTGCCATACCTACAGCAATACCGGATACCCCGTTTAATAAAAGCATGGGGAGTCTTACCGGTAAAACGGAAGGTTCCTCTAAAGAACCGTCAAAGTTTGGTCCGAAGTCAACAGTTTCACAATCAATATCAGCAAGCATAGAAGTAGTAATTTTGTGCATCCTTGCCTCTGTATAACGCATTGCAGCAGCGCTGTCACCGTCAACTGAGCCGAAATTACCATGCCCGTCAACTACAAGATATCTCGTATTAAAGTCTTGTGCAAGACGCACAAGAGCTTCATACACAGAGCTATCACCGTGCGGGTGATATTTACCGAGAACTTCACCGACAATACGTGCACATTTCTTAAACGGCTTATCAGGTGTCATTCCTAACTCGTTCATTGCATACAAAATACGTCTGTGAACAGGCTTTAATCCGTCTCTTACATCCGGAAGAGCACGCCCTACGATTACACTCATTGCGTAATCTATATAGCACTTTTTCATCTCTTCTCTAATATTAACCGGAACTATTTTACCGTCTGAAAACATATTCTGCTGTGCCAAAATCTTTCTCCTCTATCCCACTATAACTATTTACATGCTAGCACAAAAAAGCTTTGTGTAAAGCAAGATATTATTTAAAAATATTTTATATATACTCCTTAAATCCTTATGTAATAAGCTTTTAAGGAGTGTAACGTTTTTGTAAAATCTGGCAATTTTTTTAAACAAAATTACTTTATATATACGTAAGGGATAAATAAAAAAAGTTTAAAAACAAATTTTACAAAAACAGAACGGTCAAATAAGACCGTGAAGTTCATTTCCCCCTTTTATACTCTCTCTTAATATCCTCGTGTTTATTTAATGTTTGCCATTGTCTCAACGGCAAACTTTTCTTTTTGTTTATTGAACCCCTCCCCGAAATCAAAGATTTCGACCCTCCCGCAGGGGGCGGGTAGTTTCCGCGCCTGGCGTAGTGCTTTGCCCCTTGAGGGAGCGGATTTGCGGACGGAGGGTAAATGTGAGCTTGGAGCAAATCCAAGACAGGGGTGGGGTGGGTGATAATTGGAGTTCAAAAGTATAGAATGTCACAAAGCAAAATGCAATAACTAATAGTACAATGTTTACCAGTAGTAAGGATAACGTCCGAAATAATAGTCATAATACCTCGGAGAATACCATTGATAATATCTTAAACGGTTTTGTTCCTTAAGCAGAGCGTTTTGCTGCTGTAACAAAATATTTTGTTCTTCCCTCTGTTTAGCTTCCATGCGTCTTGCATTTTCTTCGTTCAAATCTTTATCTAATAATGTTTGAGAGTTGTTTAACTCGGAAAAACAAGCAATCAGGTTGTTTCCGGAATATCTTTTTATGCAGTCATTAGCAGTTTCAAAAAAATCATCCTGGCGCCTGTCCCAGTATATAATATCATCTTTCAGTAAATCTTGATTTCTTTTTCTTATTTTTATCCAGTCCGGCTTTTTGCAATAGTTAGTTATTTTGTCGTAAGCTTTATCTATTCTTTTCTGCTCTATAGGTACAATAAGCTCATTAATCTTCTTCACCATAGAAAGAGAATTTTGTGCAAAATAGAGATTTTTAGCTTTATAGTAATTTATGAGTTTCTCATCAGGATTAGATGTTGTATAAGCTAGCCTCATATAGTTATTCGGTTCATTCGGACAGTATTTTATCAGATTCGCAGCAGCTTTATATGCACCGGCCGGATTTTTCATAACAGTGTATGCCGTAAAAAGAATTTCTTGGGCGGGAACAAAAAACCGTGAATCATTAGATATTTTTGACTCATACAAAACCGCATTCTTATAATCCTGCATATAAAAATAGTTTTGCCCTAACTGAAACAGAGAAGCGTCATAGACAGGATTTTTTGTTTTTATATATGCCGCCAGGATTTTATTGGAATTTAAATAATCGCCGCACCCGGAATATAATACAGCTATTCTGTAGTCAATAACAGGTCTCTGGACTAAATTCCATTTGTCTTCTTCTTTAATTTTATTCGCATAGTCCAGGGCTTTTTGATACTCACTTTTTGCATTATAAAAATCCATAAGCCTGATATAATTCGGAATGAGGTTTGGATAATATTTATCAGCTTTTTCAATTTTTCCTTTTGCAATATACTTCTCATTCTTTAGAAGTTTTTTATAAAGCTTTTTATCCTCTTTTGAGAGTGTTTTTTGCCTATCCTTATCAAGCTGATTAAATTTTATATTTAAATCGTTTGAAATATTATAAAATTTTGCATAATCGGGTTTGGGATTAATTGCAAAAGCATACCCCAGAGATAATATAATGCAAATTAAACTAGTGAATATTTTTATTTTCATCCGATAACAGTTCCTCATATGCTGAAAAACACTTTAAAGCCGTAGATTTCGGAATACAAGACACTCCTAAAGTTTCTGCAATATGCCTTATATTGTACGTCGCTGAAATCATTACAACTTTTGTACTGTTATAACGACTAAATGTTTTTATTTGTTCAACGAGCCATTCTCCGGCATGTTTTGGAGCATAATCATCTTCCATCTGTAAGTCTGTTATTATTGCATAATAAGGCTTCCCTTCAAGCAAATAATCATAAGCACGTGCTGCGGATTCTGCTGTATCAATCTCAATTTCTTCCGCCGGAAAAAGCTCCTGCATAATGTTTGAATTATAATCGCGCCAGCCTTTTATATCATCAACTATCAAAAATCTTTTCATTTTCTTAACCCCGAAGCTCCTTCAAGATAAACGAATTCCGGTATAAACCCCTCACCGCAATTAACAACGACAAGAACACGCAGACACATTCTGAGACTTCCCGGAACATCAAGTTCATGAAAACACATCATAGGAACATCTTTCCACTTTAAGTTTATTCTTGCATATTTTGCAGGGAAATCCGCATTCAAATCTTCTGTCAATGTAAAAATTGCATGTGAAATCATATCCGTATCAATATTGTTTTTCTTTACGATTTCTGATAAAAGCTTAATTGTTGCAGCACCGATAGCTTCCTGTGTATTTTCTTCAACAGTAATTGCTCCTCTTATACCTCTTGAAATCATCTTTCCTCCTCATCTAAAAAATATAAAGCCGCAAGAGTAGAGGCAGTAAGTGCAATCCCCTCTTTCTCCTGCTCTTTAAGCCAGGCATATACTTCATTTCTGTTTATAAGAATTCTATCAACAATAACACCGCCGTCATTTACCGGAGTTGACTTTAACTCATAATTATTTATATAAGCAATTGCAATAGTTATTGTTTCAGAAACACAACCGGCAGAACTTGCCGTTTTTCTTGTCATAATCTTTATCGTATCAGCTTCAAGCCCGGCCTCTTCCATAAGTTCCGCTTTAATAGCATCTTCAATTGTTTCACCTTTTCTTTCATCTCCGACAAGTCCAGCCGGAAATCCCAGGCAAAACTTTGCAATTCCTTCTGCCTGTAAAGGCGGACGCTCTTCTTTTAGAAACAATATTTTTTCGTTGTTAATCAACGGAAGAATTATTACAACATCTTTAGCATTTGGACGATGAGCATAAACCCATTCTTTACCGGACTTAGACGGTGTACTTTTTAATTGAAGATATTTAGTATCAAATAAAATCATTCTCATTCTCCGTAATGCAAATTCATATTTTCAACAGCCGGAAGCTTAATCATAAATTCCGTATATTTCCCCTCTTCGCTTTCTACGACAAGCTCGCCTTCATGAGACTTTATAACCTGCAGTGCAAGATATAACCCTAAGCCGGTGCCAATTTTTCTGAATTTCTTTGCTGCTGAATAATATTTGTTAAAAATTTTGTTAATATCACTCTTAGAAATTCCGGCACCGTAGTCTTTAACAGTAATTACGATATATCTTGGAATTTCACCTATCTTAATTTCAACCGGCGAGTTCGGTTCTCCATAAGAGATTGCATTCTGTATGAGATTTTTAACCACACGTTTTAATTGAATTCTGTCTGCATATACTCTTATATCACGCGGAGTCATAAATTCCAGATTATTTTTTGTCTTATCAGCAATAGGCTTCATCTCCTCAACGATTTCCTCTATGAACCCTTTAAGCATAATATTATCTTTATAAAGCCTGATTTTACCGTCTCGAACTTTATAAGTTTCAAGAACAATCTGCACCAAATCCAGCAATTCTTTATTTGAAGCCTGCATATTCTTTAATGCTGTCCTCTGCTTTTCTGAAACATGTCCGAAGCTTTCGTTTAAAAACAATTCAAGCATGTTTGTTTCTGCAATAATCGGCACTTTCAAATCGTGAGTTAGTGTTGCGACAAAATCATCTTTTAAACTTTCGAGTTCGCGCTCATTTGTAACATTTTTTAATATTAGAATAAAACGCTTTACATTATCCTCAAGTTTCAGCTCCATTGAACTTGCAGTAAAGTTAGACGCCTTATCGGATTTCACAAAAACATCATCATTTTTAAGTTTTTCAAGTCTTTTCCCCTGCGGAATCAGAATATAATCGAAGATATTTTCTCCGTATAATTCCTTTACAGGAGCATCAAACCATTCACTAATCTTAGTTGTTGCTCTCAAAATCTTATAATCGCCGTCATAAATAATTAACCCGTCAGAAAGAGAATTAAAGACAGCTTCTAAGAATTTGTTTTGATTATGAAGTTCATTTTGATATTCCGTAATCATTTTTTCCCGGTCTTTTAAAGACTCTATCATTCTGTTAACACTCTCCGTAAGCTGGCTTGAACTCGGAATATCAATTTTTTCAATTTTCTTTGACAAATCGCCATATCTTACTGAATTAACAGTATTTGTTAATATCCCCAGAAAATCATTATACTTCGTCCAGCGTTTTCTGGTTCTGCGGGTAAAAATAAAAAGTAAAATCAATGTCAAAAGTACAAAGAGATTAAGTACATGTATTAAAAACAAACTGTTCTCTTCCATAAAACAACTTATAATTTCAAAAGGCATGGCGAACTATCCTATTTTAAAATTTTATGGTACAATTATATCATAAATTGACAGGCCGGTATAGTTGGGGAGAAAAATTTTTAAGAAAGAAACGGTTGAGATGAATAAGATTTTGACGAGATTATATTTGGGGGCTTTTTGTTTTTTCTGTACGCTGGAATGTTGGGCGGCCGAAAAATTTGAAATACTGCCGGACCTTCCGGAGCCTTTATTGAATAGTGCTGCTCAAGCGTCTTCTGTTTCAACTGTTTCAGATACCGCAAATACTGTTACTCAAACAGTCGGACAAGAGCCAAACCTGATTTCAATCGTATTTTCTCTTTTATTTGTAATTCTTTTGATTTATGCAACCGGAATTATTTATGCAAAACTTAATAAGTTAGGGTTTAATACTTTGAAAAAACAAATGGGAGATGTTAACGCATCCAGGGCTTCGGTCGTATCTACAACACATTTAGGGAACAATAAGACTCTTCATGTTGTGGATTTAGACGGAAAAAGAATGCTTATCGGAGCTTCCGCGAACTCAATACATCTCATTAAAGATTTGGGCTCTTATCCTCCCGAAAAAATTGAAGAGGGTAAATACTCTAAAATAGAAATTCCTAATATAAGAATTCCGAGAATAGAAATACCTAAAATTGAAATCCCCGGATTTACTAAAGTTGTTGCCAGCTCTAAGGATGAAGAGATAAACGAAACCAAAGACACGGAAGATGATGATAAATTTGAAATTTCTGATATTTATGAAGAAGAAAATCCGGACGGAATAATTGACAAGCTGTTTCATACTGCAGCTCAGGAATCGGCTCCGCAGGAAAAAACCGAAGAAAAAAATCTTGAGCACAGTGTGGATCCTGATGAATTTGCGTTATATAAAAAATATTTGTAAATGGAGTTTCAGATGGTCAGAAAGTGTGTGAAAATTGCAGACAGAATTATAGGTGACGGCTGCCCTTGCTTTATTATTGCAGAAATCGGAATTAATCATAACGGTTCTGTTAATTTAGCTAAAAAGATGATTGATATTGCTGTTACAACCGGATGTGATGCCGTAAAATTTCAAAAAAGAACGGTTGATATAGTTTATACAAAAGAAGAACTTGCAAAAGAAAGAAAGAGTGTATTTGGTAACACTAACGGCGATTTAAAACGAGGTCTGGAGTTTGGAGAAGAAGAATACAGAGAGATTGATGAATACTGCAAAAAGAAGGGTATTATGTGGTTTGCATCCTGCTGGGATGAAAACTCCGTAGATTTTATGGAAAAATTTGATATTCCCTGCTACAAAATAGCGTCTGCATCATTAACTGACGATAATCTTCTAAAATATACGAGGAGCAAAGGCAAACCTATCATGCTTTCAACTGGCATGAGTACTATGGAGCAGATAAGACACGCCGTTTCCATTCTTGGAGAAGAAAATCTTGTAATACTTCATTGTACTTCCACATACCCTTCTAATTCAGAAGAAACTAACCTTAGGGTGATTGAGACATTCCGAAAAGAATTCTCCTGTCCGATTGGTTATTCGGGACATGAAAGAGGTGTGACCCCTTCTGTTTTGGCAGCAGCTCTCGGGGCAGCTGTAGTAGAACGGCATATTACAACAGACAGGACGAACTGGGGCTCTGATCAGGCTGCAAGTCTTGAAATGGCCGGGCTTTACCATCTGGTAAGAGATATAAGACAAACTCCTGATTTACTCGGAGACGGCGTAAAAGTTGTTTACCCGAGAGAAATTCCGATTATTGAAAAGCTAAGAAGAGTAAAGGGGTAAGGGGTAAAGGGGTAAGGAGAAAATATGACATTACATTTACCGGATAGTATAAAATTTGTTATTACTGATTTTGACGGAATTGTAACAGATAACTGTGTTTATATTAATTCTGAAGGCGGCATGAGCCGGAAACTTAATTTCAGAGATGTCATGGCATTTTCTATCCTAAGAAAAAACGGTTATAAAATAGGAATAATCTCCGGAGAAAAAAATTCCGCAATAGATATTATTGCAAAAAAATTTGATGTGGTAGAAGTTCATCAGAATATCAGAATTAAAATTGATGTATTAAAATCGATTATAGAAAAATACAATTTAAAAGAGGATGAATTTGTCTATATAGGCGACGATATAAACGATTTGGACTCATTGAAGTTCGCAAAATATGCAATAACAGTTCCGGATGCGGTAAAAAAAGTAAAAGAAATCGAAGGAATTCAAATCACAACAGCAAGAAGCGGCGAAGGAGCTTTCAGGGAAATTGTAGATACATTGGTCAGGTAAATTATGGAAAAATTATACACACTATCCGAAATTGTTGATAAGAAGTTCTCACACGGAGAAGAAATCCCGGAAAATATAATAAGCAGCATAAGAGAAATTGTCTCTAAAGGCGGTTATATAGGGATGGCGCAGATTAACCCTATTGCAGGTAATATAGAATATAATGCAAAAAAAATTGCAAAATATATAAAATATGCCTGCAAAATAGGTCTTGAAATGATAGTATTTCCTGAACTTGCGCTAATGGGATATCCTATAGAGGACACCATTGACCGGCATCCTGTTATTGTTGATGAAAATATTAAGTGGCTAAAAGGGCTTGCAAAAATAACGAAAGGCACAACAGCACTCGTGGGATTTATTGAACCGCGTGAAAAAGAAGCGGAAGGGAAAAAATATTTTAACTCTGCAGCAATCCTAAAAGACGGAAAAATTAGCGGCATAGTCAGAAAATCCCTGCTTCCTACGTATTCCGAATTCAATGATTACAGATATATGGAACCGTCTCCCGTTGTCGGAGTACAGCCTTCGGAAACTCTCGGGAAATTTGATAAGGAAAATATAATAAAACGCTCTAAATTGTTTGAAAAATACGGGATTTCTATTTGCGAGGACTGTTGGAATAACAAAGAATTTTTCGGAAAACATTTTTACGAAAAAGATCCTATAGATGAGCTTGCGAAAGAAAATCCGGAAATATTTATTAATTGCTCCGCATCGCCAACCAGAGCAAAAAAAGAACAGTTAAAACATAATATGCTCTCTTTTATCGCAAAAAAATACAAAACCCCGATTGTATACGTAAATCAGGTAGGCGCAATCGATAACAGCTCTTTTGACGGCTCAAGCCGCGTATTCAATTCTGAGGGAGAATTAATTGCAAGGGCAAAATCCTTTGAAGAGCAGCTTTTAATAGTAAACCCACTCAATAATACCGGAAAAATTTATCCCTTAACAAGAGGACTTGATAAATCCTTAACCGAGCAAAAAGTCTTTACACTTGAATACGAATCGGATTTAGAAAGAACATATAAAACAATTATCCAGGGAATACGGGATTATTTTAGAAAATGCGGCTTTAAACGTGCCGTTCTCGGGCTTTCAGGGGGACTGGACTCAACCGTTTGTGCTGTACTTCTTGCTGATGCTATCGGAAAAGAAAATGTATACGGAATTTCTATGCCGTCTAAAATTACAAGCAAAGAGAGCCGTTCAGACGCGGAAGAGCTTGCACATAACCTCGGTATAAACTTTGCGGAAGCTTCAATTAAACCTATGATTGAAACAACAACCGAATGTTTGAATAAACTTTTTTCAGAAGTTGAACAAAACTGGGATGGGAGATATAAAACCTCATTTACCCCGGATAATATTCAGGCACGCTCAAGAGCGATGTTCCTGTGGGGAATAAGCAATGAATTTTCTTCCTGTATTCCGATTGCAACTTCGGATAAATCCGAACTCTATATGGGCTATGCAACCATAAACGGCGATATGTCCGGCGGTTTTGCGCCGATTGCGGATGTTCCAAAGACAAAATTATTTGCGTTTGCAAGATGGTTAAACAAAAACAGAGAAGAAAAAAATGCTATACCGGAAGCAATAATTCTTAAAAAACCCGGAGCGGAACTTGCTATAGACCCTAAAACAGGAAAACCGCTTATAGCAGAGGATGCTCTTATGCCATATGAATTTCTGGATGAAATTATCTGGCGGGTTGAGAATAAAAATGAAGGTTATCAGGATTTATTAAATACAAAATTTGTTTATGAAATTCATAATCCGGTTACAACAGAACAAAAAACCGAATGGATTGATAAATTCTTTAGACGGATGTCAACAGCTCTTTATAAATGGTCAATTCTCCCGCCGTCTATAATTGTCGAAGCACGTTCAATAAACAAATACGACTACAGACAGCCTATAACATCATCAAAGATTAACTACAAAGGCGTGAATGAAAACTATGTCAAATCTACTTTAGAAGCAGGTTAGAATTCAAATGCTTAAGCTGGCGCCTCATTTCATCAACCTTATCTGAAAGATTTTCACGCCTGTATATTTCCATAGCTCTTTTATAATTTTCAGCAGCATCTTTCTTATATTCCGGATTATCATATCCCGACATTAATTGCAGAGTTTGAGCCAAAAGAACATAAGCTTCCGGTTTATTAGGATTCAACTCAATTGCACGCTCAAAGCATTCCTTTGAATCTATGATATGCCCTTCCATATGATTTTTATACCCTTCTAAAATATGCATCGGATAAGCAAATAAATTTTGCTTATCAAATATTTTCAGCTCTAAAAGAAAACATATTTCCATCAAATCCTTATCCTGATACATATCAGTAAATCTAAAGTGGGAAACAAAATATTTCGGGAAAACAGAATTAATTTTATTGAGGATTTCCTGCTGCCTGTCCTTCATATTTGCAAGCCCGTATATATTTGACTCTTCCAATAACTTAATCGGATTATCCATATCAATCATATCTACCAGAGATAAGAGTTTTAAAGCCTTTGCAAGCTCGTCGCCGGCAATAGTCTTAGCAGCCTCTTCAAATAAAAATTTAATAGTTCTATACTTGTTGAATTCAAAAATATTTAAAATATAGTCTTTGGCAATACCTTCCTGACTTGAATAAACAAGCGATAAAAACTTAATCCGCTTAACATCAAAATTATCCTTATCCCACCCGAGAATTTTGTTAGCATCAAGGATAGCCTCATAATAATTAGAAATCTCAAAATTTAAAAACAATCTTTCATAATAAGCTTCTTCTTTTTTTACACAATGAGTAATTATATAAGTAAAATCCGAATACGCATCCTCAAGCATCAAGAGTTTATGACATAATCTGCCGCGTTTTAAGAAAGTTTCCGAAGGTCTGAATTCCTCTTTTACTAAAAAGTTCAATTTATCAAGAGCCAAATCAAACCGGTTTTCCGAAATACATTTATCAACCGATTTTAGACACATTAAATATTTGATATTATCTAACATAAATGCTCCGTCCTAAACTGACTTTTTTATCCCTGCTTATAATATATTATGTATCATAAAATTTTTATAAAAACGAGTAGCAGGTCAGCTATAAAACTTTTAACACCTGTCTAATCTCTCTTAAGGCAGTTGAAATTTCCGGATTAGTGTTTTTTTCTTTTTTTATTTTGTCATATGCAAACATTATTGTCGTATGTTTTTTCCCGTAATATTTGGCTATATTAACAAAACTCTGATTTGTAATATCCCTGCATAAATATATGGAGACATGTCTTGCAAGAGACACTTTCTGTCCCCTTGCGGTACCTTTAATATCATTCATATCAACATCATAATAGCTCGCCGTAACTCTTGCAATTTTATCAAAACTAATTTCCTGACTGTTACCGCTGCATTTTAGGACTTCTCTTGCTAAATCCAGCGTCAATTCCTGTTCAGAGACTTCTGCATACGCACAAACTCTTGTAAAAGCACCTTCCAGCTCCCTGACATTATTACTAAAATTTTCAGCAATATACCTTAGAGCTTCCTCTTCAAACTTTAAGTCATTATCAACAGCTAATTTCTTAATGATTTCCAACCTTGTTTCAAAATCCGGCGGGGTTATCTCAACCATTAATCCCATTTCAAATCTCGAACATAAAGCCGCAGTAAGCGTCGGAATTTCTTTCGGCAGCCTGTCGGAAGTTATAACAATCTGCTTCCCTTTATTGTACAAACTATCAAAAGTGTATTGTAAATTATCCATAGATTTCATTTTCGATTCAATAAACTGTATATCATCAATCAAAATAATGTCTATGTTTGTATATTTTTTGTTAAATTTTGACATGTTTTCGATATTCCCGCCCTGATTTTTGCGGCTATTGGAAATATAATCGTTTACATAATCCTCTGTTTTAGTATACTTAACTTTTAATTTAGGATTGTGAAAAATGGTATAATGTCCGATAGCCTGCATCAAATGGGTTTTACCGAGTCCTGAATTCCCGTAAATAAAGAGCGGATTATATTTTCCCGCCGGATTTTTTGCAACAGCCATAGATGAGGCGTATGCAAATTTACTATTTTCACCGATAACAAAATTCTCAAATTTATATTTTAAATTAAGATTAGAAGCCGACTGCATATAAGAAAGATTTTCCATAGCCTTTTCTTTTATTTCAGCTTCATCAATCTTTTTTTGAAACTTTTCAGTTTCTTTTTTAAGTTTTTTAGCAAAATCTTCATCATAAATAATAACAACTCGACTGTCAGCCTCTCCGGAGACTTTTCTCAAGGCTTCATTCATTTGAGCAGCATGATTTTTTCTTAATAAATCTCTTCCAATCATCTGCCCGGTAACAAGAGTCAAAACCCCTTTATCATATCCGGAGACTTCCAGCGGATAAACCCAGGGATGAGCATTTTCAGGTAAACTCCCGATTAATTCTTCTTTAATCTGCTCCCAAAACTGTTTTAATTCAATACTTTCCATACAACTCTAGATTTGTGTTAGTTATTATTCAATAAAAAAAGGCGACACCCGGATTCGAACCGGGGGTAAAAGCTTTGCAGGCTTCTGCCTTACCACTTGGCCATGTCGCCACAGGACTATAATATTATAAACATATATGATTTGCAAGAGGATTGTTGGCTGATATTTACGGCTATGATGTAAAAAAGACGGCTCATTCAAGAAATGAACCGTCTGATATATTATACCTTACGCTTACGAGCAGCTTCGGATTTACGTTTTCTTCTTACGCTGGGCTTTTCGTATCTTTCGCGTTTTTTGACTTCAGATAAAATACCAGCCTTCTGGATTTTTTTCTTAAATCTTCTTAAAGCGCTTTCGATACTTTCGTTTTCGCCCACTTTAACTTCTGCCATTTATATTTCACCACCTTTTCAGCATTTCATGTGTACAAATTTATGATACCTTAAGCAAAACAGAATTTCAAGGGGGTAAATATAAGGGGGTAAATATAAGCGGTAAATATGACTTGAAGAAATATTGTTTTAGTGCTAAACTGCATATATTCTAAAAGGAGTACATATGGAGCCCACAAACGAGGAAATAGTTACAAGACTTTTATCTTCTAATGAGATTTTGCATGTTAAAAATAATAATGCATTCACTATTAATCCTTTATACAACCTTGGAGAATTTTTGAAAAATGTTAAAGATTTACCAAGTCCTTATGGTGAAAAATATGTTTTTATAAAATAAAACCTCTCTTTTTAAGAGAGGTTTATATTTTATTCTTTAGAACTCCAGTCTTTTTTACCATATCCTTCGTGCCAATCGTATTGAATTAATTCATATTTATCACCATGTTTCTGGAGTATATATTCCTGATGGTCTTGATCGCTTACGTATATATATTCACCGTATTCATTTTTCTTGTCAAATTTATATGTTATATCTTTCTTGTCATGTATAACAATTATTTGCG
This sequence comes from Candidatus Gastranaerophilales bacterium, assembly GCA_944322625.1. Classification (GTDB taxonomy): domain Bacteria; phylum Cyanobacteriota; class Vampirovibrionia; order Gastranaerophilales; family Gastranaerophilaceae; genus CAG-196. The sequence goes on along the minus strand of CALUPN010000014.1, from coordinate 2,636 downwards.
GATGAGAGCCTTCAGATTTAGTAATTGTAGACGGTTTGCCGTTAACACTTTCTGTATCTCTTGTCTTTCCGCTTTTATCGTGTGCTCTTATGACATCACCGTTGTTTAATTCAGTTTTTCCGTCATAGTTTGTATAGCCTGGTAAGTATGTATGAGGATTTTCTGTTTCTTCATTATTAGCAGCTGCCTCTGTTTCTTCTGTTGCAGTAGCTGCTTCTGCGGCAGGAGTTGCTGCTTCTGTAGCTGGTGTTGCTGCTTCTGCTGCCGGAGTCGTTGTAGCTGTTGCCGGAGTTGTTGTCGTTGGGGCCGTAGTAGCTGCTTCTGTAGTAGCTGCCGGAGTCGTCGTAGCCTCCGTTGCTTCCGGAAATGCCTCGTTAAGATCTTTTAGCAAAAGCTCATAATGATTGATATTGTTATCTTTGTAAATATCATCAAGCGGTTTTGCTATTCGATCTCTAAGTTCTTGTCTGAGCTTTGCAATAGCATTTGGATCAACAGGTTTTCCGTCATTTTTATCTTTTACAAAGCCTTTAATTTGGTTGATTAAATTCTTTAATTTCTTTTGGTCAGCATCTTCTTTTATGTCTGAAGTGTTATCATTACAATGACAAGTATTATTGGAACTGTTTGCAGAACGTGTACTTCCGCCAGAGTTACCCCACGGATTGCTCCAGCCGCCGCCAAAGTTACCGAAACCGCCGCCGAATGAAGGGAAACCAAAACCGCCCATTCCGAAACCGCCAAAGCCGCTGAATAAACTGCCAAAGGCATTTCCAAGTCCTAACCCGAATCCGCCCCAGAAGCCGCCGCCTAAATGGCTTCCGCCGCAGTTAAATATTGTAGTGTTATTGCTGCCAATATTAATTACGTCTCCGCCGCGTGAGTGGAACATTTCATAATGTTTAAATGCGCTGTGACAATTAATTCTAGCCATAATCTGTACCTCGTTGGTTTCTTACATCTGTTATATATATAAAGTATTTAAAAAGTATTCAATTTCACAACGGCTTTATTTTGTTACAAAACTTTACATTTAGTATGGGGTATTTTTACAACAAAGAACCTTAAATCAGATAAACTGGCGTACATGGGGAAAATTAATTATTAAATTTTAGTTTATTTTAATCTGTTATCCTTCATGGGGAGGGGCTATTGTACCAAGTAAGTATGCATTAACATAAACACTATATATATAAATAAAATATATAGCGATTCCTATTATCAATAGTGTCGCAAACATAAACGGAATATTTGCAATGCTCAGCCCGAAGCTTAAAATAGCTTTTATAAGTGAGATTAAAAGTGAGACTAAAAAATTAAATGTACAAAAAGCCGTGCTATTAAGAATATATTTTCCGGTATAATTTCCTGCAATGTAGACTGCTTTTCTAAGGTTCCAGACTGCTACAACGGAGTCTCGGTTTGCATAATTCCATAAAAAGGCCGGAACCAAAAACCAATAAATTAATACAGCTCCTATTAATGCGTAAGGATAAGCGGGATTAGCAAAGACTGTTGTATTAAAAAACTTGCAGCCGATTACTCCCAGAATACCACTTATCAGAATTAGAAGAATAACCGGTATTGCCATTAGTATATTTGCAACAACAGAAGCTATTCCGCGCCAAATTAATTTAAATGTTCGAAGTTCAGGAAGTTCGATTTTGTATACTTGTTTAATTCTGCCGTTATAAACATTATTTGCAACGATATCCCAATCTCTGGATATAATGTTTTCGGTAAGTTCCCACATATACCCTTGCAAACATAAAAACGGAGCTGCAAACAGCAGTGCTGTTAAAATCAGAAGAGCAATTTGAAAATTTATCTGTAAAAAATTAGGAAAAAGAAATAAAAATATTGATAAAATAATTGCCGGAATAAAAAATTTAATCAATATGCCGGCAAGGTACCCAAAATGTTGTTTAAAATCTTTGTGCTTAAACATCCAAATAAACGGTTGTATCATAAATCTTTTTCCTTACCTTCTTTTCTTGTTGTAATTTCGCTTTATAGCGGTTTTAGAGTAATCAATACCTGCTTGTATTTTGTATAAGAGCAGTCTGAATATATCCTTCCTATTTACCCTCCCTATTTACCCTCCCCTATTTCCCCCTAACCTCTGGAGAGAGAAATGCTGGTGACGCCTGCGTTTCTTGCGCTGTCCATAAGTTTTACCACAGCACCGTGCTCGGCGTTTTCATCTGCCTGAATAAGCAGACCGTCAGGAAAATCTTTAGCATTTTGAGAAACAGTACTTTCTATGTCTGCAGCTTGAATTTCTGTATCGTTAAAATAATACTTGTTATCCGCTGTAACACTGAAATTCATTATTTTAGGATCTTTCATAATCTGCTCTTCGTTAACAATTTCCGGCACTGCAAGATTTAACCCCTGCTGGTCAAGAAGAGGTGCTATTACCATCATTATGATAAGAAGTACCAAAAATATATCGGTAAGTGGTGTAATATTTATTTCATTGAAACTATCACGCATTTTTATTCACTCCAATTTTCATATTGATTTTCTTGAGGAAGAGCTGTTGAAGCTCCTTGCAGTGTATTGTTAGAAGTATAATTAGTTGTTGCTTCTTCCTGCATTTGCTCTAACTTTCTCTGGTCTTTTTTATTGAGAGG